>NZ_KB906072.1:0-320542 GCF_000381165.1 Agrobacterium sp. 10MFCol1.1 | reverse complement strand
AAAAAGGGCGATCCGAAGACCGCCCTTTCGTATTCCAGTGACAGGACTGATTAGAAGTCCATGCCGCCCATGCCGCCGCCAGGCATCTGGGGCATTGCCGATTCCTTCTTAGGAAGTTCGGCGATCATGGCTTCGGTGGTGATCAGCAGCGAAGCAACCGAAGCCGCGTTCTGCAGAGCCGTGCGAACAACCTTGACCGGGTCGACGATGCCGAGCTGGATCAGGTCGCCATATTCGCCGGTCTGGGCGTTGTAGCCGTAGTTGTCTTCGTTCCGGTCGAGGATCTTGCCAACAACGATGGAAGCTTCGTCACCTGCGTTTTCTGCAATCTGGCGAACCAGAGACTGCAGAGCCTTGCGGACGATGTTGATGCCGGCTTCCTGGTCGTCGTTCTCACCCTTGACGGTGATCTTCGTGGAAGAACGCAGCAGGGCAACGCCGCCGCCCGGTACGATGCCTTCCTGAACAGCAGCGCGCGTCGCGTTGAGAGCGTCGTCGATGCGGTCCTTCTTTTCCTTCACTTCAACTTCGGTCGAACCGCCAACGCGGATCACGGCAACGCCGCCAGCGAGCTTGGCAAGACGTTCCTGCAGCTTTTCGCGGTCGTAGTCGGAAGTGGTTTCTTCGATCTGCGCCTTGATCTGGGCAACACGGCCTTCGATGTCGGACTTCTGGCCAGCACCGTCAACGATCGTGGTGTTTTCCTTGGAGATCGAAACCTTCTTCGACTTGCCGAGCATGTCGAGGGTAACGCTTTCGAGCTTGATGCCGAGATCTTCGGAAATGACGGTACCACCGGTCAGGATGGCGATGTCTTCCAGCATGGCCTTGCGGCGGTCGCCGAAGCCAGGAGCCTTGACAGCAGCGATCTTGAGGCCGCCACGCAGCTTGTTGACGACGAGCGTTGCAAGGGCTTCGCCTTCTACGTCTTCAGCGATGATGACGAGCGGCTTGCCGGTCTGAACGACAGCTTCGAGAACAGGCAGCATGGCCTGGAGGTTCGAGAGCTTCTTTTCGTGCAGAAGGATGTATGCGTCTTCGAGGTCCGCAACCATCTTTTCCGGGTTGGTCACGAAGTAAGGCGACAGGTAGCCGCGGTCGAACTGCATGCCTTCGACGACTTCGAGTTCGGTTTCAGCGGTCTTGGCTTCTTCAACGGTGATAACGCCTTCGTTGCCGACGCGCTGCATTGCTTCAGCAATGTCGAGACCGATCTGACGCTCGCCGTTTGCAGAGATCGTGCCGACCTGTGCAACTTCTTCCGAAGTGTTGATCTTCTTGGCCTTGGCCTGAAGGTCCTTTACGACTTCAGCAACAGCCAGATCGATACCGCGCTTGAGGTCCATCGGGTTCATGCCGGCAGCAACTGCCTTTGCACCTTCGCGAACGATGGCCTGGGCCAGAACCGTTGCGGTGGTGGTGCCGTCACCGGCGATGTCGTTGGTCTTGGAGGCAACTTCGCGAACGAGCTGTGCGCCCATGTTCTCGAACTTGTCTTCGAGTTCGATTTCCTTGGCGACCGAAACGCCGTCCTTGGTGATGCGCGGTGCGCCGAAGGACTTGTCGATAACGACGTTACGACCCTTCGGGCCGAGGGTGACCTTCACTGCATCAGCGAGAATGTCGACGCCCTTGAGCATCTTTTCGCGCGCTGTGCGGCCGAATTTGACTTCTTTGGCTGCCATTTTCAAAACTCCTGGTTTCGAATGGCCGGACGGGGTCCGGCTTGAAATTTAAGGAAACGATGGGTGCGGCGAAATCAGCCGATGATACCCATGATGTCGGCTTCCTTCATGATCAGAAGGTCTTCGCCGTCGAGCTTGACTTCGGTGCCCGACCACTTGCCGAACAGGACGCGATCGCCAACCTTGACGTCGAGAGCGACGACCTTGCCGGCCTCATCGCGAGCGCCGGAACCGACGGCGACGATTTCGCCTTCCTGCGGCTTTTCCTTGGCGGTATCGGGAATGATGATGCCGCCCTTGGTCTTTGCTTCGGACTCAACGCGACGAACGACGACGCGATCATGAAGCGGGCGGAAATTGGTGCTTGTCATTGCCTAATCCCTCGATCAAATGACTTCAGGAACCTTTTGCAGGTTCACGTGATGGGTGTTAGCACTCCTCTTGTTGGAGTGCCAGCAAAGCCGAGATAAGGAGGCGTCCCCCCGGAGTCAAGAACGCACTGCCGGAAAAATTTCACGGCCTATGGTTACCAGCGTTCCATGACAGAAAATTTCCACGCTCTGACGGGCGAGGACAGATCGCTCTTTTTCAGGCAACCTTCGTTTTTGGCGTAGAGGGGTTTTATGTTCGGATGGTGGCCGGTGGGCCGGAGGCAGGTCTGGCACCGCTTTTTTCCTTGCCATCGGCGTCCTGCTTTGCCATGTGACGCACACCCTTTTTTCGCACCCGGAAAGCATATCATGGCCCATCGCATTCTCACCCTCGGCGAAATCACTGATGGGTTCGACGTTGTTCTTTCGGATGTCTGGGGCGTGCTGCATAATGGCGTTAGCGCTTTCCCGGATGCGGCGGTTGCGCTGCACGACGCGCGCAAGGCCGGCAAGACCGTGGTGCTCATCACCAATTCGCCGCGTCCGGCCCCCGGTGTCATCGCCCAGCTTCGCGTTCTCGGCGTGCCGGATGAGGCCTATGACCGCATCATCACATCGGGAGACGTCACCCGGGGCCTGATCGCGGAAGGCCCAAGAAAAGTCTTTCTGCTCGGCCCCGAGCGTGACATGCCGCTGCTGGAAGGTCTCGATGTCGAACGGGTCGGCGAGGCGGAAGCGGAATCCGTCGTCTGCACCGGTTTCTTCGATGACGAGACGGAAACGCCGGAAGACTATACGGAAATGTTGAAAGGCTTCATCGCCCGCAAGGCGCCGATGATCTGCGCCAACCCCGATCTGGTGGTAGAGCGCGGCGAGCGCATCATTCCCTGCGCCGGCGCCATGGCCGCATATTACGAACAGCTTGGCGGCGAAGTCCGTATTGCCGGCAAACCGCACGCGCCGATCTATGAAGCCTGCCTCGCGGCGGCGAAAGAAGTGCGCGGCGATTTCCCGAAGGATCGCGTGCTCGCCATTGGCGATGGCATGCCGACGGATGTGAAGGGCGCAATTGCGAGCGGCCTCAACCTTCTTTATATCAGCGGCGGCATTCACGCCGCCGAATATACGCTGAATGGCCAGACGGACGAGGCGCTTCTGAACGCCTATCTGAAGGGGCAGGGCGCGGCTCCCGGCTGGTGGATGCCCCGCCTTGCCTAGGAAACGTCTGGCGTAAGCCGGCGTAAACAATGGATCGACTGCAATGACCGTCTTTCATCGCAATGAAAAAAAGGAGCCGCTGCCTGAAGGCTTGCGCGGCGGCGTCATCGCGATCGGCAATTTCGATGGTGTGCATCGCGGCCACCGCGCCGTTCTGGACCGGGCGCTGGAACTGGCCGAGGCGCGTGGCGTTCCGGCACTCGTGCTGACCTTCGAACCGCATCCCCGTTCCGTCTTCCGCCCTGAAACGCCGGTCTTCCGCCTGACGCCTGCGCCGTTGAAGGCACGTATTCTCGAGGCCATCGGTTTCCGCTCGGTCATCGAATACCCCTTCGACCGCGAGTTTTCGCAGCGCTCGGCGGAAGAGTTCGTCAATTCCATTCTGGTCGACTGGCTGGGCGCCAGCGCAGTCGTCACCGGCTTTGATTTTCATTTCGGCAAGGGCCGCGAAGGTGGCCCGGCATTTCTGATGGCGGCCGGCAAGCGCAACGGCTTCGACGTGACGCTCGTGGATGCCTTTCGCGACGAGGGCGCGGATGTCGTCTCATCGAGCCGTATCCGCTCGCTTCTGTGCGACGGAGATGTGGCAGGTGCCGCCGGACAACTCGGGTATCGTTTCACGGTGGAAAGTGAAGTCATCGGCGGCCAGAAGCTGGGGCGAACTCTGGGTTACCCAACGGCCAACATGGCGCTTTCACCCGAAACGGAGCTGAAAGCCGGCATCTATGCCGTGCGGTTCCGCCGCCCCGACGGAGCGATTTACGATGGCGTTGCAAGCTTCGGTTACCGCCCGACGGTCACCGATAACGGTGCGGCACTTCTGGAAACCTACGTCTTCGATTTTTCCGGTGATCTCTACGGTGAGGTCTGTTCGGTATCCTTCTTCGGGCACCTGCGTGACGAGCTGAAATTTGACGGCTTGGACCCGCTGGTCGCGCAGATCAGGCGGGATGAGGAAGAGGCGCGGGCGATGCTGTCAGGCGTGCGGCCGCTCAGTGAATTGGATGCGAAGATAGCATTTTGAGCGGGCAGATAATCCTGTCCCGGATTGTCGTCGCTTTTCACTTCCTTTTTGCCGGAAAACCGCATAAACAACCGGCCATGTCCCAATACCGGTTGCTGTTTAAAGTTCAGATAGGCCGAATTATTGGCCCGGCCTTCCGCCCGCTCTGAAGAGCCGGAAGGTCCGGGATTTTGGCGCTCGTCATGGCATTTGACATGGCGCTTTCCGTATTTGCCCTCTTTGAAATTGAGACGGCGCGACCGACACGGCGCGCAACAACGGTACAATTATGAGCGACACCGCAGAAAAATTCGACTATTCCTCGACCCTCTATTTGCCGCAGACGGATTTCCCGATGCGTGCCGGCCTGCCGCAGAAAGAACCGGAAACGGTGAAGCGCTGGCAGGAAATGGGGCTGTATAAAAAGCTCCGCGCCTCCGCCGCCGGTCGCGAGAAATTCGTGCTGCATGATGGCCCGCCCTATGCCAACGGCAACATCCACATCGGCCATGCGCTGAACAAGATCCTGAAAGACGTCATCACCCGCTCGTTCCAGATGCGCGGTTACGATGCCAATTACGTGCCCGGCTGGGATTGCCACGGCCTGCCGATCGAATGGAAGATCGAGGAAGCCTACCGCGCCAAGGGCAAGAACAAGGACGAGGTTCCGGTCAACGAATTCCGCAAGGAGTGCCGCGAGTTCGCGGCTGGCTGGATCAAGGTTCAGTCAGAAGAGTTCAAGCGCCTCGGCATCGAGGGTGACTTCGAAAACCCCTACACAACCATGAACTTCCACGCGGAAGCCCGCATCGCCGGCGAACTGCTGAAGATCGCCAAGAGCGGCCAGCTCTATCGCGGTTCCAAGCCGATCATGTGGTCGGTTGTCGAGCGCACGGCGCTGGCGGAAGCCGAGGTCGAGTATCACGACGTTGAAAGCGACATGATCTGGGTGAAGTTCCCGGTGAAGGACGCTGCGCCAGCTCTTTCCGGCGTCTCTGTCGTCATCTGGACAACCACGCCGTGGACCATCCCCGGCAACCGCGCCATCGCCTTCTCCTCGCGGGTCGAATATGGCCTGTTCGAAGTCGAAAGCGCGCAGAACGATTTCGGGCCGCAGCCGGGTGAAAAGCTGATCTTCGCCAGAAAGCTTGCCGATGAGGCTGCTGCCAAGGCGAAGGTGACCTTCAAGTTCGTGCGCGATGTGAAAGCTGAAGAACTGGCCGCCATCACCTGCGCCCATCCTTTGGCGTCGCTTGGCTACGATTTCCCGGTTCCGCTTCTCGATGGCGACCACGTCACCGACGATGCAGGCACGGGCTTCGTGCACACCGCGCCGAGCCATGGCCGCGAGGACTTTGACGTCTGGACCGCGCATCAGCGTGAGCTGGAAGCGCGCGGCGTTTCGCCGGCCATCCCGTTCCCCGTTGGCGATGACGGTTTCTACACCGAGGACGCACCCGGTTTCGGCCCGTCTGCCGAAGGCGGTGCGGCCCGCGTCATGGATGATAACGGCAAGAAGGGCGATGCCAACGAGCGCGTCATCAAGGCGCTGATCGCGGCCAACAACCTGTTCGCGCGCGGCCGTCTGAAGCACAGCTATCCGCATAGCTGGCGCTCCAAGAAGCCGGTGATCTTCCGCAACACGCCGCAGTGGTTTGTCTATATGGACAAGGAACTGGGCGACGGCACGACGCTGCGCTCGCGTTCGCTTGATGCCATCGACCAGACCCGTTTCGTTCCGGCATCCGGCCAGAACCGCCTGCGCGCCATGATCGAAGGGCGGCCCGACTGGGTTCTGTCACGCCAGCGCAGCTGGGGCGTGCCGATCGCGGTCTTCGCCGACGAGCAGGGTGAGGTTCTGGTCGACGAGGCTGTCAACGCCCGCATCCTCGAGGCCTTCGAGGCTGAAGGTGCGGATGCCTGGTTCGCCGAAGGCGCCAAGGAACGTTTCCTCGGCAATGACCATGACCACGCCAAATGGCAGCAGGTCATGGACATCCTCGATGTGTGGTTCGATAGCGGCTGCACCCATACCTTCACGCTGGAAGACCGCCCGGACATGAAGTGGCCGGCGGATGTCTATCTCGAAGGCTCGGACCAGCATCGCGGCTGGTTCCATTCGTCGCTGCTGGAAAGCTGCGCGACGCGTGGCCGCGCGCCCTATAACGCCGTCGTCACCCATGGCTTCACCATGGACGAGCAGGGCCGCAAGCAGTCCAAGTCTCTCGGCAACGTTGTTGCACCACAGGACGTGATGAAAGAGTCCGGCGCGGATATCCTGCGCCTGTGGGTCATGACGACCGATTACTGGGAAGACCAGCGTCTGGGCAAGGCCATCATCCAGACCAATATCGACGCGTATCGCAAGCTGCGCAACACCGTGCGCTGGATGCTCGGCACGCTTGCCCACGATAAGGGCGAGGAGATCGCCTATGCCGATCTGCCGGAACTGGAAAAGCTGGTACTGCACCGCCTGTCCGAGCTGGATAAGGTCGTGCGCGACGGGTACGACGCCTTCGACTTCAAGAAGATCGCCCGCGCCCTGATCGATTTCGCAAATGTGGAGCTGTCGGCCTTCTACTTCGACATCCGCAAGGACACGCTTTATTGTGACGCGCCGTCGTCGCTGAAGCGCCGTGCATCGCTGTCGGTCATCGCCAAGCTGTTCGATTGCCTCGTCACATGGCTTGCGCCCATGCTGCCCTTCACCACTGAAGAAGCATGGCTTTCGCGCTATCCGGATGCGGAATCTGTGCATCTCGCCCAGTTCCCGGAAATTCCGGCGGAGTGGAACAACGACGCGCTGGAAGCGAAGTGGGAGAAAATCCGCAAGGTCCGCACGGTCGTCACCGGTGCGCTCGAAGTGGAACGCCGTGAAAAGCGTATCGGCTCCTCGCTTGAGGCAGCGCCCGTCGTGCACATTGCCGACGCCGATCTTCTGGCGGCTCTCTCCGGGCAGGATTTTGCCGAAATCTGCATCACCTCGGCCATTTCGGTGGTCGGCGATGAAGGCCCTGCCGATGGCTTCCGCTTGCCGGAGGTCGCAAAGGTCGTGGTCGAGCAGAAGCTGGCGGAAGGCGTAAAATGCGCACGCTCCTGGCGTATCACCACCGATGTCGGTTCCGATCCGGACTATCCGGAGGTTTCGGCCCGTGATGCGGCGGCACTGCGCGAGCTTGCCGCGCTGGGATGATTTAAAGCTGCTGCGCATCGTTCCTGTCGAAAAATCGATTTCGAGTTTCGGGCCGATGCGCGAGGAAAATGGCCGGATGAATTGCGCTTTAGCTCTTCATCCGGTACACCTGCCTGAAAATGGCCGGATTTGCACGGCAATGCGGGCTACCGCCTGCCGAAAGACGATGTCTGGCGCAATGGGACGGACGGCTGGAAGGGTTTTTATGAAGACGATGAAGGCTTTTGGGCAGGATAACGCGCAGGGTTTGAGCATGTTCCGCACGGTTGCAGGTATCACGGCGATAGGCGTGCTGCTCAGCGCCTGCACGAGCCCGACCTATGGTACGGGCAAGACTGCGGCAGAACAGCTTGTAGACGACCTCGGCAACGCGACTTCGATCACCGGCAACGATCAGGAAAAACGTAACCTGAAGTACAGCCCGCGTCCCGGTCTCGTTGTCCCCGCCCAGTCCCGCGCCGAGCAATTGACGACGCCGCAGCAGAACATGGCGAGCCGCGAAAACAACCCGCAATGGGTCGAATCGCCGGAAGAGACCCGTGAACGCCTGCGCGACGAGGCGGATGCCAATAAGAACAATCCGCATTACCGCTCACCGCTGCTTGCCGGCAATGGCACGGCCGGCCAGATGACCGAAAGCCAGAAATGGGAAGCCTTCCGCAAGGCCAAGGCAGATGCCCAGGGTGGCTCTGTCGTCAACGCCCAGCGCAAGTTCCTGACCGATCCGCCGCAGGAATATCGTAGCGTTCCGCAGGATCAGCTGACTGACCTCGGTGAGCCGGAGCAGAAGAAGGAAAAGCGCCGTAAGAAAGAAGCGGCGATGGCAAACACCGGCAAACCCTGGTGGAACCCCTTCTGATAAAATGAAGGGCTTATGGCCTGCGGGAAAGATTGCATCTCCCGCCGGCTGCTTATTCGTCGAGACGTTTCTCGCGAAAGAATTTCCGCAGAATTTCAGCACTTTCGCTTTCCGCCAGCCCCGAATACACATCAGGCGCGTGGTGGCATGTCGGCTGGCTGAAGAAGCGCACGCCACTATGCACCGCGCCGCCCTTCGGGTCTTCCGCACCGTAATAGAGACGACGGATGCGGGCAAACGAGATCGCCGCCGCGCACATGGTGCAGGGTTCCAGCGTTACATAGAGATCGGCACCGGGCAGGCGTTCCTGTTCCAGCGCCTCGCAGGCCATGCGGATCACGGCGATTTCGGCATGCGCCGTCACATCGTTCAATTCACGGGTGCGATTGCCGGAACGGGCGATGACGCGACCGTCCATAACCAGGACTGCGCCGATCGGAACCTCCTGCCGCTCACCGGCGGCACGGGCTTCCGCCAGCGCCAGTTCCATGAAATGCGTCCTTTCGGCCATTGCGTTTCAATTTCCTCTTAACCCTTGTGCTTGGACCTGATAGGACAGCCCAAACAACAGGCAAACAGCAAATGACTTTTAAAGACAAGCCGAAGCGTGACGGTGGCAAGACTTTTAGCCGCGACAAGAAGCCGAAAGGCCCCGGCAAGACCGCCGCAGAGCGTGAAAAGAAACCGGTAGAAGCCAAGGCGGCTCCGGTGCAGGAAGCCGTTATGGGCACCAAGCCAGAGCGCATTTCCAAGATCATGGCGCGCGCCGGCGTTGCCTCGCGCCGCGATATCGAGCGCATGATCATGGAAGGCCGCGTGTCGCTGAACGGCGTCAAGCTGGACACTCCGGTGATGAACGCGACTCTTTCCGACAAGATCGAAGTGGATGGCATGCCCATCCGCGGGGCCGAGCGCACGCGCCTGTGGCTTTACCACAAGCCCGCTGGCCTGGTGACGACCAATTCCGACCCGGAAGGCCGCCCGACCGTTTTCGACAATCTGCCGGGTGAATTGCCGCGTGTGCTCTCTATCGGCCGCCTCGACATCAATACCGAAGGCCTGCTGCTGTTGACCAATGATGGCGGTCTCTCGCGCGTGCTGGAACTGCCGACGACCGGCTGGCTGCGCCGCTACCGCGTGCGCGCCCATGGCGAGGTCGATCAGGCAGCGCTCGACAAGCTGAAGGAAGGCATTGCCGTCGACGGCGTGCTTTATGGCGCTATCGACGCGACGCTCGACCGCACCCAGGGTCACAACGTCTGGATCACCATGGGTCTGCGCGAAGGCAAGAACCGCGAGATCAAGAACGTGCTCGGCGCGCTCGGCCTTGAGGTCAACCGCCTGATCCGTATCTCCTACGGCCCGTTCCAGCTTGGCGATCTGCCTGAAGGCAAGGTGCTTGAAGTGCGTGGCCGCATGCTGCGTGACCAGCTTGGTCCGCGCCTCATCGAACAATCCGGCGCCAATTTCGACGCGCCGATCTACGATGCGCCTGTCGCCGACGATGAAGAAGAAAATACGCCCAAGCGCGCGCCCCGGTCCGAATGGGCAAAGAGCGATGCGCCGGAAGGCAAGCCGCGGTTCGACAGGGCTGCCGGCAAACCGGAAGATCGCCGCGAAAAGGCGCTCGGCCGTCTCGACACCAAGCGCGGTGACAAGCCAGCCGGCAAGTTCGGTGGCAAACCTGCCGGGAAATTTGGCGCGAAAACCCGTGGCGAAGAGGATGGCGAAGAACGCCGCCCCGCCCGCCCGCCCGCGGGCACCAGCCGCACGGCCAATGTCTGGATGGCGCCCGGCGCAAAGCCCACCCGTGATGGCAAGGAGCGGAAGTTTTCTGCCCGCGCGGAAGCGGAAAGCCTGTTCAAGAAGCCATCCGCCCAGGCGGAAGCGCGCCGCAACGTCGTCAGGCATGCCGATTCCGAGGGCGAGTGGATCCGTTCGGATTCCCCGCGCGAAGAGGAAGGCGGTCGTGGACGTGGCGACGGCCCGCGCGGTGGAAAGAGCTTTGGAGATCGCGGCGGGAAATCCTTCGGTGACCGCCCGTTCCGTGACAAACCACGTGAATCGGGAGATCGCCCGCGTGGCGACGGTCCTCGCGGCGAGAAGAGCTTCGGAGATCGCACCGCACGCGGTGGAAAACCGTTTGGCGACCGTCCGTTCCGTGACAAGCCACGTGAGGAGGGTGATCGCCCGCGCAGCGACCGCCCCCGCGGCGAGAAGAGCTTCGGAGATCGCACAGCACGTGGTGAGAAACCTTTCGGTGAGCGTCCGTTCCGCGACAAGCCCCGCGAAGACGGTGATCGCCCACGCGGCGACCGGCCTTTCGGTGACAAGCCAAGAGGCGCAAAACCGGGCGGCAAACCCGGTGGCAGGCCTGCATCGGGCAAGCCTTCTTTTGGAAAACCGGGTGAACGTGGCGAACGTTCGGGTTTTTCAGGCAAGGGCAAAGGCCCCGGTGGCGGTAGCGGCCCCGGCGGCGGCAAACCGGGCGGCAAAGGCCCGGGTGGCAAACCTTCTGGTGGCAGGGGAATGACACGTAATGCGGATCGTAGGCGGTGAGTTCCGCGGCCGAAATCTGGCCGCGCCGAAAACAAATTCCATTCGTCCGACAATCGACAGGACACGGGAAAGCCTCTTCAATATTCTAAGCCACGCCTATCCGGAAAGTCTTGACGGTACGCGCGTTCTGGACGTTTTTGCCGGAACGGGCGCGGTCGGGCTGGAGGCGCTTTCGCGTGGCTGTCGTGTGGCGCTCTTCGTCGAAAACGGCGTTGAGGGCAGGGGGCTGTTGTGGGAAAATATCGATGCGCTGGGGTTGCATGGGCGTGCCCGCATCCTGCGGCGTGACGCGACCAAGCTTGGCGGCGTCAACAATATCGAGCCCTTCGATCTCCTTTTCGCCGATCCGCCCTATGGCCAGGGCCACGGGGAGAAGGCATTTGCCGCTGCCCATGCTGGCGGCTGGCTGGCCCCCGGTGCGCTCGCCATTCTGGAAGAGCGCGGCGATGTTGTGGTAAATGTCGAGCCGGTGTTCAAACCGCTCGAAAGCCGCATCTTCGGTGACTCGAAAATGCACTTCTACCGCTACGAGCCCTAGAGCATTTCCAGCAAAAACGGCCCCGGTTTCCGTGCGGAAATGCCGCAAAACAAAGAGTTAGAGTGTTTTCGCGATTTGAAGAAAAGCGAAAACGCTCTGACGGCAGCACTTTCCCGTCACGTCACGGTCTTGTCTTGTTTGCCGAATAGGCAGAGGCTTTGCCGTGGAAAGGGTCTTGGGTATTTGGCATGGAGCAGGGTGTAAACGACAGCGTCACAATGGTTCACGCCGGGCAAGAGGCAATCGATGCCAGCCGCGAGAGCGGTCATGAGCCGACATTCGGCCTGGCGCTCGGCGGCGGTGGCGCACGCGGCATCTGCCACATCAACGTTATCGAGGCATTCGACGAACTAGGCATTCGCCCGGTCGCGCTTTCCGGCTCCTCCATCGGCTCCATCATCGCAGCAGGCATGGCGGCCGGCATGAGCGGCAAGGAAATCCGCGAATATACGCTTGAACTCATGGGGCGGAAGGGTTCGGTCGCCAACCGTCTCTGGAGCCTTGGCCCCGCATCCATGCGCCATGCGGTCGATGGCTTTCGTCTTGGCCAGTTCAATCTCGAACTCATTCTGCACGCCTTGATGCCGCAAGCCCTGCCGAAGGATTTTTCCGAACTTGCCATTCCCCTGAAAGTGGTAACCACGGATTATTATGCGCAGACCGAAGTGGTGGTGGAAACCGGCGAGATCATTCAGGCGCTGGCGGCTTCTGCGGCTATTCCGGCTCTATTCATGCCGGTGCGCGTCAACGGCCGCATCATGATCGATGGCGGCATCTTCAATCCCGTGCCCTATGAGCATCTGATGGATCAGGCCGATATCATCGTCGGCATCGATGTGGTTGGCGGCCCTGAAGGTGACGGCACCACCATGCCGAACCGGCTGGACAGCCTGTTCGGCGCCAGTCAGCTGATGATGCAGGCGGCCATTGCCCTGAAACTCAGATTGCGCCCGCCGCATATTTTCCTGCGCCCGCCGGTGCACCGTTTTGGCGTGCTGGATTTCCTCAAATCGGAAGAAGTTCTGAACGCTTCCGCCGGGATCAAGGATGATCTGAAACGGCAGATCGAAATGCAGGTGGAACTGTTCCATCGCGGGCAGGGCGTGGAGGCTTGAGCGGTACTCCTTGAGTATTCGCTATGGGCGAGCGCGTGCCGCTTAGTGGGTGACTGCTATTTCACCCTCGTCTTCGTCCTCTTCTTCCTCGCGCTTTTCCACCTTGTTCTTCGGCTTCATCAGTGGCTCGGGTTTCACTTCGCGCACCGGCTTGTTGTGCAGCATCTGCCTGCCGGCGGCGAGCCCTTCCACGGCCTGTAGCTGCAATCTCTCCTCGTCGCGCTCGCGTATGTCGTCGGAAATGGCAAGCGCCCTTTCGCCGTCCATGTCCAGCCCTTCCAGAATGCGGCGGCCAAATAGCAGGCCGGATTCCAGAGTCTCGCGGATTTCGTATTCCACGCCCTTTTTCCTGAGATCGAGGGAATGAATGCGGTCATAGGAGCGGGCATAGATGCGCACGCTTGGAAATTCCGACTGGATCATGTCAATGATGCGGTCGGTGACTTCCTTTTTATGGGTGCAGACCGCCACGAGATCGGCGCGCTCTATGCCGGCCGCGATCAACACGTCCTTGCGTGTACCATCGCCAAAAAAGATGCGGAAACCGAAGCGGGAAGCCTGACGTACACGATCGGCCGAACTGTCGATGACAGTCACGTCGCGCCCACCGGCAAGCAGGATTTGCGAGGCGATCTGGCCGAAGCGCGAAAAGCCGATCATCAGCACATCGGCGCCAGCCCCGTCAAAATCCTCGTCCAGCGTGTCCTCATCGGCATCCTCCGCCGTCAGCCGGCGAGAAACCACTGCCAGCAGCGGCGTCAGCGCCATGGAAAGCGTCACGATGGCGACAAGGATGGAAGCCGTCGCCTGCGGAAACAGGCGGGAGGCGGCAGCAGTGGAAAACAGCACGAAACCGAATTCGCCGCCCTGCGCCAGCAGCAGCGCGATACGGCTCGATGCATAACGGGACGAACCGGCGATGCGGCACAGCCCATAGATTACGGCCGCCTTCACAGCCATCATCGCCGGCACGGCGATCAGGATGAGAAGAATGTGCTCGTAGACGATGTTGATGTGCAGCGACATGCCGACAGCCATGAAGAACAGCGCCAGAAACAGCCCGCGAAACGGCTCGATATCGGCTTCCAGCTCGTGCCGATAAGAAGATTCCGACAGCATCAGCCCGGCCAGGAGCGCACCCATGCCCATCGAAAGCCCAACCGCCTCCATGATGGCGGCCGCACCGATGACGACGAAGAGGGCGGCGGCGATCATCACCTCCCGCGCACCCGTGCGGGCGATGATCTGGAACATCGGCGTCAGCAGATAACGCCCGGCCAACACCATGCCCGCCACCGCGACAACGGAGGCGACGAGATCGTAGGCCATCGAATCCGTCGGCACGTCCGGGCGGTTGGAAAGAATGGTGACAAGGGCGAGAAGCGGTACGATGGCGAGATCCTGAAACAGCAGGATCGAGAAGGACCGGTTGCCATGCCGCGTATTCATGTCGCCATCGTCTTCAAGAATCTGTAACGCAAAGGCGGTGGAGGATAGTGCAAGGCCGAAACCCGCAACGAGGCTGCCGCGCGCGTCGATCAGTCCGGCCCACCAGGCAATCAATGCCAGCACGCTGCCCGTCACCAGCACCTGCGCCAGCCCCAGCCCTAAAATATCGCGCCGCATCTGCCATATGCGCGATGGCTTGAGTTCGAGGCCAATGATGAAGAGCAGGAAAACCACGCCCAGTTCCGAGACGTTGAAGATATCTTTCGCGTCTGTCACCAGATGCAGGAACGGCCCGATGACGATGCCCGCCACCAGATAACCGAGCACGGTGCCGAGGCCGAGTTTGCGGAAAATCGACGCCGCAATGACAGCGCCGGCCAGAAGCAGCAAGGGTTCGGAAAAGAGAGCGTCGTGCTCGGTCATGCTGGCTGACTTTCGAATATGGTGGCGACAAAGCCTTGTCGATGGAGAAAGCGGCGTTTCGCCCTTGATGCGGGGTTGATGGCACAATAAATGGAACAGGAATGAAAGGCCAACTCATGTCCTCAGAAATAGATTCTTCCAAACTTCTCGATCGCGCCAGCGAGCTTGTCGATCTTGCCCGTGCTGCAGGCGCGGATGAGGCGGATGCCGTCGTCGTCCGCTCTCGCTCGCAATCGGTCGGCGTCCGGCTTGGCAAGGTGGAAAGTACCGAATCCTCCGAAAGCGATGATTTTTCGCTTCGCGTTTTCGTCGGGCGGCGGGTGGCGAGCGTTTCGGCCAATCCCGGCTTCGACCTGAAGACCCTGGCGGAACGGGCGGTGGCCATGGCGAAGGTTTCGCCGGAAGACCCCTTCGCCTGCCTGGCAGACAAGGAACGGCTCGCAACCTCCTACGACGATCTCGAGCTTTTCGATGCGACCGAGGTCTCTACAGATCAATTGCGTGAGGCAGCCCTCGCCTCGGAAGAGGCGGCGCTTGCCGTCAAGGGCGTCAGCAATTCCTCAGGTGCTGGCGCATCGAGCGGCATGGGCGGCCTCGTCCTTGCCACCTCGCACGGTTTTTCCGGCAGCTACATGGGCAGCCGTTTCAGCCGTTCCGTCAGTGTCATCGCCGGCGAGGGCACGAAGATGGAGCGCGACTACGATTTCGACAGCCGCCTCTATTACGCCGATCTGGATGCAGCCGAAGAGATCGGCCGCCGCGCCGGCGAAAAAGTCGTGCGGCGGGTCGGCCCGCGTCAGGTCGATACCGGCAGCAATATTACCGTGGTTTTTGATCCCCGCATCGCGCGCGGTTTCGTCGGCGCCATTGCCGGCGCGATCAATGGCGCTTCCGTTGCCCGCAAGACCAGCTTCCTGCGCGACAGGATGGGGCAGCAGGTTCTGAAAAAGGGCCTTTATCTGACAGACGATCCGCAGATTGTTCGTGGCCCCTCGTCGCGTCCTTTCGATGGCGAGGGTGTCCGGGGAGAGAAGATGACGATGATCGAGGACGGGGTGCTGAAGCATTGGTTCCTCTCCACCTCGGCAGCGCGTGAACTCGGCCTTGAAACCAACGGTCGCGGCGTGCGCGGTGGCACTTCGGTATCGCCGTCCTCAACCAATCTCGCGCTGGAGCCAGGCGATATTTCGCCGGAAGATCTGCTGAGGGACATCGGAACCGGCTTTTACGTCACCGAACTGATTGGCCATGGCGCCAATATGCTCACGGGTGAATATAGCTGCGGTGCGAGCGGTTTCTGGATCGAGAATGGTGAAAAATCCTTCGCGGTTTCCGAGGTCACCATCGCTTCGAACCTGAAGGACATGTTCATGCGTGTCACGCCGGCTAACGATATCGACCGTAAATACGGTGTCGCAGCACCGACGCTTGCTATCGAAGGCATGACGATCGCGGGCAAGTGAGGCGACCTGCGGGTTGTTTTCGCCAGCACTTTGTGTGCAAGTGCGAAGGGAAAAACAGGCGCGCCGTATGAGGCGCGCGGAAAAGACGGCAAAATGAACGATATGGCTGAGGCCCGCTGGGCTTCCGATCTGAGGCTGGTCCTCGAAGCCGCACGCAAGGCGGGCGAGACGGCCCTCGGTTTCTTCCGCAAGGACCCCGAGGTCTGGTGGAAGAATGGCGGGCTTTCACCGGTCAGCGCGGCCGATTACGCGGCAAACGAAATTCTCGAAACCATCCTGCGTACCGCCCGGCCGGAATATGGCTGGCTGTCGGAAGAGACGGATGACGATACGACAAGGCTGGCCCGCTCCACCGTCTTCGTCATCGATCCCATCGACGGAACGCGCGCCTTCATCGGTGGGCGGGATACCTGGTGCGTCAGCGTCGCGGTGGTGCATGAGGGGCGACCGGTCGTTGCCGCGCTTGTCGCGCCTGCACTCGCAGAGGAATTTACCGCACTTGAAGGCGGCGAAGCGCTGAAGAACGGCAAGCCGATTTCAGCCGCCCGTGAAAACACCGGCGTTTTCCATCTGGCCGCACCTGAAGACGTGATTACGCATCTGCCGGAAGAGGTGCGCAGCACCGTCAAGCGCATTCCGCATGTGCCCTCGCTCGCCTACCGGCTGGCGATGGTGGCGGATGGCCGCATCGATGGAACGCTGGTCAAGGCGAACTCGCACGAGTGGGATCTGGCCGCCGCAGACCTGATCCTCGAAAGGGCAGGCGGCAGTCTGGTCGGACTTGACGGAAAACCCCTGATGTATAATCGCCGCGAGGTAAACCACCCCGCATTGTGCGCTGCAGCAGAATATGCGCTTCCCGCGCTTTTGAAAGCGTTTTCACATCTGTCCGATGGTTGACGTTTGCCCGGAAATCCCGCAGATGAGGGGCTCTCAGAGCTTAAGAAAGAGACAAGACATGACGGAATCTGGCAAACAGAAACAGCTGCTGCACCTTGTGTTCGGCGGCGAACTGGAAAATCTTCAGGATGTTCAGTTCCGGGATTTGAATGCACTCGATATCGTCGGCATCTATCCTGACTACGCTTCCGCGCTGACCGCGTGGAGATCCAAGGCGCAGATGACTGTTGATAACGCCCATATGCGTTATTTTATCGTGCATATGCACCGTCTTCTCAATCCCGACGATAAAAATTGAGTCCTTTTGCCCTTGCGTTGTAATACTATTGGGTGAAGGCGAGTTTTCCCGTGATTCCTGCCCGGAATGGCAGGCAGGAAATTCGGTTGCGAGAAAACGTGATCGCGCTTTTGTTTCCGATGATAAAAAATGACGCAATTTGAGAAGAAGTAGGCGGCGATAACAACAAAGAACAGGGGCAGGGCATTGCGCGGAATGATCAAGGGCAGAATGTCATGAGCAGCCGTATCGCACGTTTCGCTCTTTCCGGTTACAGGATTGCCGGTATCGCCGCTTATCCGTTTGCACGGCCTTATCTTTCCTATCGTGCCGCAAAGGGCAAGGAAGACAAGCGCCGCCGTCTAGAACGTTTCGGTTACGCCAGCGCGGAGCGCCCCCGTGGCCCGCTCGTCTGGTTCCATGCCGCAAGTGTCGGCGAAACGCTCGCCCTCATTCCGCTGATCCGGGAAATACGCAAGCGCGATATCTTCGTGCTTCTGACCACAGGCACCGTCACCTCGGCCGAGCTGACCCGTACCCGGCTTGGGGATGATGTGATCCACCAATATGTGCCGCTCGACATCAAGATTGCGGTCAACCGTTTCCTCGCCTACTGGGCACCGGATGCCGCCATCACCGCTGAATCGGAAATCTGGCCGGTGACGATGATGGAGCTGGAGCGCCGGCACATTCCGCAGATCCGGGTCAATGCGCGGCTCTCAGACCGTTCCTTCGACCGCTGGAACAACCGGCACGACATTGCGGAATCGCTGTTTTCCAAGCTGGCGCTGGTGGTTGCGCAATCCGATGTCGATGCCGAACGCTTCCGTGATCTCGGCTCCTGGCCGGTGGTGATATCCGGCAACCTCAAGGGCGATACGGATCCGCCGCCTTGCGACGAAGCTCTGCTCGAGCACTATCGCAGGCAGATCGGCACCCGCAAGACATGGGCGGCGATCTCCACCTTCGACGGTGAAGAGAAGGCAGCAGCCACCGTGCATGCGGCGATCAAGTCGCGCAACGGTCAATTGACCATCATCGTGCCGCGCCACCCCGAGCGCGGCGACGACGTGGAAGCCATGCTGAAGGGCGTGGGGTTGACCGTGGCGCGCAGAAGCCGCAACGACGTGATCACACCGGAAACCGATATCTTCCTCGGGGATTCCATTGGCGAAATGGGGCTTTACCTGAGGCTCACCGAACTTGCCTTCGTCGGCCGTTCGCTGACGGCCGAGGGTGGGCAGAACCCGCTGGAGCCGGCAATGCTGGGCTGCGCCGTACTGTCAGGCGCGCATGTACAGAATTTCCGCGAGGCCTATCAGAAGCTGATCCGCGCCGGCGGCGGGCGCATCGTCCGCGATGTCGAGATGCTGGCCAAGGCGGTGCATTACCTCTTGGTCAACGACAATGAACGCTACAAGATGATCGATGCCGGCAACCGGGTCATTCAGGACATGCGCGGCGCGCTTTCCGCCACCGTCAAGGCGCTGGAGCCCTACATCAACCCGCTCACAGTCACCGCCAAGCTGCAACCGCGGAGTGCCATCGGTTCATGGTAGCGGATATGGAGATTGATGCGACCCGATCGATTGCCGCAGTCCTTTTCGACAAGGACGGCACGCTGTTGGGTTATGACGCAAGCTGGGGGCCGGTGAACCGCGAACTTGCGGCTATTGCGGCCAAGGGCGATCCCGTTCTTGCGGACCAGCTTCTCGCCGCCTGCGGCATGGATCCGGTTACCGGGCATGTGGTGCCCGACAGTCTTTTGGCTGCCGGCAATACGGCGGAGATAGCTGCCGGTCTCGTCGCCGCCGGTTCGCCTTGCGATGTCGTGGAGTTGACTGCGCGGCTCGACCGGCTATTCACTGAAGCAGCGGATAAATCCGTGCCGGTGACCGATCTCAAGGCATTTTTCGCAAGGCTCAAGGCACGCGGCTACAAGCTTGGCATCGCCTCCAGCGACAACGAAAAATCCATCCGCCAGACGGCGATCCGTTTCGGTTTCGAAAGCGATGTCGATTTCGTCGCCGGTTATGACAGCGGTTACGGCACCAAGCCGCAACCCGGCATGGTTCTCGGTTTCTGCGACGCGATTGGTCTTGCGCCTGCACGCGTGGCAGTGGTCGGCGACAATAATCATGATCTGCACATGGCGAGAAATGCCGGCGCAGGATTGCGCATTGCCGTTCTCACCGGAACCGGCTCGCGCGAAAGCCTTGGCGCCGACGCCCATTATTGTTTCGATGATATTACCGCGCTGGAAACCCTGCTTCCGGAACGCGTTGTTTAGGTCATGTCCCCGCAGTGCGCGCCACTTGTCGCACAAGATGGGAAGAGACAAGCTGCGCATGTATAGCCGGGTTTTGCAATTCAGGGTTTTTTCTGGCAAATACCCATGTGACTTATCGAATTTAAGCGCAATGCCGTGGGTGATGCGGCCGGGAGCAGGCATATATGGTTTCTGAAGCGCCGCCTTTCTGGTGGCAGAAAGCAGGCTGGCAAGCCTGGCTGTTATCACCGTTTTCCCTTCTCTACGGCAATATTGCCGGCCGGCGGATGCGCACGGCAAAACGGGCGAGCGTTTCCGTTCCGGTCATCTGCATTGGCAACTTCACCGTTGGTGGTGCCGGAAAGACGCCGACCGCAATGACAATCGCCCGAGCCGCCGCCGCAAAGGGCCTGAAACCCGGCTTTCTGAGCCGTGGTTATGGCGGCACACTTGATGTCACGACCCTCGTCGATCCCGCGCAGCACCGCTCCGCTGATGTCGGCGATGAACCCCTGCTGCTTGCCCGCGAGGCGGTGACGGTCATCTCCCGCAAGCGGGTGGAAGGTGCACATCGGCTGGTGAAGGAGGGCGTGGATCTCATCATCATGGATGATGGCTTCCAGAGCGCACGCCTGACGCTGGATTATGCGTTGGTCGTTATCGATACGGTGCGTGGCATCGGCAACGGCCATCTTGTGCCGGGCGGCCCGGTCCGGGCGCCGCTTGCCGAACAGATGCGGCATATGACCGGACTCTTGAAAGTCGGCAACGGCCATGCGGCCGATCCGCTGGTCAGAACCGCGGCAAAGGCCGCCAAACCGGTTTTCGTCGCGGCGATAAAGCCGCAGGAACCGCAGGATTTTAGGGGAAGGCGCGTGCTGGCCTATGCTGGTATCGCCGATCCCGCCAAGTTTTTCCGAACTGTCGAGGGGCTTGGTGGCGAAATCGTGCTGCAGCGCTCCTTTCCTGACCATCACCATTTCAGCGATGACGAGATCGCCGATCTTCTGCAGGACGCGGATAAGGAAAACTTGCAGCTGGTGACAACGGCCAAGGACGCCGTGCGTCTTAACGGGCACCATGGCCGTGCGGAAGAATTGCTGTGGAACAGCCTGGTGATCGAGGTCGACATGGTGTTCGACGATCCCAATGCGGCCACAACGATCATCGAGACGGCGGTGCGGAATTGCCGCGCCCGTTTGCTGCGGGAAAATGCGCGGACGTCAATTTAGAGCATCTCGGTACGCAAGCCGCCGGGCACTCACCCCCTCATTCCTGTGCTTGTCACAGGAATTGAGCAGCCCTCAGCGCGAAAAGAAGAATTCGCACACGCGGCCATTTCGGGCGTGCTTCCGCGCCTGATCAGGCGGGCAAATTACCAGCCTTGCGCTCTGCCTCCAGTGAGGCGCTGGCATCCACATAGGCTTCCTGCCGGGCGACGCTCCAGTAGCGCAGCTCGTCGACCGGAATGGTCTTGCCGGTGATGGCGCATATGACATGCGAGCCGGTCTGCACGATCCGGAAGTCACCGTCGAGATATTCGATGACGGCGATGCGGTTTCCGCCTCCCTCAAATCTGTTCATCCGTTTTCGTCTCCTGCTATGTCTTGTCAGTGCATCCAGCCCGAAACGGCGTAGCGTTCTCCTGAACAATCCGGATGCTCCAGTCCCTTGAATTTATATCGCTGAGCTACGCCCAAGGCCAGCCCTGCCTGCTGCCCCCGGGGTTAAGGCTCAGCTTCGGCCGAAGAGACGTTCTATATCGGAAAGTTTTAGCTCAATATAGGTCGGACGACCGTGATTGCACTGTCCTGAACCCGGCGTGTTTTCCATCTGCCGTAAAAGCGCGTTCATCTCCTCCGGCCGCATGCGCCGCCCTGAACGCACCGAGCCGTGGCAAGCCATGGTGGCGGCGACATATTCCAGCTTGTTGGCAAGCGTGGAGGCAGCTTCCCATTCAGCGATCTCGTCGGCAAGCTGCCGCACCAGCCCCTGCACGTTGACCTCGCCAAGCATCGCCGGCGTTTCGCGAACCGCGACCGCCCCCGGCCCGAAACGCTCGATGACCAGTCCCAGTGCATCGAAACCAGCCGCATGGTCCATCAGCCGGTCGCAATCCTCTTCGGGAAGGTCGATGATCTCAGGAATGAGCAGCACCTGTGAAGGCGGGCGTCTGGAATGCAGCGCATTGCGCATTTCCTCAAACACGAGCCGTTCATGCGCCGCATGCTGGTCGACGATGACGAGGCCGTCTTCCGTCTGCGCGACGATGTAATTCTGGTGCAACTGCGCCCGCGCGGCGCCGAGCGGATATTGTGACGGTTCCAGCGACGGGCTTGCCGAGGCCTCGTAAACCTCGCGGGGTTCTGCCCGCGCGGTCGGCATGGTGATGTCGGAAAAGCGCGATTGCACGGCCTCGGCAAATTGCATGTTCCCGGAAATGGCAAGCGGTCGGGAAGGCGAGGCCGCGGCGGACCATGTCGCAGCGGCAGACGGTCGGAGATTGGACGGGCTGTAGCCGGGGCGAAAGGCGTTCATCATCTGGCTGGCACCAGTCGTCGCCGCCCTGTCACCGTCGCGGGTCAGCGCCTGGCGGATAGCACCGACGATCAGCCCGCGAACAAGGCCGGGATCGCGAAAGCGCACATCTGATTTCGCCGGATGCACGTTCACGTCGACAAAGGCGGGATCGAGCGTCAGGGACAGCACCGCGACCGGATATCGCCCGTGCGGCACGGTTTCGGCATAGGCACCGCGAATGGCGGACAACAGCAATTTGTCCTGCACCGGGCGACCGTTGACGAAAACATATTGATGCGCCGAGTTGCCGCGGTTGAAGGTCGGCACGCCGGCAAAACCGGAGAGCGTTACATCCTCGCGCCCGGCATCGATTTCGATGGCGTTGTCCTTGAACTCGGCACCGAGAATCTGCGCCATGCGGGCAAGGTGATCGTCGCCGGTGGAGGGGATTTCAAGCGTGGAGCGGTCGGTGCCTGACAGCACGAAGCGGATATGCGGAAAGGCAATTGCCATCCGCTTGACGACTTCGGTAATGGCGGCTGACTCCGCTCGCTCCGTCTTCAGGAATTTCAGCCGTGCTGGCGTCGCGAAAAACAGGTCGCGCACCTCAACGATGGTGCCGGCATTGGCAGCGGCGGGCCGGACCTCGGAGACTTTGCCGCCGGTGACGGAGATCACCGAACCCTGTTCTGCGCCGTGTTGCCGGCTGGTGATGGAAAGCTTGGCAACCGAGCCGATGGAGGGCAGGGCCTCGCCGCGAAAGCCAAGCGTGCGGATATCGTCAAGCGTGGTGGATATTTTCGAGGTGCAATGGCGTCGAACCGCAAGCTCCAGATCGGCAGGCGACATGCCGGAGCCGTTATCGGTGATGCGGACCAGTCCCTTGCCACCGCCCGCCGTGGCGATTTCGATGCGCGTTGCGCCCGCGTCGATGGCGTTTTCCACCAGCTCCTTCGTGGCGCTGGAGGGTCTTTCGATGACCTCGCCGGCGGCGATCTGGTTGATGAGGGTTTCTGAAAGCTGCTTGATGGCCATGATCGTCATTTTCGCGGATTCGTCACGGCTTCGAAAGCAAAAAACTCAAGTCGTGAAAGTTTGCACATGTTTTGCGGCCTGCCCGGCGTTTGATCATTTCCGTTCAACGTCAGGTTAAGCGTTAATCCGCCTTTAATCGGCCTTGCATATGGTGAGGCGGCTTGAAATGACTGCAGGAACGAGGCCCCCCGTCGCCGGGTGGTGTGACGTCGTATATGGGTGAACGTCATCTTCCCCTCAAGACTGCTTCAAGTAGCGAACCCTGATGTCTCTTTTGCGGAATTTACCGTTTCATCCCGGCATTTGCCTCGGACGATTCCAATAGAAACATAAGCCTGACCCTGAAAACAGGTGGGAGTTTGCAGTTGAGTGATTTGGCGTCCTCCGGCGCGGGCGTTCATGCAGTGATGCTTGATGCCCTTTGCGACGCGCTTGGCGCGGCGATCGTCGTTTACGACCGGAACGATCACATCGTTTTCGCAAGCCGGAAGCTTTTGAGTTTTTTTCCACTGCAAGAGGCCGTTATCGGGCCGGGCGCGCGGCTGCGCGACTATCTGAGCGCGCTTTACGATTGTTATCTTCTGGAAGCGGAAAGCCTGTCCGCCAATGCCCGGCAGCTGGGACGCGAGGAATGGATTGGCGAGCGGCTGGCGCTGCACTGGAAGGAAAGGTCTGAAAAAACCGAGCGGCTGAAGGGGGAGCGCTTCCTGCGCTTCGTCATGAACCGCCTGCCTTCCGGGCTGGGCATCAGCGTCGTTGCCGATATTTCCGAACAGAAGAAAAGAGAAGAACAGTGGCGCATCGACCTCGAACGCGTGCAGCTGATCGAAGACATTCTCGACAATCTGCCGTTTCCGGTCCTCGTCAAGGACCGGAACCTCGCCTATGTCGCCGTAAATAAAGCCGCCTGCACCATGGTCGAGACCAGTGCAGAGAGCATTCTCGGCCGCACGGTTTTCGACCTGCATTCGCGCCAGGTCGCAGGCCGGATCGACGCTGCCGATCGCATGGTGCTGGACAGCGGCACGCCGAGCATCCTTCCCGAAAGGGTGAGGCGCGCGAATGGTGAAGAGGTGCTGACGATTACCCGCAAGCAGCGGGTGGGTCGGCCTGGCCGGCATTTTCTGGTCACGACGATGGAGGACGTGACCGCGCTCGCCACCATCGACGCGAACGGCATGCCCGTCATCCCCTCGCTCGAACATGTCGATTTCGTCGCCTCCACCTATGGCAAGGATGAAGATCGCGATTCCGCAGGCGGTCTGCTGAAAAGCAAGGCAGTGCTGGTGGTTTCCGGAAACGGGCACTTTGCCGAAGCCGCCTGCCACCGGCTGGCCGCGAGCGGCATGGATCATGCCGTGGTGAGGAGCGAGGAAGAACAGCGTAGTTTCATCGATATCGCCGCTTCCGCAGGCGTCGGCATCGATGTCGTCGTTGTCGACGCCCAGATGAGCGTCACATGCCTCGATATCGCGGCCGCGCATGACCTGCCGGTCGTCACCATCGAGGAAGAGGAGATCGATGCTTCGCTGCTGCATTATCTCGCCGTCGGGCTCAAATCGTCTCCGAAGCAAAAATCCTCCGACGAGGACTGGGAGATCATGACCGAGGACCTGCCCAAAATCCTCAAGACCGGCGGCGTCTGCGAGATACTTCTCGTTGAGGACAACAGGGTCAACCAGATCGTCTTCTCACAAATCCTTGAGGGATTGGGGCTGTCCTGGCGGCTTGCCACGTCGGGTGAGGAGGCGTTGCGTCTTTTTGAGGAGCAGGCACCGTCCGTCGTCCTGCTCGACACCACGCTTGGCGATATCGACGGTTTTGAGGTCGCCCGCCGTATGCGTGCACTGGCCGGCGACGAGCGCATTCCCATCGTCGGCGTCATCACCCACGCTTTCGAGGGCGATCTCGACAAATGCCTGGCGGCGGGCATGGAAGACATGCTGCTGAAACCCGTCAGTCCCGATATGGTCGATGCCGTTTTTCTGCGCCTTTTCGGCAAGGATGCCCTGCGGCTGCAAGCCTGAAGCTCCTCCATTTCGGCTTTTTGTGTTCGAGCCGCTGGCCTTGCGGAAACGCCGCCGCATTTTCGGTGCGCGGTTCTATGGCTTTTTTAATACTTGCCCTGCATTGTGATCGCGGTCGACACGGGATTCACGAGATGCAGAAATGAAACGGGCAGAGCCGCAGGCGTTGCACGTCAGCCAGAACGAGCTGCAGGCGATGGCTTACAGCGATCCGCTGACGGGGCTTGGCAATCGTTACCGTTTGCGGGACAAGATCCGCATGCTCGCCAGCGAGCGTTCCAGCGATCCCGCGCCCTTCACCGTCGGCATTGCGAATATTGACGGCTTCAAACCCATCAACGATCTTTTCGGCGTGCAGGCGGGCGACGAGATTTTGTGCCAGGTCGCGCATCGGCTGAAGGCTTGCATTCCCGATGGCGCCGCCGTGACGCGCCATGATGGCGACGAGTTCGCCTTCGTGCTGCCGCTGGTATTCGAACGCACCGGCGCAGAGCGCATCGGCAACATGATCAAGGACGTGCTTTCTGCGCCTTACGATCTCGGCGACCGCAACGTCCGGCTTTCCTCCTCCTTCGGTTTTGCCATCTATCCCTTCGCCGGCGATGATTTCGAGGATTTGCTGAAAAGCGCCGAGACCGCGCTTTACCGATCCAAGCGCCGTGGCCGTGGCCAGATAACGGTCTATTCGCGCGAGATTGCGCAGGAAATGAAGCGCGCCACCCAGCTGGAACAGGCGTTGCGTAACGCCATCATCACCGATGCGATCGACGTGCATTTCCAACCCATCGTCAGGCTGGAAGAAGCGAAGGTCATCGGTTTCGAGGCACTCGCCCGCTGGAACGACCCCGATCTCGGTTTCGTGTCGCCCGCCGTTTTCGTGCCGCTGGCCGAAGAACGCGGCTTCATCGACGCGCTGTCGGAAGCGCTGTTGAGGAAGGCGGCGGAAGCGGCGCTGTTCTGGCCGCGAGAGCTTTTCCTGTCCTTCAACCTGTCTTCCGCGCAATTGATGGACCCCGGCACAGCGGATAATATTCTGTCCATCCTGTCGCGTGTCGGCCTTGATCCGCACCGGCTGGAGCTTGAAATAACCGAAACGGCTGTCATGACATCCGCCGATACCGCGCAGCGCATCATCAGCGAATTGCAGGGTGCGGGTGTTCGTATCTCTCTTGACGATTTCGGCACCGGCCAGTCGAGCCTTGGCCGCCTGCGCGACTTCACCTTCGACAAGGTCAAGATCGACCGCGCCTTTGTCTCCCGCATCAGCAGCGACCGTCCTTCGGAACATATCATCAAGGCCATCGTCGCCATGTGCGAAGGGCTTGATCTCGAGGTCGTCGCGGAGGGTATCGAGGAGCAGGCGGAAGAGGAAAAACTGCGCGCGCTCGGCTGCGCTATGGGGCAGGGCTATTTTTACGGCCGCCCCGCCGATGCGGCCGCCACGCAGCGTTACCTTCACGAAAACTATCGCGAGATCCTGTCGGATATTCCCTGAGAAATGGAATGGCCTTGCACATGAGGCTGTAGGGACCTCCCCAACCTCATCCCTGTGATGAGCACAGGAATGAGAAGGCGGCACGCGCCGCGCTTCACAACCGGTAGAGCGGCTCGAACCTGCCCTTCACCTCAATCCCGAGCTCGAATGTCTTTCCATGCTGCGGATTGGCGGCAATGGCGTCGTCGTCAAGATTTTCGCGGGCGGATGTGACGAGAAGGCGCGACGCATCGGGGCCGATGAAGGCCGGGCAGGTCGTCTGTCCCGCTGGCACCAGATAGCGTTCGATGTGGTTGCCGTCGGCATCGTAACGATCGACCGCACCCATTCCCCATCGGGCGTTCCAGATATGCCCTTCCGCATCGCAGACCGATCCGTCTACGCCACCGTCGATGCCGGCGGTGTCAATGAACACCTCTGCCTTGCCGGTGGGAAGTCCCGTCTCGGCATCGAGCGGCACCTTCATCAGCTCGTTGACCTTGGTGTCGACGTAATATCCGGTCGCGCCATCGGGCGAAAAGCAGATCGAATTTGGAATGCTGACATCGGCAAACAGCTTGGTCACGGTTCCCCTGGCAACGTGGTAGATGCTGCCCGCGCCGATTTGCGCCTTGCGGCCCATGGTGCCGATCCACAGCGCGCCCGAGGGATGCATACGCCCGTCATTGGAGCGGTTGTCGGGCATATCCTTTTCAAGCTCCGCATGCAGCGTCAACACGCCGGTTGCCGTATCGCGAAGGAAAAGGCCGTCATCGGAGGCGATCAATTGCTTGTGGTCGCTGATTTTCGCCAGTGCGCTGCCCATGAAGGGCAGGGCGTGCACCGTTTTGCGGCCGGAAGCGAGATGCAATTCATGCAGTTCCCGCCCGATGATATTGAACCACCAGGCCGTGCCGGTCACCGGGTCGAAAGTCGGGCCTTCGCCAAGCGTCATCGGCGTTTCGTCAAGAACACGTCCGGCAAAGGGAAAAACGGTCGCCATGCTTTTATCCTCCAATTGCTGCATCATAGGCCGAAAGTGTGACGATGGCGCGCTCGCGCACCTCCGCGGCCGTCATGCCGGGCTTGTAGAGACTGGTGCCAAGCCCGAAAGCGAGGATGCCGGCGTTGGTATAGTCGGCGAAATTCTTGTCCGAGACGCCACCGACGGCGGCAATGACCAGATCCTTCGGCAGGATCGTCCGGATCGCATTGATGCCGGCCGGGCCGATGATGCTGGCGGGAAAGAACTTCAGCCCGGTTGCTCCGGCCTTTGCGGCAACCAAAGCCTCGGTCGGAGTCAGAACGCCCGGCATCGTCACCATGCCCTTGACGCGCGCGGCGGTGATGACGTCGGCATCGGCGTTGGGGCTGACCATCAGCTTGCCACCGGCGGCGTCCAGCGCATCCACGTCTTCCGTGCTGAGCACGGTGCCGGCGCCGATCAGGCAATCGGCGGGCGCCATCTTCGCGGCGATCTCGATCGAGCGGAACGGATCGGGCGAATTGAGCGGGATTTCGATGGCGCGGAAGCCGGTCTCGATCAGCGCGCCGACGACGCCTTCGGTTTCCTCGGGTTTAAGGCCGCGCAGGATGGCGATCAGCGGATATTTCATGGCGGGGAAGGGGATACGCATGGTGGGTCTTTCGTCCTTGAGCGGGATGGCGAAAAGCGTGAGCGGTTTTCGCCTGGAATTCCGCTCCACTGAATAATCTATGACCAGATGGCATTTGCGGCGGCTAACAACCCACGCCGAACGGCCTCGTCTGCGTCGATGACAGTATATTGAATCTCAAGGGCTGCGAATGCACCCTCGTAAAGCGCGCCGAGCGCGCCAGAGCCGATCAGCACCACCGGCGTGTCCCGCCGTACGGAGGAATGCGCACCGGCGATTTCCAGTCCGATCATGATGCCGGAAAGCTTGGCCTTGGCATCTGTCGCGGTGAGGCCGTGCAACAATTGTCCGGAGCGCAGGGTGAACAGACGGTTGGTGGCGAGCTGCGGATTGGCATAGACGTCGCGCACCGCCGCCCTGAATACCTCGTGCTCGCCGGTAAAGGCTTCGGCTTCTGCCACCGCATGGGAAAGGATGGTCTGTTTCGAGATGACCTCGAACAGCTCACCGGTCATGAAGGTGGCAAAGCCCGTCACGTCGCTGCCATCCACCGTTACCCATTTGGAATGGGTGCCGGGCATGCAGACCAGCTTCCTGCCGCCACCGGCGGAGCTGAGTGCACCGAGCAATTGCGTTTCTTCGCCACGCATCACATCAGGTGCGTTTTTGTCCCGCTGCGCCAACCCCGGCAGAATGCGGACATCCCGCTCCTGACCCGGCACGCGCACCGCACCATCGAGAACCGCTGAAAGCGATGCAGGCACGTCGATATAACCGGCCTCCACCCAGCCCTGCCGCGCACCTGCCATGCCGCAGATGAGAACGGGCAGTTTTTCCGGTGCGCTGATGGCATCGAGATGCGATTGCAGCACCTCTGTAAAGCCGGTCCGCATGGCCGTCGTCATGCCCTCAGCACTTCTGCGCTCAGCCAGCACCGCGCCGGACCGGCTGAGCAGCCAGAGCCGGAAACTGGTCGTGCCCCAGTCGACGGCGATAAAAGCGGGTTCAGACATTATAATAGGCCTCCGTCTACGATTATGGATTGCGCGGTGATCGCGCTCGATGCCGATGATGCGAGAAACAGGCACGGACCCACCAGATCGGCGGCGACAAGCGTGCGCTTGAGACATTGCCGTGCCGTGGTCGAGGTGACGTCGTCGTCCGTCAGCCACAATTCTTTCTGCCGTTCCGTCACGATCATGCCCGGCAGCAACGTGTTGACGCGGATATTTTCCGGCCCCAACCGTCCGGCCAGGCTTTTCGTCAGGCCGATGATGCCGGCCTTGGCTGCCGCATAAGAAGGAAGCTCGCCCATGTTCAGCAAAAACGAAATCGAGGAGAAATTGATGATGGCTGCGTCCTGCGCCTGCCGCAGATGTGGCAAGGCGGCCTGAACCGTGAAGAACATCTGCTTGAGATTGACGGCCTGATTGGCATCCCAATAGGCTTCTGTGACGGTATCGATGTCGTGGCGGTCGTCCCATGCGGCATTGTTGACGAGCACCTTGATGCCGCCGGTTGCAGCTGCTGCCGCCTCCACGCTCTGCCGGGTCGCCGCAATATCGCGCAGGTCGGTCTTGAAGAAATGGACCGGATGGCGTGCGGCATGAGCAAGCCGCGCAACGAGCGCCACACTCGGCTCTTCGGCGATGTCGATGAATGCGACCCTTGCGCCCTGCGCCGCAAAGGCCTCTACCAGCGATGCCCCGATGCCGGAGCCGCCGCCGGTGACGAGCACGCCCGCGTCCTTGAGGTCAGGGAAATGGGCTTGCATCATCGGCATCGTCTCGTCCAGTGAGGGGCTTGATTGTTCCATTATTTGGAACTAGATTTTACTAAGTGGAATTATTCTCTTGGCCGCAGGCTTATGTCAAGACAGATGACGGTGGATGTTGCCATGCCTGATCACAAAAACCCAAATGACAGCGAGCATGAGGTGGTTCCTGCCTTGGAGCGAAAAAAGGAAAGCGTAACCGGCACGCTTGGTAAGGCCGTCTCGCTTCTGGAGCTTATCGCCCTTGCCGAAAAACCGATGCGCTTCACCGACGTTGTCGAGGCTTGCGGCCAGCCGCGCGGCACGGTGCACCGCCAGCTCGCCCATCTCGTGGCCGAAGGTCTGGTCGATCATGTCGCCGACCAGACCTATGTCGTGGGTCTAAGGCTGCTGCAATTGGCTGCCAAGGCCTGGAGCGGCAATGATCTGCGCAGCGTTGCCGCGCCGCATCTGGCGGCATTGCAGGAGGCGACGCAGGAATCCGTGCATCTTGCCGTTCTGAACGGCGGGCAAGTCACCTATCTGGACAAGATGGAGGGCAAGCATACTTTGCGCATGCATTCGCAGGTGGGCAAGACATCCCCCGCCTACTGCACAGGGGTGGGCAAGGCCGCGCTGTCAATGCTTTCCCCTGACGAACTCGCTGCACTTGCCGCAGAGCTGGACTTCCACCGCTTCACGCAAAATACGATCGTAACCCCGCAAATGCTGGCGCAGGATGTGGCCGCCATTCGCAGCAATGGCTACGGTTTCGACCTTCAGGAGCATGAAATCGGCATCCACTGCGTTGCCGCGCCGGTAAGGGCGCCGGGGCGCAATTTTCTCGCGGCGATTTCCGTCACCGGCCCAGCCTATCGCGTGGATGTGGAGCAACTGCGGAAATGGGGTCCTCTGGTGCGCGAAACGGCCGATCAAATTTCGGCGGAACTTGCCTGCAGATTATCTCCGGTTGCGAATGGTTGAGAAAAATGGATGCGTGAAGCTGTTGGTTTCCGCTTCAAAAACGGCAGATCGCGCGCCGATGCGTGTAAGTGAAATCTTATTTTCGATTATTCGGAATTAAGTTTCAACTTTTGTTTGCATGAATCATTTTGGCGAGTAACATCCGCGCAATTTCCGCACGAAGGCAGGCCTTTGCGGCGGTATTTTCTCTTTTTTGAAGAACCGCTTCATGCAGAAAACAGAGACGGCCGCCGTTCAGTCGATTGGTGTTGATTGCGTTCGCGAGATCGCCGGTCTCAACACGCAATTTGATATATTCCGGTTTTTGAAACGGCTGACGGAAGCCTGGGGATTCAAGGCCTTCATGGTGCTTGACCTGTCGGCCGAAATGGCGAGCGAATTGTCGCAATGCACCATCATCACCAGCTGGCCGGCCGAGCTTTTGCAGCGTTATGATGAAGAGGGCATGCTGCAGAGAAGCCGGGTGATGGCGCAGTTGAAGAAATCGACCACACCCTTTTCCGTCTCCCTGGATTTTCTGGTCAGCGGCGACGAAAACGCGCCGAAGAAACCGGTCATCGGACTTTTTGAGCGGTTCGATATGATCAATTCGGTGTGGTTTCCCGTTCACGACATCACCACGATGCGGGGAGCGGTGTCCTTTTCCGGTAACAAAACGAGTTTGCCCACCAGCCAGCTGGCGGAACTTTTTTACATTTCCAGCCACATCTTTGCCCGGCTATCTGAAATCCGCCGCCTTGACCTGCGGGTTCCCGAGACATTGAACGAGCGCGAGATAGATTGTCTGAACTGGACGGCCGCCGGCAAGACCAGCGCCGAGATCGCTGAAATCATGATGCTCTCGGAACATACCATCAATCACTACCTGAACCGTGCGACGAAAAAACTCGATACTGTCAACCGCACCCAAGCCGTCGCAAAGGCGCTCCGGGTCGGTCTGATTAAATAGCGAAACCGCAAATTTATCATTGTGATAAATGGGTTCCTGGGCGATCCTTCTTTCGAATCACCGGGAAGGAGAAATCGTTTGCCGGAACGGCATAGGATAAAAGCGGGGTTTTCTCCGACTGTCGATTGCGCCGTACTGATAGCCGCTGCCGAAAAAGGCTTTGCTGCCGACGAAGGCGTCGAACTGGAACTCATCCGAAAACAATCCGCGCGCGCCGTGCTCGCAGCACTTGGCGAGGACGAGGTTCAGATCGCCCATTTGCCCGCCGCGGTTCCCGTCAGTTCCGCGGTTGGCCTCGATGACCTGCCGGCCGATATTGTCGGCGTCTTCACTCTTTCCCTTGGCGGATCGGCAACGACCGTTTCGCACGGATTTTTCGACGAGCTTTACCGGGAGGGCATGAAGCTGCCGGACCCGGCCGCGTTCGGGCGGGCGATGGCCCGTGTCTGTTCCGCGCGCCGGGCGGCGGGTGAAAAACCGCCGGTCTTTGCGATCGAGGATATTGTGTCCACGCCGTTTTATGCGTTGCGTTATCTGCTCGGAAGCTGCGGGGTGCTGCTCGGCCGCGACATGGAAATCGTTGAAGCCCTGCCGAAGGCTATGCCGGCGCTTTTGGAAAGCGGCAAGGTCGATGCGCTCTGTACCGCCGAACCGGCGGGCAGCGCTGTGGTGCTGGATGGCGGCGGGCGGATCGTCACCACGGGAGCGCTGATCTGGCACAATGCGCCTGAAAAGATACTGGCCGTGAAGCGGCCCTGGGCGGAAGAGAACGCCACTGTGCTGGAAGGCTTGCTGCGTTCGCTTTATCGCGCCGGCGAATGGTGCGCCAACTCCGCCAATATCGAGGAACTTACCGGCATTCTTGCCGCCCCCCATTATATTGACGAGAACGGCGAATTCCTGCTTCCAGCGCTGACGGGTTATATTTCCACTTCGCAAAGGGACATGCAGCGTTTTCAGGAGTTTTTCGTAACAAGCGCCAAGGCCGCCAATTTCCCTTGGCAAAGCCAGGCGCTGTGGTTCTTCAGCCAGATGTTGCGCTGGGGCGAGGTTCCCCCCGATCGCCGGTTCGATGCAGCCGTGGTGGAGGCCGCGCGCAATGCCTATCGGCCGGATATCTTCCGCAAGGCGATGAAGCCGCTTTTCGTGCCGGTGCCGGGCGCGAACCTGAAGCTGGAAGGCACGTTGCGGGAGCCGGTCCATGTCGGGGCGTCACGCTCGGGTCTTGTCCTCGGCCCCGACTGTTTTTTCGATGGTCGGGTTTTCGATCCGGAAACGCTTGATATGGACGACGAAATCTGAAGTCTGCGAATAAACCGTCGCGATGATCCGCTGTTTGCGGTTTGGCATTGGCGAACGGGCCGCGTTTGTCTATGGATGGCGCGGAATGCAGCCCATATCCGGCGGGATGATGTAGCGGAGTAAACATATGGCAGAGGTCAGCAAGCACCAGGTCGAAACGGCTTTGGAGGCAGTCATCTATCCGGGCAGCGGCAAAAGCATTGTGGCGCTTGGCATGGTCTCGGAAATCTTCATCGCCGACGCGAAAGCCTATTTCTCTATTACCGTCCCGGCCGACAGGGCAGCCGACATGGAGCCGTTGAGGCTTTCGGCTGAACAGGCCGCCAAGGGCGTTCCGGGTATCGCCGGTGCCGTCGTCGCGCTGACGGCGGATCGCAAACCCGGCACACAACAACCCGCACCGGCGCGCCCGGCACCAGCACCCGCGCGCCCTGCGGCTGCAACCGGCCGCCCGCCCGCGCAGCCCGGCTCGTCGAAGGTCGGCGTTCCCGGCGTCGGCGCGATCATCGCCGTTGCCTCGGGCAAGGGCGGGGTCGGCAAGTCCACGACCGCCGTCAACCTGGCGCTGGGCCTGCAGGCGCTGGGCCTCAAGGTTGGCATGCTCGACGCCGACATTTACGGCCCCTCGCTGCCACGACTGCTGAAGATTTCAGGACGCCCGCAGCAGCAGGAAGACCGCATCATCATTCCCATGGAAAATTACGGACTGAAGGTCATGTCCATGGGATTTCTGGTGGATGAGGAAGCGGCGATGATCTGGCGCGGGCCGATGGTTCAATCCGCATTGATGCAGATGTTGCGTGAAGTCGCCTGGGGTGAACTCGATGTGCTGGTGCTCGACATGCCGCCTGGCACCGGCGACGCGCAACTCACCATCGCCCAGCAGGTGCCGCTCGCCGGCGCCGTCATCGTCTCCACGCCGCAGGATCTGGCGCTGATCGACGCGCGCAAGGGCATCACCATGTTCCGCAAGGTGGAAGTGCCGCTTCTCGGCGTCGTCGAGAATATGAGCTACTTCATCGCACCGGATACTGGCGCGCGTTATGATATTTTCGGCCATGGCGGTGCCAAGGCAGAGGCTGAGCGGATTGGCGTGCCGTTCCTCGGCGAAGTGCCGCTCACCATTTCCATCCGTGAAATGTCTGATGCCGGAACGCCGGTGGTTGCCGCCGAGCCGGATGGTCCGCAGGCCGCCATCTACCGCGATATTGCGGAAAAAGTCTGGGCCCGCATCGGTGCGGGCGAAAGAAAAGCCGCCCCGAAAATCGTTTTCGAATAACGTACCGGTTAAGGAAGAAAAAAAGGCCGGGCGATTGTCCTGCCTGGATATATTTTAAAAACAATATGTTAACTGGTGGCTTCGGGAAAGGCCGATGCATTTGAACGCCAGAGATGCATCGCCTGCAATGCTGTCGCGAGAAAATATTGCTTGATTGGGTCTCGCTTTGGGAGCATAGCCCTGCGCCGTTTGGTTCTTGGTCCGTCAGTCCGGCGGGATGTGAAAATCCCGCTCGTTCCGGTGTTCCCTGAAGTGTCGTCCAAAGGTTTGCCGACCTTGAACAGGATATGTTAAGCAGCATTGCGGCTGAAGCCAGCGATGCGGACCGGAGAAACGGATTGATAAAAGCCTATCGCGCCAACTGCGAGGCGATCAGCCTGTCGCCAGACGACGGCCGTGAACAGATTCCCGACGATATCGTCTGGATCGACCTTATCAATCCGACGAGGACGGAAGAGCAGTATGTTGAAAAACTGCTGGGGCTAGAGCTGCCCACCCGCGAGGATTTGAAGGATATCGAACCTTCCAGCCGCCTTTACATGGAAGATGGCAACGTCTTCATGACCGCCTCTCTGGTTTGGAAGGCAGATTCCGACGGTCCGCGCCTGACCGATGTTGCCTTCATTCTTGCCGGCAAGCGCCTTGTGACGATCCGTTATGCCGAGCCGAAATCATTCCACCTCTTCACCGCCGCCATCACCCGCGTGCCGCACGAGATGCGCAGCGGCACGGCGCTGTTGCTGAAACTGCTGGAAACCATCGTCGATCGCACGGCGGAAATTCTCGAAAACTCGGTGGCAGGCATCGACAATCTCGCCGCCGATCTTCTCGGCAGCCAGGCGCGCAGCAAGCGCAAGGCACCGCGTTATCTGGAAGACCGACTGACGAACATTGCCGCCTATCACCGGCTGATCTCCAAGGTTCGCGACAGCCTTGCTTCCCTTGCACGCCTGCAGACTTTTCTGTCCACAAGTGCGCAGGTCCAGCAGGACAAGGACGCGAGGGAACAGAGCAAATCGATCGGTCGGGATATCCAGTCGTTGAGCGAACATGCCTCCTTCGTTTCCGGCAATCTGACATTCCTGCTGGACGCTTCTCTCGGCATCATCAACATCGAGCAGAACGGCATCATCAAGATCTTCTCGATAGCGTCGGTCGTGTTCTTGCCGCCCACTCTGGTGGCGTCGGTTTACGGAATGAACTTTCAGCTCATGCCGGAGTTGAACTGGACGTTTGGCTATCCACTCGCGCTCGTCGTCATGCTGATGTCGGCAATCATCCCGTTTCTCTTTTTCCGTTGGAAGGGCTGGCTCTAAGGAGCCAGGATCATCATGTCTCAAATCGCAGACAAGGACTTTACCGAGAAGCCGGATTCGGATGACAAGCATCAGAACAAGGGGCTTTATGCCGCGATCCTTGGTTCTATCGGCGTCGTCTACGGCGATATCGGCACCAGCCCGCTCTATGCCTTCCGCGAAGCGCTAAAGCCGATCGCCTATGATGGCGTGACGAGAGAAGAAGTCATCGGCCTGACATCCCTGATGATCTGGTCTCTGACGATCATCGTGACGTTCAAATATATCACGCTCCTGCTGCGCGCCGACAATGACGGCGAGGGCGGCACACTCTCGCTTCTGGCGCTGTTGATGAAGACGGCGGGCACTCACCGCAGCGTTCTCATCGTGCTCGGCCTCATCGGCGCAGCCCTGTTCCTGGGCGATGCCATGATCACGCCGGCGCTATCAGTGCTTTCGGCGGTGGAGGGTCTGAAGCTCGTCACTCCGGCCATGGACGACTTTATTATTCCGATCTCCGTCTGCATTCTCATCGGCCTATTCGCGATCCAATCGCACGGTACGGGAACGGTGGCGAAATTCTTCGGACCGATCACCGCCGTCTGGTTCCTGGTCATGGGTTTAGCCGGCCTCATTCACATCGCCGATGATTTCGGCATTCTCTATGCCTTCAACCCCTGGCATGCGGTCGAGTTTCTCGCCAATGAAGGCTTTTATGGCATCGTCGTGCTGGGCGCGGTTTTCCTGACGATCACCGGTGCTGAAGCGCTTTATGCCGATCTCGGCCATTTCGGCCGCCGTCCCATCCAGTGGGCATGGTTCTGTCTGGTTTTCCCGGCACTGACGCTGAATTATCTCGGTCAGGGCGCGCTGGTTCTCAAGGACCCGGCGGCGATGTCCAATCCGTTTTACCTGATGTTCCCGCAATGGGCGATCCTGCCGGCCGTCATTCTGGCGACCGCCGCCACCATCATCGCCAGCCAGGCGGTTATAACAGGCGCGTTCTCGCTCGTGCGTCAGGCGATCCATCTCGGCTATCTGCCGCGCATGGAAATCCTCTTCACTTCGGAAACCAATACCGGGCAGATCTATCTTCCTGCCGTCAACACCATCCTGCTGTTCGGCGTCGTCGCACTGGTGCTCACCTTCAAAAGTTCGGATGCACTGGCCACCGCCTACGGCATTTCCGTTACCGGCGCGATGGTCGTCACCAGCATGATGTTCTTCGAATTCGTTCGCAAGCGCTGGCAATGGTCCATCTGGCTGGCGATTGGCGTGCTGGCGCCGCTTCTGCTGCTGGAACTGATTTTCCTCGGTGCAAACCTGCTCAAGATACATGATGGCGGCTATGTGCCGGTGTTGCTGGCAATCGCTTTCACCATCATCATGACCACCTGGCAGCGCGGCTCGAAAATCCTTTTCGCCAAAACCCGCCGCAGCGATGTGCCGCTGAAGGCTTTCGTGGCTTCGGTGGAAAAGGAAAGCGCCCATGCGCCGGTGCGCGTGCCCGGCACAGCGATTTTCCTGACTGGCGATCCGGATGCCGCACCCGCTGCATTGCTGCACAATCTCAAGCACAACCACGTCCTGCACGACAAGAACGTGATTTTGACGATCCGCACGGAAGACCAGCCGCGCGTCCGTCCCGAAAATCGTTACACACTGACGAAGCTGAGCGATCGTTTTGCCGTGGTCGAACTGCATTTCGGCTTCATGGAAACGCAGAACGTCACCCAGGCGCTCGGTTACCTCAGGCGCACGGGTTACAAGTTCGACATCATGTCCACCTCGTTTTATCTCGGTCGCCGCAAGCTGGTGCCGGATCCGAAATCGGGCATGCCCGGCTGGCAGAACCGACTGTTCATCGCGCTTGCCGAAACGGCCGCCGATCCCTCGGACTACTTCCGCCTTCCGGCCAACCGCGTGGTGGAACTCGGGTCTCACGTCGTCGTCTGATTATTAGAAGGTGGTTACACATTAACGTGAAGCCGCGCCCACGCGCGGCGTTAACCAAGCATCAAGGTTAATAAGAGATTCTCGAACACCTGTAACAAATATGGTTCCTGGTGTTCGGAGTGCTGGTTTTGCGTTCGAAAAGAGTAATGCGTCGTCGGTCCTTTGCGTCCCTTCAGGCATGGACCTCACCCGTTGTCTTCGGCCTTGCTGCCTGGCTTGTCTTTCCTTCCATTGCCGCACGCGCGGATTTGGCCTCCCTGCTGGCAGGGCTGGACAATGGCGGCGAGCAATGGCGCATGGTGCTGACCGCGTCACCGGCAGGCTCTGTCCATAATGCCTCGCTCACCTTTAACGATGCGGAAGGGGAGGCGGCGTTGCATGGCAGCGGCATGACCCTGCCCGATGGCCGCAAGGTGGCTTTCGTCACCAACAAGAAGGGTGACGAGACGACACCCGACAGCGAGCGCGTCAACCGTGCCGCCAAGAAGGGTCGCATCGTCGCAACCGAAATCATGCAGCCGCCAAAGGCCTTCACCGCCGGTTCCGTGCTGGAGCGCACCAGCATGCTGGATATAGAGCCGCTGAAGCGCAAGGACCGCACGGCTTTCGTGAAACCGAAACGCGGCAGCGACGTCAAACTTGCCTCCTTCTATTTCCGCCGTGAAGAAAAGAAGGCGGACAAAAGCGTCTCTCCGATGCTGGCGGAACTCGTCACCAACAGGACTCCCGATATTCTCGCCACGGCTTACGCGCCGGCCGAACCGGATTTCGCCCGTGAATCGCCGTTCGACGCCATTCTGAAAAAGCCGGAGGCCGGCCGCTTCGTGCCGTTGATCGGCGCGGACGATCACGCATGGGCGGCAACGCCGCTGCCCGCTGCCGTGTTTTCCGCAGCCGAACAGCAATGCCTCGCATCCGGCATCTATTTCGAGGCGCGCGGTGAATCGGTCAAGGGACAGGCGGCGGTGGCACAGGTGATCCTTAACCGCGTGCGCAACCCCGCTTATCCGAAAACCATCTGCGGTGTGGTTTATCAGAACAAGGACTGGCGCAACCGCTGCCAGTTCTCCTTCGCCTGCGACAATATAAAGGACCGGGTGAATTCCGAACGTCACTGGAAAATGGCGCGCGAAGTGGCCATGGCAACCACCGCCGGCAAAATCTGGCTGACGGAAGTGGGCTCCGCGACTCACTATCATGCCGTCTATGTTCGTCCCGCCTGGGGAAAATCCATGAAGAAGGTCGGCAGGATTGGCTTGCACGTCTTTTATCGAACCTATGGTGGCGGCTGGAGCTGATACCACCGCCAATTTGTCGCAATTTGCGTGTCAAAAATGCCGATTCCCGGGGGAAACATCGTCGACAAACGGCGATTTGGCGTTAAGTCTTTGTTTTTAAATATTTAATTTGTCAAAAAACAAGCTTCGCCAGTGCCTTGACTAGCGAAGCCCCTAAAACTATGTTGCGCGCGACTTCAGAGCGGGCTGGAACAGGCTTAATCCGTCACCGTTTACAACTCCAAAGGGTTCTGGCATGGCTGGAACGGAGAAAATGGGTGGGATTTTAAGATGACTGGCAACCGTGACGATAGTCTGGACGAGCGTCGCAAGCGCCTTGCCGAAGAGTTGGCAAAGGTGAAGGCGGAGGATGAGGCGGAAGTGAGGGCGGAGACCAACGCCGCGGAAAGCCGGAAAGGCTTTGCGATGGCGGTGAAGCTCTCATCGGAGTTCATTTCGGCCATCGTGGTCGGCGCTATGCTGGGTTATCTTCTGGACTATTTTGTCGGCACGACGCCGTGGGGGATGATCGTTCTTCTTCTTCTCGGTTTCTGCGCAGGCGTATTGAATGTGTTCCGCTCCACGGGCGCGGTGGCAAAGCCGCCGCTGCTTGAGAGAGCCGACAAGCGAGACGAGGGTGGAAAAGACGGCGTTTAAGCTGTTTTTTCTTGCAGTTGAGATGCCGCCGTGAGCGGCGACAGGTAAAGAGGGCAGCCGGTGGCAAACGATCCGACCCATCAGTTCTTGGTGCAGCCGATCATTCCGATCGAAATTGGCGGCGTCGATTTTTCCTTCACCAATGCGTCGCTTTTCATGGTCGCGACCGTGGCCGCCGCTTCCGGTTTCCTTTATTTCGCAACGTCGAGCCGCGGTCTGATCCCGACCCGCATGCAGTCCGTTGCTGAAATGTCCTATGAATTCATCGCCTCCATGCTGCGCGAAGGCGCAGGCAAAAAGGGCATGGTGTTCTTCCCATTCGTATTCTCGCTGTTCATGTTCGTGCTGACTGCGAACCTTCTCGGCATGTTCCCGTATTTCTTCACGGTCACCAGCCAGATCATCGTCACCTTCGCGCTTGCCTGCCTCGTCATCGGCACGGTCGTCGTTTACGGTTTCTACAAGCACGGTCTGCATTTCTTCGGCATCTTCGCCCCTTCGGGCGTGCCGAAGGCGCTTTTGCCGCTTGTCGCATCAATTGAAATGATTTCGTTCCTGTCGCGTCCAATCAGCCTTTCCGTTCGTCTCTTCGCGAACATGCTGGCTGGCCACATCACGCTCAAGGTTTTCGCAGGCTTCGTCGCCTCCATGGGTGCGCTCGGCGCGCTCGGTATTGGCGGTGCAGTCCTGCCTCTCATCATGACGGTCGCAATGACCGCTCTCGAATTTCTCGTTGCCTTCCTGCAGGCTTATGTGTTCGCGGTACTGACTTGCATGTACCTGAACGACGCCGTGCATGGTGGTCACTGAGAAGTAAAGTCGCTGGCCCCGGCAACGGGCGCCAAAAGATAGCCGCAACAACCAATATCTCAAGGAGTCTCACATGGAAGCGGAAGCAGCAAAGTACATCGGCGCAGGTCTCGCATGCCTCGGCATGGCTGGTACGTCCCTCGCACTCGGCCGTATCTTCGGTGATTACCTCTCCGGCGCACTGCGCAACCCCTCTGCTGCCGACAGCCAGTTCGGCCGTCTGGTATTCGGCTTCGCCGTTACGGAAGCTCTGGGCATCTTCTCGCTGCTCGTAGCTCTCCTTCTCCTGTTCGCTGTCTAATAACGGCATCAGGTCTGGATCACGGCTCGCGCAAATTGCTTGCCGTGATCCTTCGCATTTGCAGTCCCCCTGGAGGTGAGCATGTTCGTGACCGAGGCTTATGCCCAGTCAGCACCGACCGTAGGTGAAACGCATACGGAAACTCCGGCTGTCGGCCAGCCGCAACCGGAAGCCACGCACACGGAAACCGGTGTAGCGCACGGCGCCGAACACGGTGCTTCCGGCGTTTTCCCGCCGTTCGACCAGTCTACTTATGCATCGCAGGTCCTGTGGCTGGCGATCACGTTCGGCCTTTTCTACCTGCTCATGCAGAAGGTCATCGTTCCTCGCGTCGGCGGCATTCTCGAAAACCGTCATGGGCGCATTGCACAGGATCTCGATGAAGCGGCACGGCTGAAAAGCGAAGCCGACGCAGCCGTCGAAACCTATGAAAAAGAACTCGCGGCAGCCCGCGCCAAGGCAAGCTCGATAGGCTCCGCGGCACGTGACGCCGCCAAGGCGAAAGCCGATGCCGACCGCGTCGCTATCGAAGCCGGACTTGCCGAGAAGCTTGCCGCCGCCGAAAAGCACATTGCGGGTATCAGGGATCAGGCATTCGCGGATGTCGGCGCCATTGCCGAGGAAACCGCGACCGCAATCGTCGACCAGCTGGTTGGCGCCAAGGTCAAGGATTCCGACGTCAAGGCCGCCATTGCAGCCGCTTCGACTGTGAAGGGAGCCTGATATGGCGTTTGATGCATCATTTTTCGCTCTCGTCGGTCTTGTCCTTTTCTTCGTCCTGATCGCCTATCTCAAGGTTCCGGGCATGCTCTCAAAGTCTCTGGACGAGCGCGCACAGAACATTCAGGACGAACTGGCCGAAGCCAAGCGTCTGCGCGAAGAGGCACAGCACCTGCTGGCCGAATACCAGCGCAAGCGCAAGGAAGCCGAAGCTGAAGCAGCCGGCATCGTTGCCGCTGCCGAACGCGAAGCGGCCGCCCTGACCGCCGAAGCCAAGCAGAAGACGGAAGAATTCGTCGTCCGCCGCACGGCCTTGTCGGAACAGAAGATCAAGCAGGCCGAAGAAGACGCCATCGGCGCCGTTCGTGCCGCCGCCGTGGACATCGCCATTGCAGCTTCCGAGAAGCTCATTGCCGAAAAGACCACCGCTGCCGCAAAGGCCAAACTTTTCGCCAACACCATTGGCGAAGTGAAGTCGAAGCTGAACTAATTTCATCTCGGACTATTCAAAACCCCTCCGGCGCCCGCCGCGAGGGGTTTTTTGTTTTATGCCTCAGCCAGGGGCGGTGTTGGCAAGCTCGCGGGTGCACACTGTGGTGCCGGCTTGCAGCGTGTCTATCGATGTCTGTCGACCTTTGGAGAAAAAGCATCGGCTTTGTGGATTGGATGCTGGCCGGCAATTCGTGGCTGCCAATTTGTCGAGGCTTGTTAAGTGATCGCGGGATAGATTGTCTTGGCCTCGAGCGCTATCAGCACCGCCAGTACAAAAGCTGCTGCGGTGGCAACCAGAAATGCGCCACTGAAAGCCAGGCCTGCTTTCGCGATACCCAAGCCGAGATCCTGCATCAGCCATCGTATCTGAGCCTGCGCATACCAGATCGTGGCGAGCGCGATAATGGCGAGCCCGACCGTAAGGCCATGTTCCAGAGGCATGGATGCAAAATCGAAACCCAGAACCAGGACAAATGTAAACGGCGCAGCCACGTAACATTGGCTGAAGAACGGCGGACGCAGGGAGTTTCGGGTGATCCTCACCCGTTTCCACCGCAGAAGCGTGACGGCCATACACAGCGGATAAATCCCGAATATAACGCCACGCGCTATGAGCAGGTTCGAACCCGAACCAAGCTCCCGGGCGGCCAATGTGGGATCGTAAATGGTCGGAAGGGAGGCGGAGAGCCCCTGCGAAAATAGCAGAGTGATCAGGAGGAAGAGGGGCGGACTCAGTGTGTCGTCATACTGGTCCTCGAGCCGATCCGCGAGTTCGCTATCGGCGTAGCGCATCATGCTGAGCGGTGCGACGACCGATCGCCACATTGTCAGCGGATAGAAGAGGAGCCATGAAACCAGCTCGTAGAGGAGTTCTTCGAGCGACTTCAACAGTTTCATGAAATCCAAATCTCTTCTCCCAAAGCCCGTCAAGTCCACGCATTGAGATAGAATTCTACCAGTGGAGACGGAGATCGTCACCTCATGGCAGGGCGCTGAAATCCCGGGTGAGACCGCATTCTCCGCTTCAGGATCGTGGTTTTCGATCAGTCCTGCTTCAGCGGCCTGAAACTCATCCGGTGCAGCGGGCAGGGCCCATGGCTTTCTATGGCGCGCAGGTGGGCTGGTGTGCCGTAACCCGCATGGCCTTCGAAACCATAGGAGCTGTGCACTACACCGGCCCGTTCCATCATCCGGTCACGGGTCACCTTGGCGATGATCGAAGCGGCGGCGATTGAGAGGGAGCGGGAATCGCCCTTGATGACGGCCTTCGACTCGCAGGTGATGCCCGGCGGCTTGTCGCGGCCATCTGCCAGCACGAGGGCCGGGGAGATTTCGAGGCCGAGTACGGCGCGACGCATCGCGTCGAGGCTGGCGCGCAGGATATTCATGGTGTCGATAAGGCCGGGGCCGGAGGAGGCGACGGAAACGATCGATGTTTCCATGATTTGCAGAAACAGGCTTTCCCGTTTCAGCTTGGTCAGTTTCTTGGAATCGTCAAGACCACCAGGAATATTGTCGGGATCGAGAATGACAGCTGCCGCAACCACTGGTCCCGCGAGAGGCCCCCGGCCTGCCTCATCCGTGCCGGCCACGGGCCAAAGCCCCTTCTTCCTCGCCTCAAGTTCGAAGGAGAAATCGGGGCCCGTATCGGCGAGATCAAAGAGGGCAGGAGAATCGGGTGTGGTGCGGCGTTTCATGCGGCAGAAACTTGCACACACACCCGATCTCCTGCAAGCCCCCGGAAGCGGGCGATGACGGGCGCGGCCAGCCGGGTCAAGGGGCGTGGCCAACCGTGCCCCTTAGGTCGTCATGACCTTTGATCCTCCAACGGGGCGGCGGAGGAAAAACGATCGCACGCGAGGCGGCGGGTTCCGGGGGTGATGTCCGACGGGCCAGGGAAAACCCGCCGGGCATTTCGTCAAGAGCATGGCCCCGTCAACAGGAAAGGGCTGCCACTCTTTATGTGTCTGCACCGCTGGGTATCGTTGCGCGCATCGTAATGCGCCTTTGATCGGCCAAGCGGGCCTCATATTTTCAAAGCAGCGACAATTGCACGCCGGCACCTCCCGGCGGCACGAAGATATCGTCGCGCAGGTGAATGCCGCGGCGGATGAGGCCAAGCCGTTTCGTCGCCATTTCGAAACGCCTGCCTATCTGCCATGCATAGGGACCAGCACCCTTCATGCGTTTTCCGAATTCCGCATCGTAATCCTTGCCGTCGCGCATGGAGCGCACCAGCGACATGACATGCCGGTAGCGGTCCGGATAGTTGCGCAGCAGCCAGTCGCGGAAGAGGGGGCTGACCTCCAGCGGCAGGCGCAGCAGCACATAGGAGGCCTCCGTTGCGCCAGCGGCCTTGCCGGCTTCGAGAATGCGTTCGATCTCATGATCGTTGAGTGCGGGAATGACGGGTGCCATCATCACCGCCACGGGAATGCCGGCATCCGTCAGCGCCTTGACCGCTTCCAGCCGCTTTTCGGGCGTGGCGGCGCGCGGTTCCATGCTGCGTGCCAGCTTGCGGTCCAGCGTCGTCACGGAAATACCAACCTTGACTAGACCCTTCTTGGCCATGGGCGCGAGAATATCGATATCCCGCTTGATCAGGGCCGATTTGGTGACGATGGCGACGGGATGGTCGGCCTTTGCCAGCACTTCCAGTATCTGCCGCATGATGCGCCATTCGCGCTCGATCGGCTGATAGGGGTCGGTATTGGTGCCGATGGCAATGACGCGAGGCTTGTAGCCGGGCTTCGCCAGCTCCCTTTCGAGCAGCTTTGCCGCATCCGGCTTGGCGAAAAGCTTCGCCTCGAAATCCAGCCCCGCAGAAAGCCCCATATAGCTGTGCGTCGGACGGGCGAAACAGTAGATGCAGCCATGTTCGCAGCCGCGATAGGGATTGATGGAACGGTCGAAAGGGATGTCAGGCGATTCGTTGCGGCTGATGATGCTGCGCGGCTTTTCCACCTGCACTTCGGTGCGGAACTCCGGCAGCTCCTCGAGGGTCTGCCAGCCATCGTCGAAAACCTCCCGCTGCAGGGCCTCAAAGCGCCCGCCCGGGTTAAGTCCGGCACCACGCCCGCGACGACGGTCGATCTCGATGCGCAGGCCCGACGCATCGGCCAACGCATTGGCAATGTCAGGCGTATGGCTCGGCTGGAAAGCAGCCTGCCCCGAAAGCGTATGGTCTCTCATCTGGATGCTCCCAGGGTGCCGCACGCCTCTCAAGGCAAGCCAACGCCCTAAACCGTTTCCACTCGAACCGGCGTTTCATTGCCTCTTCGAATGATTAAATTCCTACCGCAGAAGCGAGAACATTACAAGAACAAAAAATGCAAAATCGATAGCTGGCAGACCCGCGGCCGGGGTCTTGTTTGTGTCAATCCCACCTGAAGGTGGGTTAGAGTTAAGCCTGAACGGTCGCGGATTTTCTGACATCCAGTGCAGTGGCAATTTATTGTGCGATGCGTTAGAGCTATGCATATGTTGACAGTCATAATGGAATGCCGGGATCAGGAACCGGAACTGGCGCATACGCTGTCTGCGCTTGTAACCGGGGCCGTGGAAGGGCTGGTAAGCGACGTTGTGATCCTCGATCACGGTTCGCGCGATGGATCGTCGCGCGTCGCCGATGCCGCTGGCTGCCGTTTTTATGCGCAGTGGGATATTGAGGACGTCATGCGCTCGGCGCGCGGGCATTGGATCCTGCTGGTCGAACCGGGTGCGCGTCCGCAGAGCGGCTGGATCGAAGAGATTCTCGAATATGTGGCTGTCTGTGCCGAGCCCGCGCGTTTCTCGCCGTCCCGGTATCACAAGCGGCCCTTTTTCAGCCGGATAGTGCGCCGCCGTCCTCCCTTGGAATGCGGCTACCTGATGCCGAAGAAACATGCGGTGGCGATCGCAAAATCCGGCATGGGCCTGACACAGCTCGTGCACGCGCAAAAGCCGCGCCGCCTGAATGCGGAACTGGTTCCCGCCTGGACGGCGAGAACTTCCAACTAACCTGCAACGATGATGAAGCTGCTGTCCCTAGCGGGCGGTGATCACCTTGCCGGGGTTCATGATGCCCGCGGGGTCAAAGGCGTGTTTGATGCGTCGCATCAGGTCCATTTCAATGCCAGGCCTGATCGCGGCCAGCTCGTCGCGCTTCAACTGGCCGATGCCATGTTCGGCCGAAATCGAGCCGCCGAGCGACAGCACGATGCCGTGCACGATCTCGTTCATATCCCGCCAGCGACCGATGAATTCAGCTTTGTCCGCACCAACCGGCTGGGAAATATTGTAGTGGATGTTGCCATCGCCCAGATGGCCGAAGGCGCAGACGCGGGCGCCGGGAATGGCGGCAAGAACGGCCTTTTCCGCCGTTGCCATGAATTCCGGTATCTTCGACACCGGAACGGAAACGTCGTGTTTGATAGAGCCGCCTTCCGGCTTTTGCGCATCCGACATGCTTTCGCGCATATGCCAGAGCGCCTGACGCTGCGCTTCCGATGAAGCGATCACCGCATCCTCGACCAGCCCAGCGGAAAAACCGCGCTCCAACAGCGATTGCATCATTGTTTCAGCCGTCTCAGCCGAATCGGAGGTGGAGATATCGATGAGCGCGTACCAGTCATGCGGCGTTTGTAGCGGATCGCGCACGCCGGGAATATGTTTGGCGGTGAATTCCACGCCGATGCGCGGCATCAGCTCAAAACCGGTCAGCGCTGTGCCGCAGAGGTTTGAGGCCATTTCGAACAGCTTCAACGCATCGTCGGTGGATCGAAGACCGGCAAAACCCACCTGATGGCCGAGCGGCACGGGGAAAAGCTTCAGCACCGCACCGGTGATAACGCCGAGCGTGCCTTCCGAACCGATGAAGAGATCGCGCAGATCGTAACCCGTATTGTCCTTTTTCAGCCGGCGAAGCCCGTCCCAGATTTCACCTGTCGGCAGCACCACTTCAAGCCCCAGGCAAAGCTGGCGCATATTGCCATAAGCGAGAACCGCCGTGCCGCCGGCATTGGTGGCCAGATTACCGCCGATGCGGCACGATCCCTGCGAACCGAGCGACAGCGGGAACATCCGCTCCACGGTCGATGCGGCCTTGTGGATGTCGTCGAGAATGCAGCCGGCATCCGCAACGATGGTATTGGCGACCGGATCGATGTCGCGGATACGGTTCATGCGCTCGAGCGAGAGGATGATGTCGGTTCCGTCAGCACGCGGCGTCTGGCCACCCACAAGGCCAGTATTGCCGGTCTGCGGCACGATGGGCGTGCCGGTCTCGCTGGCGAGCTTCAGGATGGCTGCAACCTCCTCGACAGTGCCGGGCTTGAGCAGCAGCGGTGACGCACCATGGTAAAGCCCGCGATTCTCCACAAGACGCGGCGCCATTTCCACAGCGTCGCGCACCGCGTTTTTTTCGCCGACAATGGCAGTGAAGCGGTCGAGGATGTCGGAGGAGGGGGCTGCGATTGTCATTGGCGTCTCGCTGTCATTTGAAACGGTGGGCGAAATGGTGAAGTACCGTCAGCCTCGCGGCGCGGCGGCGCGGGAAAGGCGGTCATTGATCGCCTCTCCAAGACCGTGGCCGGGAATGGTTGTGACCGCGATTGTCGCGGCACCGCTCGCGTCGGCTGCTTTGAGATAATCGAACAGATTGGCGGCCGCCTCGGCAAGGTCGCCGGAAGGGCTGAGGTCGAGAACGGTACGGGCCGTCTCTTGTCCCTCAACCGCGATGCCGCCGAACCGGATCAGTGCCTCGTTGGCAGAAACGGATGTCGCGTCGAGGCGAACGGCTGCACCGGGCGCATAATGCGAGGCGAGCATTCCGGGTGCCTCGATGGCGGCTGATGCCTTTTCCGGCCGTTCGAGCTGGGTGCCGGTGATGCGCTCGATCTCCTCGGTGACGATGCCGCCGGGACGAAGCAGCCGCACCCGCCCGTCGTCTTCCACTTTGACGATGGTGGATTCGACACCGACGGAGGCAGCACCGCCATCAAGAATGAGGTTGATCCTGTTACCGAGATCGGCCTCGACATGGGCCGCACTGGTGGGGCTGATCTTGCCGGAACTATTGGCACTGGGCGCAGCAAGAGGTTTGTCGAACCGGCGGATCAGATCACCGGCAAAACCCTGCGGAACGCGAATGCCGACGGTATCGAGCCCGGCCGTTGCGAGTGAGTGAATGCCGCTTGCCGGTTTCAGTGGCAGAACCAGCGTCAACGGGCCGGGCCAGAAGGCTTCGGCGAGGCGCCGCGACACGGGATCGAAAACCGCATAACGTTCGGCCATGGCGATATCGGCCATATGGCAGATCAGTGGATTAAACTGCGGCCTGCCTTTCGTTTCGTAAATGCGGGCAATGGCCGCCGGATCGGTGGCGTCCGCAGCAAGGCCGTAGACGGTTTCCGTGGGCAGGGCGATTGGCTGGCCGCGGGAAAGCTCCTCGACGGCCGCCTGCAAGGCGGTTTCCCGCTCGTTTTCGATATCGATATGACGCGCCATGATGCTGCCTTTCAGGGCGTCAATAGCGTATTTCAGGGCCTTATGGAAAGCGCTATCGTGGCTTTTATATTGCCTTGATGATCTTGCGCATCTCGTCCGAGCGGGCGCCGAGCATAAGCACGTTTTTGAGCGCTACGCGCGGGTCGTGGGTCTGGAACAGCAGGCCGCCGCGATGGAAGGAGGTATCGATGGCGACGTTCTTGTTTGGAAGTGCGTTGATGGCGACTGCGAAATACATCCGCGAATAGCGCGCATCGATGTTTTCGAAGAAGTTCTCGGCCCCGCTCAACTCGGCGAAGAAATTCGCGAAATAGAACGACCAGAGCACATGGCGCTCTGCGTCGAAACTGGTTTTCGCTGCCGTGACATGGCAATAGCCGAGATGCGGCCGCTCATCCAGCAGATGGTGGAAAACCATCTTGGGAAAACGGATGGACTGGTGAAAGCCATTGAGACGGCTATGGGTGGCATCGGCAGCAGCCTCGAGCTTGCGTCCGGTCATCGCCGCCACTTCTTCATGGCTGTAATAGACGCGTTCCCTCGGCAGCCAGCGTTCTTCGTAGCGGCTGATGCGCCCGGTTCGCAGGAAATCCGAATGCGCGGTCTTTGAACGTATCGGCGTAACCGAATGTTTGCCGGCATCGAAATAACGTATGCGTGTCGCCTTCTCCACCCGGAACGCCCTCGTTGTTGTCGATCAGGCAATATAGTTTAGGGCATGTTAAAACTCCGTTGCGCCACACCCCCCGTTTTTTAACGGGTAGAGAGGGGGCCGCGCGACATCATGCGTCATATTGCGACGTTGTTTCCGGCGGGGAATAGCTGCCGGATTTCGCAGCGGAATGGCGTGCAACGGCCATTGGCGCATGTCGCAATTTGTCGCCAATGCGGAAGCCGATGTCGCTGTCTGCGCTACCGCAAATGAACGCTGATGTTTAGATGGGATCACACTTCCGCAGTCCGATAAATGGTGTGGGGCAGGGCGGTTTGATCGAGGATTTGGCCATGGAATTGCGTGATACCGTACTGCGTCAGCTGAAGAACCGCCGCGAAGGCTTCAGCCTGGAACAGTCTTTCTACACGGACCCGGATTATTTCAATCTGGACATGGAAACCATCTGGTACCGCGACTGGCTGTTTGTCGGCCATGATTGCGAAGTGCCGAAGGCCGGTAACTACATCACCGTTCAGGTCGGCGCCTATTCCGTCGTCATCATTCGCGGTCGCGATGGACAGATTCGCGCCCTCCATAATTCCTGTCGCCATCGCGGTTCCCGCGTCTGCTCTTCTCATAAGGGCCAGTCCGCACGTCTCGTCTGTCCGTATCACCAGTGGACCTACGATCTGGACGGCAAGCTGCTGTTTGCCCGCCATATGGGCGATGATTTCGACAAGGCTGAATTCGGCCTGAAGCCGGTCCACTGCGAAACCGTTGCCGGTTACGTCTTCATCTGCCTGGCAGACCAGCCCGCCGATTTCGCGCCGATGCGCGCCGAGGTCGAAAGCTACATGGCGCCGCATCGCATCTGGGAAGCCAAGGTCGCGCATGAAAGCACGATCATCGAAAAGGGTAACTGGAAGCTCGTCTGGGAAAACAACCGCGAGTGCTACCATTGCGCCGCCAACCATCCGGAACTCTGCCGCACCTATCCTGAAAACCCGAGCGTTACGGGTACGGACGGTGGTGCAAGCGATCCCGAGATCGGTGGCCACTGGGCACGCTGCGAGGCTGCCGGCCTGCCGAGCCGCTTCAAGATCGATCCGAAAGGCCAGTTCCGTGTTGCCCGCATGCCGCTGATCGGCGAGGCGGAAAGCTACACCATGTCGGGAAAACGCGCCGTGCGCCGGCCGCTTTCCGATGACGTCAGCATCAGCCATATCGGCGCGCTGCTTCTGTTCCATTATCCGACGACCTGGAACCACTTCCTCGGCGACCACACCATTTCCTTCCGCGTGCTGCCGCTCAACGCCAATGAGACCATGGTCACTACCAAATGGCTGGTGCACAAGGATGCGGTTGAAGGCGTGGATTACGATCTCGAGGACCTCACGCACGTCTGGAACGAAACCAACGATCAGGACCGCCGCATCGTCGAGGAAAACGCCTTCGGCATCCGCTCGCCCGCTTACCAGCCCGGCCCCTATTCCATGGAAGACGAGGGCGGCGTGATGCAGTTCGTCAACTGGTATGCCGATTTCATGGTTGACCGGCTGTCGGGCGACAAGGCCCGCCTTTCGGCAGTAGCGTAACGCGAAGATGAATATGGCTGTGACCTACAAGCACATAGACGAGATGAAGCCGTGGAGCGACAAGCTCCACCTGCTGGAATGCATTTCGGTGACGCCCGAGACGCCTGACGTGATGACATTCCTGTTCCGGTCGGAGGATCAGAACTGGTTCCGTTATCTGCCGGGCCAGTTCGTGACGCTGGAATTGCCGGTAGGCAAGGAGCCGCTCTACCGCACCTACACATTGTCCTCCAGCCCGTCGCGGCCCTATGCGCTGTCGGTCACGGTCAAGGCGCAGGCCACCAGCATCGGCACGCGCTGGATGTTCGACAATCTGAAGCCCGGCATGAAAATCCGGGCGCTCGGCCCGCTCGGCGATTTCTCTTATGTCCGGCATCCCGGCGACAAATACCTGTTCATCTCGGCCGGCTCCGGCGTGACGCCGATGATGTCGATGGTGCGCGACATGAGCGACCGCGCGCCGCAGAGTGACATCGCCTTCATCAATTGCTCGCGCTCGCCATCCGATATCGTGTTCCGTCACGAGCTGGAATATCTTGCCCGCTTCATGCCGAAACTGTCGCTCGGTTTCATCGTGGAAAATTGCGGCCGCACTGATCTCTGGTCCGGCTTGAAGGGCATGGTCGACAAGGCCAAGATTGCGCTTCTGTCGCCTGATTTCATGGATCGCACGGTGTTCTGTTGTGGACCGGAGCCTTTCATGGCCGCCATCCGCTCCATGCTGGATGCTTCCGGCTTCGACATGAGCCGTTACCACCAGGAAAGCTTTTCGCCAGCCGCCCCGGTTGCTGTGGGCGAGAGTATTCACACCGTGGCGGATGGCGAAGCACTCTCGATGGTGGGGTTTACGCTTTCCGGCAAGGAAGTGCCGTGCCAGCCCGGCCAGACCGTTCTGATGACGGCGCGCGCCGCCGGTGTGCGCATTGGTGCCGCCTGCGAATCTGGAATTTGCGGGACCTGCCGGGTGCTGAAGCTCTCCGGCGAGGTGGAGATGAACCACAATGGCGGCATTCTCGATGACGAAATCGATGAAGGCTATATTCTCGCCTGCTGCTCGCGGCCGTTTACCGACGTGAAGGTGGAAGCCTGAGCGCACGAAATCCTGCGTCTTATGCGGGAATCTATTTTTGAACCGGAACCAAAGGTCTTAAAACTCGTTTGCACGTCATCGAATTCTTTTCGGGTGTTTCAATGGGGCTGCCCCTACCTCCGACAAGACCGAGTAGTTAGAAAGCGCGGTTCAACGCGCCACAGCAAACGGAGGAAAGATCATGATGAATTTCCGCACGACGAGCGTCGCTACGGCGGTTGTCCTGTTCCTGACAAGCTTCACGCCGTCGCAGGCGTTCCAGGCGCCTGTTCCGATGGCAAAGCCGGCGATCTCAACCGAGAATGTAGTGCCGGTGCAGTACCGTGAATGGGACCGCCGAGGTGACCGCAGATATGGCGACCGCATGTATCGTCCGCGCCCGTCGCGGGACGGATATTATAACGGCCATCGCGGCTATCGCGACCGCCGTCCGGGCTACCGCTATCACAACGGAATGTGGTTCCCGCTGGCGGCCTTCGCCACTGGCGCAATCATTGGCGGTGCCATGGCGCAGCCGAGACCGGCCTATGGCGGTAGCCATGTTGCCTGGTGCCAGAACCGTTGGCGCTCTTACCGCGCCTACGATAACAGCTACCAGCCGAACAGCGGTCCGCGTCGTGTATGCGTATCTCCATACAGCCGTTAAGCACGCCTTTCGAAAGCCCGGATCTGATCCGGGCTTTTGCTTTCGAGTGCCGAGTTTCGGTAACCGAAGCGTGACAACGCCGTTAATGCTGGGTTCAGGCGAAAGCGCCTAGCCTGCAACCTGTGATGTTCCAGCCAGCACCGACAAACTGGCTGGATAAAAAGAAAAAGGTGTTATTATTCACGTGCAACGGCCTGTCGACCGTCGTGAATGGAGGAAGTCAGATGAGAAGCTATGTGAAGAATATCCTGGCTGTCGGTCTTTCTGCAATCGTGGTTGCAGGAGCGATTGTTCCCGCTGAGGCAATGCCATTGCTGATGGCGCCGAAGAGTGTCGAGACCCTGGGTAACGATGCCGGCAAGAATATCGTCAATGTGCAATACTGGCGCGATCGTGACAATCGTGGCGGCTGGGGCGGCGAACGCCGCGGCTGGTACGGCGGCCATCGCGGTTATCGCGACTACCGCCCGGGTTATCGTCACCACGACGGCTACTGGTTCCCGCTCGCAGCCTTTGCGACGGGCGCGATCATCGGCGGCGCACTTTCGCAGCCGCGCGAAGTCTACCGTCCGGTTCCTGAATATCGCCCGCGTCCGGTCTACCGCGAATATCGTCCGGTCCGTCGTGCCGGCATGAGCCAGGCGCATGTGAACTGGTGCTATGGCCGGTATCGGTCCTACGATGCCTATAGCAACACGTTCCAGCCCTACAATGGCCCACGCCAGCCCTGCTATTCGCCTTACAGCTGATAGCACTACTCCGTCACTCCGGCCTTCATCCGGCAAGACGGAGTAGCGATTGACCAGCCTGATAGTTATTACGAGCCGCCCGGATACGGGCGGCTTTTTGTTTTCACAGAATGCGCGCCCGCTTCAGCACGAACCAGGCAAGCATAACCGAAATCACGATGAAGATGCTGGCCGCCATCGTGCCGCCGGTGCCGACCGTAAATGGCAACTCATCCGTGTTCATGCCGAAGAAGCCGGTGACCAGCGATGGCGGCAGCAGGAATGCCGTCATCAGCGACAGGATATAAAGATGCCGGTTGGTTTCGGACGAGAGCTTGGAATCGATTTCCTCGTGCAGCAGCCTTGCGCGTTCCTGGAGGGCGTAGACATCGTGATCGACGGCCTCGAGGCGGCCCATCAGCCGCGAGGCGACATCCTCGAAACCGTCAGGCATTTCGTCCTCATCGGCGGCAGACGCCCGCCGCATCAGGGTGAGCACCGTGCGCAGATGCCGGTGGAGGCGAACGACCGTGCGCCTGAGCGGCGCAAGCCGCCGCCGCTCGTCGCGGTTTTCACTGTCATAGACCAGGTCCTCGATGGCATTCAGCTCTTCGGTCGTTTCCATCACCAGGCTGATCAGCGAACGCTGGAACTCCGCGACGAGGCCTTCGAAGACATGGGCCGGCGTGAGGTAGCGGTTGGAATTCTTGTCGACTGCCGCTTTCAGCCGGTCCACTGAGCGCAACGGTTGCAGACGGGTGGTAATGATGAAACGGTCGCTGACCGCGAAATGCAGCCAACCAAAATCACGCGTTTCCTGATCGAACTCGCGCTGGAAATCGACCAGCGTCCCATAAAGTGACTTTTCATCCACCGTGATGGACGGATGGGTTTCATGGGTGGTGAGGCTTGCCAGCGCTGCCGGATCGAGACCATCGATCGTTTCGAGAAAGCCCGCCACCCGCTGATCCGCGAGATTGAGGTGCAGCCAGAAGAAGCCCTCGCATTGCGCCATCTCGCCAAAGCCCGCATCGGGCGCAAGCCGCCGGCATGGCGCCGTTCCGGGGTGGAATTGATAGGCCCAGACAAGGCCGGGGATAGCGGGCGTTATGAGATCCATCGTGGCAGTCCTGACCGGCGGAATGGGAGGGGAGGCGTCCGTCGCCCCAAAACGGAAACGGCAGCGGTGGCACGGCACCTGTCAGCGCATGCTGAGCAAATTCATATGACAGTTTTATAACAATCCCGCTGAAAAGGCGGGAATTTTCAAATTGACGTTTACGTAAAAATCATTTAGCCCGAAAGCAACAGCACGATAGGCAAGAGCTTCGGGAGGAGGCAGCATGTATACCGCGCCGGTGGATGATATCGCCTTTACACTCAAACATGTGGCGGGTCTGCAAGACGCGTTGTCCAGGGGTGCTCTGGGAGACCTCGGTGAAGATGTGGTCGATGCCATATTACAGGAGGCCGGTCGTTTCGCCACCGAGCAGGTCGCGCCGCTTGCCGATATAGGCGACCGACAGGGCGCGCGGCTGAGCGACGGCAAGGTCTCAACGCCGGACGGCTGGGCCGATCTTTACCGGCGCTGGGCTGAGGCCGGCTGGAACAGCCTCACCGCACCGGAAGAATTCGGCGGCCAGAACCTGCCGCATATGCTGAATGTCGCCGCACTCGAAATGTGGAATTCCGGTTCCATGGCTTTCGCGCTTGCGCCGACGCTCACCATGGGCGCGGTGGAAGCTCTCGTTGCCCACGGTAGCAACGACCTGAAGCGCATCTATCTTCCCAAACTCGTCTCCGGCGAATGGACCGGCACGATGAACCTCACCGAACCGCATGCGGGATCGGACCTTGGCGTGCTGAAAACCCGTGCCGAGCGTAATGGTGACGGCACCTACCGCATTTTCGGGCAGAAGATTTTCATCACCTGGGGCGAACATGACGCCGCGGACAATATCATCCACCTGGTTCTTGCCCGCCTGCCGGATGCGCCGGCCGGCACGCGCGGAATTTCGCTGTTCCTCGTGCCGAAATTCCTGCCCGAAGACGATGGCACGCCGGGCAGTCGCAACGACGTCTTCTGCCATTCGCTGGAGCACAAGCTCGGCATTCACGGTTCGCCCACCTGCACGATGATCTTCGGGGACGGAAAGTTTGGCGAAGAGAAGGGTGCCTTGGGCTGGCTGATCGGCGAGGAGAACAAGGGTCTCGCCTGCATGTTCACCATGATGAACAACGCCCGCCTTGCCGTTGGCATGCAGGGCGTGGCGATCTGCGAAGCGGCGACACAGAAGGCAATCGAATACGCCAGGGAACGCACGCAGGGCAAGGCGCCCGGCTGGCAGGGTTCGGGCATGAGCCCTATCATCGAGCATCCCGATATCGCCCGTACGCTGTTGACGATGAAAGCGCTGACGCAAGGGGCGCGCGCCATCTCCTTCAACTGCGCCCACGCCATCGATATGGCGCATGCCGCCGAGGACGTGGCTGAACGCGCTCACTGGCAGGAGCGCGCAGCTCTTTTAACGCCAATCGCCAAGTCCTTCTCCACCGATGCCGGTGTCGATGTCGCTTCCATGGGCATTCAGGTGCATGGCGGCATGGGTTTCATCGAGGAAACCGGTGCGGCGCGTTACCTGCGCGATGCCCGCATCGCGCCGATCTACGAAGGCACCAACGGCATTCAGGCGATCGACCTGGTGGTGCGCAAGCTGCCGCTTTCCGATGGCGCACAGGTGCGCGGTTTCATCGCAGAATTGCGTGAAATCGTCGCCCGAACTGCTGCCTCGAACCGCAGTGATCTCGGCGAGACTGCCCGTTATCTCGAAACGAGTCTCACCGATCTCGAAACGGCGACCGACTGGTTGCTGGAACGCCTGAAAGCGGGGGAAACCGAAACCGCGCTCGCCGGTGCCACGCCCTATCAGCGCCTCTTCGGGCTGGCGCTCACCGGAGCCTATCTTGCCAAGGGCGCCCTGGCCCAGGTGGATGACGGCAAGGGAGCGCATCGCGCATCGCTCTGCCGGTTTGCGGCGGAAAACCTGCTGGCGGAAACGGCAGCGCTGAGGGATCGCGTCATTGCCGGTGCAGCAAGCCTTGCCGCCGCCCGCGCCGTGCTGGGTTAAGGAGAAAACCATGTCGGACGACCATATTCTCGTCGAGCGGGTCAGTCATGCGCCTGACGTTATGACCATCCGCTTCAACCGGCCGGAAAAGAAAAATGCCATCACCGATGCAATGTATCTGCGCATGGCAGAGGCTCTGAAGGCCGCCAATGCAGACCCGGATATCCGTGTCGTCGCGTTTCTGGGTACGGAAGGTTGCTTTTCCGCCGGCAATGACATGGCCGATTTTCTTGCCTTCGCCATGTCTGGCGCAAAGGGCAAGCTCGCGGTGCTCGATCTTCTGAAGGCGCTGGCAACCTTCGAAAAGCCGCTGGTTTCGGGCGTCGATGGGTTGGCCATCGGCATCGGCACGACGCTGAACCTGCATTGCGATCTGACCGTTGCCTCCAACCGCAGCCTGTTCAAGACGCCGTTTGTGGATCTGGCGCTGGTGCCGGAAGCTGCGTCCAGCCTGCTTGCGCCAAAGCTCATCGGCCATCAGCGGGCCTTTGCCCTGCTGGCCATGGGCGAAGGTTTTACCGCCGAACAGGCCTTGCAGGCCGGAATGATCTGGAAAGTCGTGGCGCCGGAACATGTCGAAAGCGAAACGCTGGCGCTTGCAACGCGGCTTGCCGCCAAGCCGCAGCAGGCGCTGAAGATTGCCCGCGATCTCGTGCGCGGCAATCCGGCGGATGTGCTGGCCCGCATCGATGAGGAAGCCCGCCATTTCACCGCGCAATTGCAGAGTGCCGAGGCGCGGGCTGCTTTCGAGGCATTCATGCGGCGTTAAGCGTTCCGGCAGGAATTCCTTGCGGTTAAGGAACCGGGTAATATGGCTTGGGTTAGATAACGCAACGTCATCCTTCGAAGGCCACCCGCCATGCGTCACTTTGTTTTCGCCCTGACCGTCCTCCTCTCCGCTGCGACTGTCGCAGAGGCGGCGGCGACCGTGCCTTTGCCGGGTTCGAGCAACAACGTCATTCTGGCGCAGTCCACGCAAGACGACAGCCCGAATTATTACTCCGGCAATTCCCGCGATCGCCAGCGCCGCGCGCGTTTCGTTTGCGTCATCACTCCACCGGACAGCGCCAATCGTCGTCGGCCCTATGTCTGCCCCATCGAGCAGGGCCGCGTTGGCGGCGCCTGCCGTTGCTCGGGCGTGGTCGGCAACGGCACGGTCGACACCGCCTGGTGATTATTTCTCCAGCGTCGCCACCGCTTCCACATGCGGCGACCACAAGAACTGGTCGACCGGCGTGACGCGCGTGACGCGATAGCCGCCCTCCACCAGAATGGCGAGGTCGCGCGCAAGCGTCAGCGGATTGCAGCTGACGGCTACGATTTTCTTCACCGCGCTGCGCGCAAGTTCCTTGCACTGGACTTCCGCACCGGCGCGCGGCGGATCGAACACCACGGCATCGTAATTCTTCATTTCGCTCGTCATCAACGGCCGGCGGAAAAGATCACGCTTTTCGATGCTGACGGGTTTCAGGCCCTGCGTGTTGCGCGCGGCGAAATCGAGCGCTTTCAGCGGCTTGTCCTCTGCCTCAACCGCATGCACGCGGCCGACGCGCGCAAGCCGCAGCGCAAACGTGCCGGAACCGCAGAAGAGATCGGCGATGCGTTTGGATTTGCCAACATGGGCAAGCACCAGTTCCGCCATGGCGTCTTCGGCCTGTTTGGTTGCCTGCGTGAAACCGCCGGCCGGTGGGGAAACCGGAATGCCGCCGAATTCGATGATCGGCTTTTGCGGTTCGATCAGGATTTCGCCTGATAGCGCGACACGGGCGATGCCACGCATGGCCAGCACCGTTTCCGTCAATGTGCGCCGCTGTTTGTCGCCGACAGATTTGATGCCTTCGACGGAAATGTCGAGGCCCGAAAGCGTTTCAAGAACGGTCATGCGGAACGGTTCGGCATTCGACGCAAGGGAAAGGCCGATTGCGCGCACGGCGTCCAGCCGCGCGACGATACCGGGCGAGGTGACGGGACATTCCTCGATGGCGACGATGTGATGGCTGTTTGCCTGGCTGAAGCCGAGCAGCAGGCCCTTTTCCGTCTTGCGGGCGGCAAACACCGCGCGGCGGCGCTCGCCGGGGCGACAGATGACGAGATCGTCTACTGGCGGCGTCAGGCCTTTCGATCTCAGCGCCGAAACCACCAGCTCCCGCTTGAAGGCGTGGTAGGGCTGGTCGGCAAAATGCTGCAGCGAACAGCCGCCGCAGGTGCCGTTAACGCCCTCGGGGCCGAAGTGGCGGCACACGGGTTCGCGGCGATCCGTGGAGGCTTCCGCAATCGAGATGATGGTGCCGGTATCCTTGACCTTGGCGATCGCCACCGTTTCGCCGGGCAGGGCGAAGGGCACATAGACCGGGCCGTCGGGACAGTGCGCAATGCCGTCGCCCTGGGCGCCAAGGCTCTTGATGCTGACGGTCTGCGTGCTCATGGCTTTTCGCCTCCGAGAAGAAATTCGATATTGCCATCGCCGCCGGAAATCGGCGAGGGGATGAGACCGAGGCTCTTCCAGCCCATGTCTTCAACGAGCCAGCGTTCCAGTTCGGCAGCAACGGCAGGCGCCGTTTCCGGCTCTTTCAACAGCCCGGCCTTGCTGATGGCATCACGGCCTGCCTCGAATTGCGGCTTGACCAGCAGAACCGCTTGCGCGCCGGAGGCAGCAAGTGCGAGTGCCGGGGCAAGGGCGAGCTTTATGGAGATGAAGGACACGTCGGAGACGATGAAGTCCACGGACCGGTCATCAATGTCGTCGGTTGTCAGGAAGCGCGCATTCAGCCCTTCCAGATTGGTCACGCGCGGATCGTTCTCGATCCGTGGATGCATCTGCCCGTGGCCGACATCGATGGAGGTGACGTGTTTTGCGCCGCGATGAAGCAATACCTCGGTGAAGCCGCCGGTGGAGGCGCCGACGTCGAGGCATTCATGGCCCTTCGGATCGAGCCCGAAGTGATCGAGCGCGGCGGTGAGCTTGAGGGCGGCGCGGGAAACATAGGCCTGCGCCGGATCGGTAATGGCGATCTTGACGTTTCCGGCAACGGTTTGGCTGGGCTTTGTGGCCGTTTTCCCGTTGACGCTCACGGTGCCGCGCGCAATCGCATCGCGCGCACGCGAGCGGCTGGCAAAGTGGCCGAGCGAAACAAGAAGCTGGTCAAGCCGTTCATTTTCAGGTGTTTTGGACATGGTCCCGTGTCAATGACCGCCAAACCCCGCAGATGCAAGCGATTTATCGCGCGCAAGGCTTCGCAACGGCACCATTTGCCGCAGCGCAGGGTCGTTTCGTGGTCTTTAACAGCATATGCGATTAATCCAATATAAAGGCTTGTATTGCACTTTGTCTGCAAGGCCCGTGCGGCCAGTCGGAACCTGCCATGACGGCATCTCCTCCCATTTCCAAAATTGCGACCGTTGCAGCGCAGACGCTTGCTCCGTGGCATCAGGTCGCCGAGAGAGTTTGCGATGTCGCTAAAAAATTTCCCCATCAACATTAAGCTCATTGTCACCTTCTGCGTCTTGATGGGCGTTTGCCTGCTCGCCTCGGCGGTGGTCTTCTGGCAGACGCTGGGGAGCGAGCACGTCACGGTCCAGAACAACAAGGCCAACAAAATCCTGCATGCGGTTGACGGTGCGACGGCCGCAATGCTGGAACAGGCCGTCAACCAGCGCGGCTTTCTGCTGTTTCGCAGCGACAGCACCTACAACGATGTTTTCGCCCAGCGCGATCTGATGCTGAAGAAGCTTGGTGAAGCCCGTGCGCTTGCCGCCGGCCAGCCGGACATTCTGAAATCCATCGATGACATGCAGGCATCCGCCACCGTGTTCTTCAAGGAACTGGCGGAACCGCAGCTTGCCGCCCGCAAGACGACCGAAGCACCGATTTCCGAAATCATCGAGATCGGTCGCAATCAGGCCAAGGGTCAGCTCGACGGTTTCCGCGCCTCCGCCGCCAAGATCAAGGACCAGCTGAACGGCTTGTCGGCAAGCTACGCCGCACAGCAGGACGCTGCCGCACTCAACCTCAAGCTCGCACTTCTGGGTGGCGGCGCGGTTGCCGGTCTTCTGGCCGTGGCCCTCATCTGGGCCCTGTCGCGCTCCATCGTCACGCCGATCGTCGGTATGACGGCGGCTATGAGCAGGCTTGCCGATGGTGACATGACCACGGAAGTTCCGGCTCTCGACCGCAAGGATGAAGTCGGCAAAATGGCGAAGGCCGTTCTCGTCTTCAAGGAAGCCGGGCTGGAAAAATCCCGCCTTGCCGGCGAAACCGAGCGCATGCGATCCGCAACCGAGACCGAGCGCCGCCGCAACGAAGAAGAGAAGGCCCAGGACGAAGCCGCCAACGCCCTTGCGCGTGACGAGCTTGGCAAGGGTCTTTCGGCTCTGGCGGAAGGCGATCTCGCCTACCGTATCGAAACGCCGTTCGCCTCCTATATCGACCCCATCCGTATCGACTTCAACAGCGCTGTCGAAAAGCTGCAGCAGGCCATGCGCGCAGTTGGCGAGAATGCCGCTGCAATCAATGCCGGGGCTTCGGAAATGCTCTCTGCTGCCGACGACCTGTCGCGCCGCACCGAACAGCAGGCCGCTTCCATTGAGGAAACCGCCGCAGCACTGGAAGAAGTCACCACCACGGTGCGTGATAGCGCAAGGGGTGCTGAGGACGCTGGCAATCTGGTTCAGCGCGCCCGCAGCGGAGCGGAAAAATCCGGCATCGTGGTCCGCAAGGCGGTTGCCGCCATGCGCGAGATCGAAAAATCATCAGGCGAAATCGGCAATATCATCGGCGTCATCGACGATATCGCTTTCCAGACCAACCTGCTTGCGCTGAACGCAGGCGTCGAAGCCGCCCGTGCGGGTGATGCGGGCAAGGGGTTTGCCGTCGTCGCGCAGGAAGTGCGTGAACTCGCCCAGCGTTCCGCCAATGCCGCAAAGGAAATCAAGACGCTGATCGGCGCTTCCAGCCAGCAGGTGGAAAACGGCGTCAACCTCGTCGACGAGACCGGCAAGGCGCTCGAACTCATCGTGGCGGAAGTCGAGGAGATCAACACCCATGTCAGCGCCATCGTCGTCGCTGCCCGCGAACAGGCGACTGGTCTGCAAGAAATCAACACGGCCGTGAACACCATGGATCAGGGCACGCAGCAGAATGCCGCAATGGTTGAGCAGCAGACCGCTGCCAGCCATTCGCTCGCCCGTGAAGCGGAAGCGCTCAATAGCCTGCTCGGCCAGTTCAAGGTGGGCGGCGTTCGCGGTGCCGTTGCCGGCGCCGGCGGATATTCTGCTCCTCGCCAGTCCTCGGTGAAGCCTGTCTACCAGTCCGCACCCGCCGCACCAGTCAGAAAAGCCGCAGTGAAGCCTGCCTCCACAACCGCAAGGCCGGTCGCTTCACCCGCCCGCGCCCTTGGCCAAAGCCTCGCCCGCGCCTTTGGCGGCAAAGCGGAAGCGCCGGCTGCCAAGGATCAGGACTGGACGGAGTTCTGATCCTGACGGTCACGATCATCAAGCGTGAATCAGGGGGCTGTGAAGCCCCCTTTTTGTTGCTAGATTTACGGCGCGAGCACTCAACCACGCGTTCTGTCGCAGTTTCCCAACAAAGGTGATTTCGAGATGGCACCTAGCATCAAGTTGAAAGTTCTGGATGGTGCATATGGGGTGGCCCGACTTGAGGCATCTGAAGCCATTCCGGCCTGGGCCGATGGCGGTGGCTTCGTCAGTATCACCCGGACCGATGATGAGCTCTCCATCGTCTGCCGGGAAGATCGTATACCTGGGCATGTCAGATCTGATACGGGTTGGTCCTGTCTAAAGCTACAGGGGCCATTTGCCTTCGATGAAACGGGCATCGTCTTGTCCGTTATCGACCCGCTCTCGACCAATGAGATCGGTATATTCGTGGTTTCGACTTTCGATGGCGACCACCTGCTTGTGAAATCGAACGATCTGGAAAAAGCTTTCGTTCTGCTGAAAAATGCAGGGCATTCGCTCATCTAATATCCATTTCGCAGCGACACTGATGCACTATGCGTTGGTGGGACGATGATAGTCTCACGCGGCGTGATCGGCCCGCATGGGGTGCCAGACGGAAATGTCGCGCGGGGCATCTAGAAGCTCGGGCAAGGCATCGTGCCACGCCTGCCGATAGGGACGATGAACCTGCACGTCGAGGACATCCTGATGATCGCTCCAGGTCTCATGCAGCAGGAAGTGGTTTTCGTTTTCGCCGTCCCGATGCAGGGTTGCGTTCACAAAGGTGTTCTCGTGTCGCATGGCGTCGAGCAGATCATTCAGCAATCCTAGAAAACGTTCGCGCTGATCGGCACGGACCTTGAAGCCGATGAGATAGGTGGTGTGCATGGATAGTTACTCCTTTTTTGTGCCGTTCATCAGGGCGGCGCGGGTCTCGGCGTCGGCCGGGTAGAAACATTCCAGCACCAGCTCGGACAACGTCACATCAGTGGCGGTTCCGAAAACCGTGGTGGTCGAAATGAAGCGCAGCACGCCCCCGGACAACGGATCACTTAGTTCGAGCGGTATCGCCAACGGATCGGGCCCGGCGGAATGCCGTGGAGCTGCGGGCGCGGGATAGGCGGAAAGTTCCGCATGCAGCCGGGAAAGCGTCTCGTCTCCGGTCTCTTCGACTTGGCGGCGTAGGCGATCCAGCAGGTGATGCCGCCATTCGGCAAGATTGACGATGCGTGAACTCAAGCCATCAGGATGAAGGCTCAGCCGCAATACATTGAGGGGCGGGTGAAGCAGGTCTTCGGATATGCCGGCGAGAAGCGATTTGATCGCATCATTGGCAAGCACCAGATTCCAGTGGCGGTCGACGGCAAGTGCCGGGAAGGGCATGTGGCCCTGCACCACGGTTTCGACGGCCTTACGAACGGCCGTCATATCAGGCGCATCCAGTGATCGTTCGGAATGGATCGGCGCATAGCCTGCCGCCAGCATCAGCCGGTTGGCGGCGCGGGCTGGCATGGAAAGCTGCTCTGCCAGCCTCGCCAGCATTTCACGGCTGGGCGATGATCGTCCGCTTTCCACAAAACTCAGATGGCGCGCCGATGTCTCGGCATCGGACGCCAGATCGAGCTGGCTCAATCTGCGGCGCGCCCGCCATTCCTTAAGCACTTGGCCGACATGTTCTTGATGATGTGTCATGCCCCGCAGCCTAGCAGAAGATATCGGCAATGCGATTACCTCGCAGGTAATTGTTCTGCGTCACAGCCCCCGGCATGCTCAGGCCGTCAACCAAAAGGAGCGCAATCATGACGCAACATCTCAAAATCGCCGAAACCTACCTCGCTGTCTGGAACGAGGAGAACGATGAACGCCGCCAGCGCCTCGTCAGCCAAGGCTGGACTGAAATGGCGTGCTATACAGATCCTTTGATGCAGGGTGAGGGGCAGCAGGGGATTGCCGCGATGATCGAGGCGGCGCGGCAGAAATTTCCGGGATATCGCTTTGTGCTCACAGGCACCCCGGATGGCCACGGCAACTTCACCCGTTTTTCATGGCGTCTCATTTCGCCTGACGGAGAAGATGTCGCCGGCGGAACCGATGTCGTCAGCCTAAATGCCGAGGGGCAGATTGAAAATGTCGTCGGTTTTCTCGATGGCGCCGCATCCTGAGGCAGAGGCAGGTCGTCCCGCCTTCTGTCCCGGTAATGCTGTCAGCCGGCGAAACCGACGCCGGCCTGACGCTGGCCGAGCGCATTGAACACGGTGGAAACGATGCCGGCGCGGTCGAGGCCGGCATTGGCATACATGGTCTCGGGCTTGGCCTGCTCCACCCAATGGTCGGGCAGCGTCAGGGTCCGAACCTTCGGGCCATGGTCGAGCAAGCCTGCGCTTGCCATGAAATGCAGCACATGTGCACCGAAACCGCCGACAGAGCCTTCCTCGATTGTCACCAGAACCTCATGATGAGCCGCAAGCTGGCGGATGAGGTCGAGGTCGAGCGGCTTGGCGAAACGCGCATCGGCAACCGTGGTCGAAAGTCCGGCGGCATCGAGGTCTTCGGCAGCCGCCAGGCATTCGGCAAGGCGTGTGCCGAAGGAAAGGAGTGCGACCTTGGTGCCCTCCTTGATGATGCGGCCCTTGCCGATCTGCAAAATCTCACCGCGCGCGGGCATCTCGACGCCCACGCCTTCGCCGCGCGGATAACGGAAGGAAATCGGGCCTTCATCATAGGCTGCGGCTGTGCGAACCATGTGTTTCAGCTCGGCCTCGTCGGACGCCGCCATAACCACCATGCCGGGCAGGGTGGCAAGGAATGTGGTGTCGAAAGAGCCGGCATGGGTCGGTCCGTCTGCGCCGACGAAACCGGCGCGGTCGATGGGGAAGCGCACGGGCAAGCTCTGGATCGCCACATCATGCACCAGCTGGTCGTAACCGCGTTGCAGGAAGGTGGAATAAAGCGCGCAGAACGGCTTGTAACCGTCAGCCGCAAGCCCCGCCGCGAAGGTGACGGCGTGCTGCTCGGCAATGCCGACATCGAAGGTGCGGGCCGGGAAAAGCTCGGCCATCTTGTCCAGCCCGGTACCATTAGGCATGGCGGCGGTGACGCCGATGATCTTGTCGTCGAGGGTCGCTTCCTGGATAAGCGCTTCGGCAAACACGCTGGTATAGCTCGGCGCATTCGGCTTGGCTTTCGCCTGTGCGCCGGTAATGACATCGAACTTGTTGACGCCGTGATATTTGTCCGCTGCCGCTTCTGCTGGCGCATAACCCTTGCCCTTCTGCGTCACCACATGGATGAGAACAGGGCCTTTCTGGTTGTCGCGCACATTGCGCAGCACCGGCAGCAGGTGATCGAAGGAATGACCGTCGATCGGCCCGATGTGATAGAAGCCAAGCTCCTCGAACAGCGTGCCGCCGGTTACGTAACCGCGCGCATGGGTCACGGCGCGGGTAATGGCGCGGTCGATGGTCTTGCCGAGATAGGCGGTGAGTTTCTTGCCGAAATCGCGAAAGCCCATATAGGTGCGGCCGGAGGCGAGCCGCGCGAGATAAGCGCTCATCGCGCCCGTCGGCGGCGCAATCGACATGTCGTTGTCGTTGAGGATGACGATCAGCCGCGCGTCGAGCGCACCGGCATTGTTGAGCGCCTCAAACGCCATGCCCGCAGACATGGAGCCATCACCGATGACGGCGATAACCTTGCGGTCGCTCTGATCCAGCCCCGCAGCCACCGCCATGCCGAGACCGGCGGAAATGGAGGTGGAGGAATGGCCGGCGCCGAAATCGTCATATTCGCTCTCGGCCCGACGCGTGAAACCGGAAAGCCCGCCTTCCTGGCGCAGCGTGCGGATGCGCTCGCGACGGCCGGTCAGGATCTTGTGCGGATAACATTGGTGGCCGACATCGAAGATCAACCGGTCTTCCGGCGTGTTGAACACCTTGTGGATGGCAATCGTCAGCTCCACCACGCCCAGACCGGCACCCAGATGCCCGCCGGTTCTCGACACCGCGTCGATCATCTCGTCGCGCAACTCCCTTGCCAGTTCCGGCAGGTCGCGATCGTCGATCTCCTTGAGATCGGATGGAAAATTCACCCGGTCAAGCAATGGGGTCTGTGGCATTCCGGTCAATCGTTCGGCCTTTTCTCGTGTCAGCGGTGGGCACCAGTGCGTCTTTCATATGGAAAGCCGGCAGTTGAGCCCTGCATGTCGTTCACTTCTATAGAATTTCAACCCTCCGGCAAAGGGACAAACTCTTCTTCGTCGCCGGGAACGATATAGAAGCGTCCGGTTCTCCACTCCTGTTTGGCCTGCTCTATGCGTTCTTTTGATGACGAAACAAAGTTCCACCAGATGTAACGGCGCTGGTTGAGTGCCGCACCGCCGAAGATCATGATGTGACAGCCGCCGCTGCCGCTCTGCAATGTGATGTCGTCGCCGGGCCGGAAGACGAGCAACTGGTCGGCGGCAAAAACGTCACCCGCGACATCCAGAGAGCCGGAAAGAATGTAGATCGCCCGTTCCTCATGGTCGGCGGAGAACGGGAATTTCACACCCGGTTCCAGCGTCAGGTCAACGTAAAGCGTGTCGGTAAAAGCCGAAACGGGGGAAGTGAGGCCTTCGAAATCACCGATAACGACCCGGCCGGATGCGCCCTTGATATCGATCAGAGGCATGTCTTCCCGGGCGGTATGGGAAAAGGCCGGGGCGATTTCCTCCATATGATCGGGGAGGGCAAGCCAGGTCTGCAGGCCGGACATGGAAAGCGGATGGCCGCGCAGGTTTTCCGGCGTGCGCTCCGAATGCACGATTCCGCGCCCCGCCGTCATCAGGTTGATGTCGCCGGGCCGGATGACCAGTTCGGTGCCGAGGCTGTCGCGATGCTTGATTTCGCCGTCAAACAGATAGGTAACGGTGGAAAGCCCGATATGCGGATGCGGCTTGACATCCAGCGCCTCGCCCGCCTTCAGGATGGCCGGACCCATGCGGTCGAAAAAGATGAAGGGGCCGACAAGACGCCGCTGCCGCGTCGGCAGCGCCCGCCGCACTGCGAAGCCGCCAATATCGCTGGTGCGCGGAATGATGAGGTTTTCGATGGCGTCGCAGGCGAAAGCATCACCCGCGACAGGATCGTTGCCGGGAAAGAAGGACATCCGAAGCTCCTCGTATCGTTACACGCAAGCTTACCACGAACGATACGACGTGGGAGCGCCGTAATGTTGAACGCTGTGTCGCCCCCGTTCAACAGGACGTGTTTATTCCCCGTCCAGCGGCTCCACGCCCTGCGGTTTTCCGGCGCGGTCGAGACGGATCTTCTCGATACGCTTTTCGGCGGCGTTCAACAGCGTCTCGCAATGTTTTTTCAGGGCTTCGCCGCGCTCGTAGATGGCGATCGACTCGTCCAGCGCCACGTCTCCGCGCTCCAGGCGTGCGACAATGCTTTCCAGCTCGGCGACGGCCTTTTCGAAGGAATAACCGCTGACATCGGCTGTGTTGGCATTTTCCGTCATTTTCAACCCTTCATCATTCTCAAAATATGCATGGCCGCCGATTCCGCCAGCCCTTCCAGATCATAACCGCCTTCAAGCAGGCTGACGACCCGGTTCGAGGCGTATTTGTCCGCCATTTCCAGCAGCCGCCCCGTCGCCCAGTCGAAATCCTCGCCCACCAGATTGATCTGCGCAAGCGGATCGCGGTGATGCGCGTCGAAACCGGCGGAGATGATGATGAGATCGGGCGAAAAATCGGCAATCGCCGGCAGGACTCGGGATTTGAACGCCTCGCGAAAATACTCGCTGCCGGTATTGGGGGAAAGTGGCGCGTTGACGACATTGTTCTTCACGCCGGTTTCGTTTTTATCGCCGCTCCACGGGTAAAGCGGCATCTGGTGGGTGGAACAGAACAGCACTGACGTGTCGTTCCAGAAGATATCCTGCGTACCGTTGCCGTGATGCACGTCCCAGTCGATGATGGCGACGCGCTCTGCGCCGTGCACCTTCTGGGCGTGACGGGCGGCGATTGCCGCATTGTTGAAGAGACAGAACCCCATGGCCTTTGCGGTTTCCGCATGGTGGCCGGGCGGGCGGGACGCAACGAAGACGTTGTCGGCGGCACCCGTAAACACGTCATCTACCGCCACCATAGCAGCGCCTATACCGGTCAGCGCCGCCTGCAGGCTTTTCGGCGAGACATAGGTGTCGGCCTCGACGCGGTTGATCTCGCCATCTTCCTCGGGAATCTGGCGCATGACGGACAGCAGATGCTCCTCCGGATGCGCCAGAAGCACGGCATCTTCGTTGGCCTGCGGCGCTTGCTTGCGGACCAGCCGCTCGAAATTCGGATGTTCGAGCGCAATGTTCAGAGATCGCAGCCGATCCGGCCGCTCGGGATGGCCTTCCGGCGTGATGTGTTCAAGGAAGATCGGATGTTCGTAAAGACGGGTCGCCATTCTCTAATCCTCCCGAAATAAGCTGATCAAGCGCGCTGCGGCAAAAGCGGATAGCCGACCATCACAGCGCGGCCGGCAAGTGCGGCAAGCACGGCCTTCAACGCATCACCGGGAATGAAGGCGAGCGAACCCATGAACGCCTTTTCAAACCCGAGCCCGACCACCAGCGCCAGATAGGAGATGCCGAAGGCATAAAGCACGACCACGCCGCCGACGAGGCTGGCGATGAAGAAACCGATACCCTGCGTCAGAGCCGACTGGCCGCGATTGACGAGTTTTTCCGAGAGCGTGCCGGTGACGAAAGCGGCAGCAATCCAGCCGATCAGGAAGCCCGTGGTCGGCGTGGTGAAGATGGAAAGGCCGCCGCGTCCGCCTGAGAGGACTGGCAGGCCGATGGCGGCGATGAGGATGGTCAGAAGAACCGCGAGCGTGCCGCGTTTCGCCCCCAGCACGACACCGGCCAGCATGACGCCAAGTGACTGCGCGGTGATGGGCACCGGAATGAAACCAAGCGTGATCGGCGGCAAAAGTCCGAGTGCGATGATGATGGCGGAAAACAGCGAGATCAGCACAAGGTCGCGGGTCGTCATGGCTCGGGAACTCCGGATGGTTGTTTTGCCGTCAGCTTTGGCCTCTGAAACCGCGCGCGTCAATGGCGTCGGCAATGGCATCCGCATCCTTCAACGTCATAATGACGAGCGGCACGATGATCGTGGCCAGCCGAACGGGGAGGCCGCGCGCGCGGTGGGCATCGCGCACGGCATGGTAACGGTTGACGATCTCCGGCACGAACCGCACGACGAGCCCGACCGCGAGCCCGATATCGGCCGCCTTGACCAGCCCCAGCCTCTCCAGCGGGGCGGCGGCAAGCGCGATTTCGTCCATGAATTGCGAAATGCTGACGGTGATGGTGACGGCGGTGGCGAGAAGCGCCAGTGCAGTCAGCCGCAAAAGATTGACACTCGCATCGTGTACCGGAAGCAGCAGATAGCTGAAGGCGGCAACGAGGAGAATGGTCAGCATCACCGGGCGTAGCCGCAGGCCGATCTCGCGGAATTGCAGCCGTGTCTCGCGCAGAATGGCGGCGGCCACAACGACGGCGCATCCCAGCAAAAGTAGATCGCGGGTGAGAAACAGCGCAATGCTGAAAACCATCAGCGTCACGAGCTTGAGGCGCGGTGAGACGCGGTAGAGCCAGCCCGTGCCTTCGACATGAAGGGACTTCATCGCGACGCAACCTCCAGATAACGTGCCACCGCCTCTTCGGGGTTGGCGTCTGCAACAAGCTCGCCTTCGTGAAAAACCAGTACGCGATCGAAGCCGGAAAGCAGCGGCAGATCGTGGGTGATGACGACAAGCGCCTGCGACAGCGCAGCCATTGTCTTTTCAACGATCGCGCGGTTTTTGAGGTCGAGCTGATTGGTCGGTTCATCGAGAATGAGGATTTGCGGTTCAGTGACCAGCAGGGCGGCCAGCGCCGCCAGCTGCAATTCGCCGCCGGAAAGCTCGTGCGCGCGCCGTTCTTCCAGATGAGCGATACCGAGCCGGGCAAGCACGGCCTTGACCCGCGTTTCTGTCTCCGTCTTGCCGATACCGAGTCGCTTGAGGCCGAAGGCGACATCGTCGCGTATGATCGGCAGGATGATCTGGTTCTGCGGATTCTGGAAGATGAAACCGACTGCCTGCAATACCGCTCTCGCATCTTTGACGGTGTCGAGACCGTTCACCGACACCTTGCCGCGCGTCGGCTTTGTCAGACCATTGATCAGCCGCGCAAAGGTGGTCTTGCCCGAGCCGTTGAGGCCGATGACGCCGATACGCCGTTCAGTCAATGTCAGGGACACGGGCTGTAAAGCCTGCCTGCCCTCGAAGGCGACGCCTGCGGTGTCGAAACGGATTTCCAAGATTGATGCATCCCTCTATCGCTTTCCGGTTCTATATCGTGTCATCAACAGAAGTGAAACAAAGAACAAAAAAAGAACATTGCAATCCTGAAAAAGCCGTCATACCTTCTGCTTTATGACGATCAAGGTTTCAAACGAAGCGGCAAGGCGGATTTTTTTGGCGCGGCAGGGGCTTTGCTCTCCGCCCGGAAAGGCGCTTTCCAAGGATGGCCTGCTGCAGCTCATTACCGATATCGGTTTCGTGCAGGTGGACAGTATCGGCACGGTGGAGCGCGCCCATCATCAGATAATATTCTCCCGAAACCAGACCTACAGGCGCGAACATCTGACAGCACTGCTGGAAAAGGACCGCGCGCTGTTCGAGCACTGGACGCATGATGCCTCCATCGTGCCGACCGAATTTTACCCCTATTGGAAGCACCGCTTCCGCCGCCGCGAGCCGATCATTCAGGAGCGCTGGCGCAAATGGCATGGTGAGGGGTTCGATGCGGCTTTCGCCGAGACACTGGAGCGCATCGCCGCCACGGGTCCTGTTCTGGCGCGTGAGTTGAAGGAGGAGGGGCATCAGTCCGGCGGCTGGTGGAACTGGCATCCTTCCAAGACCGCACTCGAATATCTGTGGCACACCGGTAAGCTTGCCATATCCGGCCGCGTGAATTTCCAGAAGGTCTATGATCTGGCGGAGCGGGTCATTCCCGGCGAGCACCACGAAAGCGAAGTGGAGCATACGCAATTCGTCGACTGGGCCTGCCGGCAGGCGCTCACCCGGCTGGGTTTTGCCACCCATGGCGAAATCGCCGCCTTTTTTGATCTCGTTACCCCGCAGGAGGCGAGGGACTGGGTCAAGAGCCACCGTGACCAACTGTGCGAGGTCTCGCTTCTCGCGAGCGATGGCGGTGCTGCCCGTCCGTCCTATGCTTTTGCGGATTTCAGCGCCGATGTCGCCAACCTGCCGGAGCCGTCGTCCCGCGTCCGTGTGCTGAGCCCCTTCGATCCGCTGTTGCGCGACCGCAACCGCACGGAGCGGCTGTTTGGCTTCTATTACCGTATCGAGGTCTTCGTACCCGAGCCGAAACGGCAATATGGCTATTACGTCTTCCCGCTTCTGGAAGGCGACCGGCTGATCGGCCGTATCGACATGAAGGCAGACCGCAAGCGCAGCACGCTGGATGTGCGCCGCCTGTGGCTGGAACCGGACGTGCGCGCCTCAGCAGGAAGGCTCGAGAAACTAGACGCGGAATTGTCGCGGCTTGCGAAGTTTACGGGAGTGGAGAGTGTGAATTATCTGGAGGGGTGGCGGGAAGTGTAATTGCGCCTTGAGCCGGCGACTGTTTCTTCCGTCATGCTCGGGCCCGTCCCGAGCATCTGCAACGGAAAATGTATAGGATGCGTCTGCAGATCCTCGGCACAAGACAGAGGATGACGCCGGACGGGAGGAGAGGACGCCAAATCGAAGCGCCCTCGCGACGTCCCTAAATCACCCGATATCCGTTGCCGAAATCTTGATCCCGAAGCCTTCCAGCCCGACATAGTGGCGCTCGCGGGTCGTCATCAGCTTGATCGAGCTGATGCCGAGATCTTTGAGAATCTGCGCGCCGAGGCCGATTTCCAGCCACTCATTTTCGCGGGAGCGGGCCTGTGCGTGCGCTTCGTCGGGATCACGCGCCTTGCGCCGTCCGTCCACCTGGCCGACGCCGACAGAACCTTCGCGTAGATAGACGATGACGCCGCGGCCTTCTTCGGCGATCTTCTGCATATAGTGCTGCACCGGCTGGCGGTCGCCGAACACGTCGTCAGCAACGTTTTCAGGGTGCAGGCGGACGGGAATATCGACGCCATCGCGGATATCGCCGAAAATCACCGCCATATGCTGCATCCGGTCCCATGGCAGGGAGTAGGTATGCGCCTTGGCCGGTCCGAACGGGGTTTGGATGGTGAAGGAGGATTCCATCTCCACCAGCGTTTCCTTGCGCTGGCGATAGGCGATCAGATCGGCGACCGAAACATGCTTCATGCCGTGTTTTTCGGCGAAATCCAGAACCTGCGGACCGCGCATCACGGTGCCATCGTCATTGACCAGCTCGCTGATGACGCCGATGGGCGGCAGGCCGGCGAGCCGGCAGAGATCGACGGCCGCTTCGGTATGGCCGGAACGCATCAGCACGCCGCCTTCGCGGGAAATCAGCGGGAAAATGTGGCCTGGCCGTGTGAAATCCGACGCGCCGACATTCGGGTTGGCGAGATTGCGCACCGTCAAGGTGCGGTCATCCGCCGAAATACCGGTCGTCGTGCCATGCTTGAAATCGACGCTGACGGTGAAGGCGGTGGTGTGGGCGCTGTCGTTCTCCGCCACCATGGCGTTGAGGTTCAGCCTCTTTGCCTCGTCACGCGGCATGGGCGCGCAAACGATGCCGGATGTGTGGCGCACGATCAGCGCCATTTTTTCCGGCGTGCAATGAACCGCCGAAATAATCAGATCGCCTTCGTTTTCACGGTCGTCGTCGTCGGTCACGACAACGATCTCGCCAGCTTCGAAAGCGCGGATAGCGTCGACGACACGTTTCTGATCATAGGCCATTTCGGATTTACCTCACTTCAACCGGCCGGTCTGGCCACGATCTCTCAAATAATGGTCGGCAACGGTGCAGGCCACCATCGCCTCGCCGATCGGCACGGCGCGGATGCCGACGCAGGGGTCGTGGCGGCCCTTGGTGCGCACATCCACATTGCGACCGTCGGTGTCGATGGACTGGCGCTCCGTCAGAATGGAGGAGGTGGGCTTGATGGCGAAGCGGGCGATGACGGGCTCGCCAGTCGCGATGCCGCCCAGAATGCCGCCGGCATGGTTCGACAGGAAAATCGGTTTGCCGTCATTGCCCATGCGCATCTCGTCGGCATTCTCCTCGCCGGAAAGCTCGGCCGAGGCAAATCCCTCGCCAATCTCCACGCCCTTGACGGCGTTGATCGACATCAGGCTGGAGGCAATATCCTGATCGAGCTTGGCGTAGATCGGCGCGCCGATGCCGGCCGGAACACCTTCCGCCACGACTTCGACGACCGCGCCGATCGACGATCCCGCCTTGCGGATGCCGTCAAGATATTCTTCCCACACCGGCACCATGGCCGGATCGGGGCAGAAGAATGGGTTCTGATCGACCTGGTCCCAATCCCAATTGTCACGGTTGATCTTGTGTTTGCCGATCTGCACCAGCGCACCGCGCACGTTGAGGCTCGGTACCACCTTGCGGGCGATTGCGCCTGCGGCAACACGCGCCGCCGTCTCGCGGGCGGAAGAGCGTCCGCCGCCGCGATAATCGCGAATGCCGTATTTCAGGTCATAGGTGAAGTCGGCATGGCCGGGGCGGAAGCTGCGGGCAATCTCGCCGTAATCCTTGGAGCGCTGGTCGGTATTTTCGATCAGCATGGAGATCGGCGTGCCGGTGGTTATCATCGTCTCGCCGTCCTCATCCAGCATCACGCCGGACAGGACTTTGACAATGTCATCTTCACGGCGCTGGGTGACGAAGCGGCTTTGGCCGGGCTTGCGCTTGTCCATCCAGTGCTGCACCTCGGCAAGCGTGAAGCGAATACCGGGCGGGCAGCCGTCCACCACGCAGCCCAAAGCGGGCCCATGGCTTTCGCCCCAGGTGGTAACGCGAAAAAGATGACCGAAGCTGTTATGCGACATATTTCTCTAGACCGGAAAACGAGGGCGCGCCTGCGGACAGGGGCCGTTTAAAACAAGCGGATTTGTCATAGTAGAAAATCGGACCAAGGCAAAAGCCTTTCTTTCATCGCAAGTCCGATAAGAAGGTGACGCAGCGTTCACGACGCCGAGCAGCCCGGAAAACGACAGGCGTGACGATGGCTGACGACTGGCCGGATGAATGATTCGGCGGAAACGGCGCAGGGTTTTCCAGATGACAAAAGTGTAAAGGTGCTGGTGTTTTCCACGCTGTTTCGCGGTTTTCCAATATTGCCGGGAAATGCGGTGTAAAAATCACTAACGACTTGAACGCGATCCAAAATCCGTTCATCAATTGGGCCGAAAATGTCATGGTTGCGGGCAATTTCCGCCACATTCGAAAGGCAATTCTTCATGCATGTAAGGTTTTCACGCAAATTCACGAAAGCTAGATCGATGCGTATGATGATTGCCGCCCTTCTGGCCACCGCCAACTTGCTTATGCCTATCAACAGCTACGCCCAGAGCGTCGATGTCGAGGGAACGATCAGCAAGATAGACGTGAATGCGCTGACCATTACCTTGAACGACGGCAAGAATTACCGTGTGCCGGAAGAGTTCAATTTCGAAGGCCTGAAGGCAGGCGTGAAGGTCGTTGTTTTCTACACGGAAGTGGACGGAAAACGCGTGGTCGATGATCTCGAGGTCGTGCAGTAAACTGCGGTTTCGGGTCTGCCTGTTGTCGAGGCGGACCTCTCTAATCCCGGTCGGGAAGCTCCAGAATTTCCATTATGCCGGACTTGATCCGACATCCAGCCGACGAGCCTGCGTGGCGGGATTGGTTTTTCAGCCTAAAGATTTGGGCTGGCCGGGTTCCGGCTCGAGGCCGGAATGACAGAAGAGGATCGGTACCCTCACGAAATCCACTCAGCACTGTTCCTGTCGATCTCGACCTTCAAAATCCGGTCCTGCGGGATCTGCGTCGTAGAGGCTTCATCCTTGTCCATGCCGGAAACCAGGCGGAAGATCGAGCGGATCACGCCGCCGTGGCAGACACATACCGTCGGCACCTCGACTGAGGAAAGCCATGCGCCAATACGCCAGGACAGGATTTCATAGCTTTCGGCATGCTGACCTGGGGGAATGAAGTCCCACTTGTTGGCCTTGCGCGCCTTCACCCGGTCAGGAAATTCTTTTTTCAGTTCCGGCAGGGTCTGGCCTTCCCAGTCGCCGAAGGAAACTTCGACGAGGCGGTCATCGGTGCGGTATGCGTGGGGATCGAGCCCCATCGCCCCGCGCATCAGCTCCATGGTCTCGCGCGTGCGCCCGAGCGGGCTTGCCACGTAATCGAAATCACGCGCGGAGTCGCCGAGAATTTGCGCCAGAACCTTGCCGTTGCCGACCGCTTGCGCGCGGCCGAAATCATTGAGCGGAATGTCTTTCTGGCCCTGAAGCCGGCGTATCGCATTCCAGTCCGTTTGTCCGTGCCGGATCACATAGACGAGCAAGGCGATACCCCTGTTTCAAAGTTCGGTCGGCTCAGTCCTTGACCACCGAGATATCCGGCGCGTCAACGGCCTTCATGCCGATGGTGTGATAACCGGAATCCACATGGTGGATTTCGCCGGTGACAGCCGTCGAAAGGTCGGACAGCAGGTAAAGCGCCGACTTGCCGACTTCTTCGATGGAAACGGTGCGCTTAAGCGGCGCGTTGTATTCGTTCCATTTCAGAATGTAACGGAAATCGCCAATACCGGAAGCCGCAAGCGTCTTGATAGGGCCAGCCGAAACCGCGTTGACGCGGATGCCGCGACTGCCGAGGTCTACCGCGAGATAACGCACGCTGGCCTCGAGTGCAGCCTTGGCCACGCCCATGACGTTGTAGTTCGGCATGACCTTCTCGGCGCCGTAATAGGTGAGCGTGATGATCGAACCGCCATCATTCATGATCGGCTCTGCCCGCTTGGCAACGGCGGCCAGCGAGAAGACGGAAATGTCCATGGTGCGGTTGAAGTTGTCGCGGCTGGTGTCGAGATAACGGCCGGTCAGCTCGTCCTTGTCGGAAAAGGCGATGGCGTGCACGACGAAATCGATCTTGCCCCAATGCTTTTCCAGCCCGGCAAAAACCGCATCGATCGTCTCGAGGTCGGTCACGTCACAGTGGCCGGCCATGAAGGCGCCCAGTTCCTGCGCCAGCGGTTCAACACGCTTCTTCAGCGCGTCGCCCTGCCAGGTGAGCGCGATTTCCGCGCCCGCGTCCGCGCAAGCCTTGGCAATGCCCCAAGCGATTGAACGATTATTGGCGACACCCAAGATGATGCCGCGTTTGCCAGCCATAAGGCCGGATGCCTGAGCCATTGTATGCTCCCTGATACTTTCGATTGATCCTGCCTATGGCATAGGCTGCAATCCTGTTCAAGATTGCCGAGGATCATCTACTGTTAGGGAACGTAACAAAGGGTGCGTTGTCCCGCCTATTCGCAAAACTTTTACAAATAAAGGCCTTCGCGCATGTGGCGCATGAGGTCAGTCACCTTCTCGTCCGGCTTTTCGAGCAGGATGATGCGCAATTCGATGACGAGATCGCCATATCCACCCTTGCCGTCCGCAAGCCCCTTTTCGGCAAGCCGCAGCTCGCGATCGGAGCCGGACCAGGCAGGAATGGTGACGGTTTCCTCGCCAAGCGGCGTCCAGATACTCGTCTCGCAACCCAGAACCGCGTCACTGAGAGAGATTGGCAGGGTCGTATGAATATCGAAGCCGCGAAGGGAAAAGCCGTCGTCGCGCGCTGCCAGCAACGTGACGGCCAGATCGCCGCGCGCAATGTTCGGCAGCTTCAGCCCCTGGCCCTTTAGTCGCACCACATGACCGTCCGTCATGCCGGGTTCAAGCTGGAAGCGTACCTCGCGTTCGTCGGCAAGGGATACGGTGATCCATTTGCGCTCCAGAAGTTCGGCGACCGTAACGGTGGCTTCCGCCGTGATGTCAGGTGCCTTTTCCGGCGGCGTCTGCGGGGGGCGGAAGCGGCGCACGAGAGCGCTGAAGAGATTGGCGGCGAGAGAGGCAGCTGCGGTTTCGCTTGCAGACGTCTGCGTGGTTTCGCCAGCACTGGGCGCATCGCCTTTAACGCCCGTGGCTGCGGCTTTCGCCGCTTCGGCTGCCTGCTGCACCTTGGGGTCGTTCTGCGCGTCGGCGCCGAAAATCCGCTCGACGATATCTTCGGCCGTTTCGGGTTTTGCATCGGCTTTCTGGCCGGTTTGCGCCCTGTTGCGGGCATCCGCACGGGCCAGTTCCTCCATCAGCTTCTCAGCGGCCCTGGCGCGCTCGGCGGCCTCGCGCGCCGCCTCCCGCTGCTGCATGATTGTTTCGCCGCGCTGCTTTTTCTCGGCCGCCTTGCGGGCCTGGTCGTAAAGATCGCGCTTTTTGGGGTCTTTCAGAAGATCGTAGGCCTGCCCGACCTCTGCGAATCGCGCCGACGCGTCAGGGTCATCGCGATTGGCGTCCGGATGGACGGTTTTTGCCTTCGTGCGCCAGGCAGCCTTGATGTCTTCGTGACGGGCGTCACGTTTTAAGCCGAGGATAGAATACGGATCGCGCATGCGAAACACCAGTTACGTTGGCTCAGGCACGTGCAGCCGCTCATGGCGCAATCCTGAAACAAACCCCTCCGAAAAGGGATGCGTGCGATCATTCGCATGCATGCCCTCGGTTCAAACAACGTCGACTGTGGCAATAAGTTGCTAAGCAGTTGTTTACGGGGAATGCGCGCCGCCATGCGGCCGGATTAATTCCGCGCGCCAGGGTAAACAGTTTATTTCTGTTCGAAGCGGGTCAGTAACCATTCGCCGGTTTCCGACAGGCAGGCCTGTCCGGCATAACTCGCCACACCTTCGAAAGAGTGGCGCGTCGTCTTGAAATCGCGGCAGACGAAACCGCTGGACTTGTCTTCGTGAATGGTTGTGACGACACCGGCGCTGCCGGTTGCGGCATTGGCCCAGGGCAGGGGCTGTTCCGCGAGTTTGGTGAGATCCGCCGATGTGACCGCATTGCGGATGGTCGCGTCGTCGGTCTGCGGGTTATTATTGGGCTGGTTGGGAACAGAGGCGGTGGAAAGCGAGCGATCGACCTTGTCGCCGCCGAACAGGTCAAGGCTAACGCATCCGCTCAGCACCACAAGCATTGACACGATGGCGGAAACTTCCGCTATCGATGAAAGGAGGCCCTTTGTTCGACTGTTCGACTTTGCTATGACGGTCACCATCTTTCGCCAGAGATCATCTCTGGGGTCCAAATCAGCTCGGGAGCATTTTAGTCAATATGTCGGAAACGGGGTTAACATCCAGTGACTTCACTGAAGAAAATGAACCGTTCACGCTTTTTGCCGAATGGCTGAAGGACGCGACGGCCTCCGAAATCAACGATCCGAACGCGGTAGCACTCGCAACCGTCGATGAAAACGGCCTGCCGAATGTGCGCATGGTGCTGCTGAAGGACGTCGACGATCGTGGCTTCGTTTTCTATACGAATTTCGAAAGCCAGAAGGGGCGCGAGATCCTGGGCCAGAAAAAAGCGGCCATGTGTTTCCACTGGAAAAGCCTGCGCCGGCAGGTGCGTCTGCGCGGCGAGGTGGAGATCGTTACCGACGCGGAAGCGGATAGCTATTACGCCTCGCGTCCGCGCGGAAGCCGCATCGGCGCCTGGGCGTCGAAGCAGTCGCGGCCGCTGGAAGGCCGGTTTGCGCTGGAAAAGGCGGTTGCCGAATACACCGCGAAATATGCGATCGGCGATATTCCGCGCCCCTCCTACTGGTCCGGTTTCCGCATTCGCCCGGTCAGCATCGAGTTCTGGCACGACCGCAAGTTCCGCCTGCACGACCGTGTCGAATTCCGCCGCGAGACGCCGGATGAACCGTGGTCCAAGGTCCGCATGTATCCTTGAAAGCTGCAGGGGGCAGGCCGTCCTTGCCTGCCTATTTCAGTGCCGAATCAAATAGCGGCAGGCCGATGACGGCGGAAATGGCGATCAGGCCGTAGCAGATGCGCCTGAACGCCGCCTCGTCGGCAAGCCCGTGCAGCCGTGCACCGCCATAAAGACCCGCCCCGTAAAACGGCAGGGCCAGCAGGAAAAAAACAAAGACGTCGGCAGTGAACAGGCCACCAAAAAAATAGCTGGTGGCGGATATCACGGTGGAAATCGCGAAATAGAGAATGACATTGGCGCGCACGAAAGCACCCTTGAGGGCGCCGCCAAGCCAATAGGCGACGATGGGTGGACCGCCCAGTTGCGCCGCACCTGAAAACAGCCCGGCAACAAGCCCGGTGAACAGGGTGAGCGGCGTTTTCGGCCGGCCGCTGTAACGCCAGCCGGAAACGAGAAATAACAGCAGCACGACAACCACGATGGAAATGATCCAGCGCAGGGTGAGCGGATCCCCGCCGGAAAGCAGCAGCGTTCCAACCGGGACACCGACAAGCGCACCGGCTGCCATGGTGAAGACTTCACGCCGGTCGGCCATGCGCCAGGCCGGCGGTATCATGCCGAGCGTCAAAACGCCGTCCACCACAAGAAGAACCACCGAGGCGATGCGCGGGCCGACAATGGCGCTTGCCAGCGGAATGAAGATGAGGGCCGCACCAAAGCCGGAAAAGCCTCGGGCAAGTCCGGCGAGAAAGGCGGCGCCCGCAAACATGGCGAGCAGCGTCGGACTATGCGCGGTGATGAGAGCCGAGAAAAAATCGAGGAGAGGCGTGAGTGACTGCATGGGTTTCGAATACCTCTTTATCCCGCAAGCAGGCACCTGTCGCGGAAATTTCAGCTGATTATCGCACGATACGCTTTCGAATCGACGCCGCCGGAGAATCGTGATCAGAGTTGTATCTCACGAACAAAGGATGAACAAATGCTTGCTGTATTGATGCGCCAGTTTGAAGCTGCCTCACAGAAATACGCCGAGGAAAATGGGATCGTCCGCGATCCCGACTGGTATATGCTGAAGCTTCAGGAGGAGGTTGGTGAGGTCACGCAGGCCTGGAACCGGATGACGGGGCGTGGGCGCAGCAAAGACAGAAGCGAAGAGGAGATGAAACGGGATCTGGCCGACGAAACCGCCGATCTCCTCGGACATGTGCTGCTGCTCGCCCATTATAACGGTCTCGACATCGAAGCATCGATAGAGCGCAAGTGGCGTTTTACACCGTCGGTTTGACAGTTTGTGGGGAGGGACGCGACCCTAGCGCTGCGGCTCTGCCGCTGCCGCGATTATGAGAGCGAAACGATAGAGAGCAGAGCTGCGAGAATGGCGGCCACCGGTGTCATGACCTGCCGCAGGGTAATCTGAAATGCGCAAAGAGCGAGCAATATCATCGCCGCTCCGTTTATGAATGTGCCGACAAATGCATTCGAGCAGGATCGGCCTGCCAGCCTATATGTGAGGCACCATAAAGACCAATGGCTAAAGGCATGCGCCGCGCCTTCATGCCTCTGATAACGGCGCCTGTTGCAGGAGGCCGGCAACCGCATGAAGGTCGGTTGAAACGGCAATGCATTTTTCCCGCATTTCCTCGGTCGGCGGCGCGACATCCGGCACCATGATCGTCATCATGCCCGCCGATGAGGCGGAGCGCACGCCGTGCCAGGAATCCTCCAGCGCCAGGCAACGGCCCGGATCGATGCCGAGACGTTTTGCGGCAGTAAGATATGGCATGGGCGACGGCTTCGGCTCCGAATAGTCGCCGCGGGCGACGATGGTATCGAAACGTTTGAGCAGGTCATAGGGGCCGAGATGACGCGTGACGGAATCGTGCCGCGAGGAGGTGGCGATGGCGCGGCGTATATCGAGCCTGTCGAGAAGATCGAGGATTTCGACGACGCCGGGTTTCAGCGCCACGCCTTCCGCCATCATCACGGCAAGATGCCGGAGCCAGGCGTCACGGAAGCTGTCGATCGGAAAATCCGCGCCATAATCGGCGAAAATGGTGCCGGTAATGACATCCCACGGGCTGCCGCAGACCTTCTGATAGGTCTCGACCCGCATTCCGTGGCCGCCCTCATCTGACGCGGCCAGAAAGGAATCGCGATAAAGCGTCTCGCTTTCGATCAGCAATCCATCCATGTCGAAAACGACTGCATGCGGGAGAAAAGGCAGCATGGCGGCTCAACCGAACCGGAAGGGGCGTTCGCCGAGGCTTTCGAACGGGCGGAGCAGGTAACCGTCCGGATCGGCAACGATGAATTGCCGGTTACCGACCTCGACTGTGCCGCGCCTGTACCATTTTTCCTCTGACGGCAGGACAAGATCGATTGCGGCCCGCTCAAGCCGCGCGAGGATGGGCAGCAGGGAAGGAACGGCAAGTTGCAGATTCATGCCGCGGCCCAGCGGAAATTCAAGCGCTGCATTTTCCGCCACGAAGGTCCGGGTCGCACCGATCTGGTCGATCATCAGCTGCGCATCACCCAGCGCCAGATAGGCAAAGCCCTCTTCGGCGCGCTCATAAACCACATGAAAACCGATCAGGTCGCAATAAAAAGCGCGGCTTTTCTGCCAGTCGCTGACGGCTAGTTCCGGGACGAGGGCATTTCGTATGATGGTCATGGTCTCCTTTGCCGCGCAGGCCCGGCTATGGGAGGCGTGGCCTGCGGTAATGGGGCGATATTATCGTCTTCCGGGTGACTTGCCAGAGGAATCCTCATCATGGCAGCCATGTGCGGAGTTGTGGGCTGAAGCAGGTTCAACTTTTCGGCCTGTCACAACTTTTCTCACCTCATGCCGGACATGATCTGGCACCTAGTCAGCCCAAGTCCTTGGGCTGAAACGGCTCATCTCGCCAAGCGGACGCGGGTAGGCTGGATTCCGGCTCGAGGCCGGAACTACGCCTTCGTGCCGCCGACGGTGATCTGGTCCATGCGCAGATGCGGCTGGCCGACGCCAACCGGCACCCATTGCCCGGCCTTGCCGCAATTGCCGATGCCGGTGTCCAGTTTCGAATCGTTGCCGATCATCGAGACGCGCTTCATTGCGTCCGGCCCGTTGCCGATCAGCATTGCACCCTTCACCGGCGCGCCGATCTTGCCGTTCTCGATGAGATAAGCCTCGGTGCAGCCGAACACGAACTTGCCTGATGTGATATCCACCTGACCGCCACCGAAGGAAACGGCATAGATGCCCTTCTTGACGGAGAAGATGATCTCCTCGGGCGTCTTGTCTCCTGACAGCATGTAGGTGTTGGTCATGCGCGGCATCGGCACATAGGCATAACCCTGCCGGCGGCCATTGCCTGTCGCCTTTGCACCCATCAGCCGGGCGTTCTGGCGGTCCTGCATGTATCCCACCAGCCTGCCGTTCTCGATCAGCACATTATAGGCCGACGGTGTTCCCTCGTCGTCGACGGTGAGTGAACCACGGCGGCTGTCGATGGTGCCGTCATCCACCACAGTCACACCCGGGGCTGCCACCATCTCGCCCATCAGGCCGGCAAAGGCCGAGGTTTTCTTGCGGTTGAAATCGCCTTCGAGGCCATGGCCCACAGCCTCATGCAGCATGACGCCGGGCCAGCCGGAGCCGAGAACCACATCCATGGTGCCGGCCGGCGCATCGACGGCGGTCAGGTTGACGAGCGCCTGGCGCAGTGCCTCGTCCGCACCGCGCTGCCAGTTCTCCGTGGTGATGAAATCGCCAAAGCCGACGCGGCCGCCAATGCCGTAGGAGCCGCTTTCCTGCCGGTCGCCTTCACCTGCGACCACGGAAATATTGATACGGGTCATGGGCCTGACATCGCTGACGCGATGGCCATCGGCGCGCAGAATATCCACTACCTGCCAGCTTGCGGAAATCGTCGCCGTCACCTGTCGGACATTCGCGTCTTTGTCGCGCAAATAGGCATCGATATCGGTGAGAAGTTTCACCTTCTCCTCGAAGCTCGGGCTGCCGATCGGGTTTTCGTCGCCATAGAGCTTTTTGTTAGTGCGCTGGGGGGCTGCGGCATAGGAACCGGAATAACCTCTGGTCACGGCGCCGACAGCATCCGACGCCCGCTTCAGCGCAGCCTGCGACAGCTCGCCCGCGTGGGCATATCCAACCGTCTCGCCGGCAACGGCGCGCAGGCCAAAACCCTGGTCGGTATTGAAGGAGCCGCCCTTCAGGCGGCCGTTATCGAAGGTCAGCGATTCGGCCTGCGCATGTTCGATGAACAACTCGCCATCGTCTGCGCCGGTGAGCGCTTCCGCGACCAGCTTGCGCAACTGCGTCTCGTCGCAATCGAAGAGATTTACAAGGTCGTTGGTCATGGGAGGCTCCAGTCTTTATCGTTCCTTCGATTTAGGCACTGGAGCCGACAGACGCAAGGCTGTCTCTTTACACGAGGCTTCAGGGAAGCGCGTCGTAGCCTTCGGCAAAGCCGGTGAGCTCGATCGGAATACCGACACGATCCTGATCGACGGATTCACGCAGCGCGAAAACCGCGTTCTTGCCGGCGCGCAGAACCTTCAGTAGCTCGTCGTCAATATCGACCTCGACATAGCAGCCTTCGGAGAAGCAGCGGGTGAAATAGGCGCGGCCAATATTGTTGTTGTCGATATAAAGCTCCATGCCGTCCTTCAGAAGCACGCCAAGCGGTGCGAGGATACGCAGGATGCGCGACTTGCGGTCCGCGGTTTTCAGGACCACCACCGAAAGCCCCACTTCCGGGCGGTCGTCGGCAATCACGTTCTGCATCAGGGCGCATTGATCTTCGGATGCGCCTGCCGGCTTGTCGCAGATCACCGACCATGCTCCATGCGTCGACTTCGGCGTTCCGGGCGGCTGCTGTTGCGCCAGCGCCGCTGCGGCGGGAGCGATGATGGCAAGACCGGCGGCGGCAAGAAAAGTGCGCGCGAGCGGGGAAAGACGCATGGATACCTCTGGGATTCGAATCAGTGCGGCTATTTTGACGCCATAATCCGGAAAAAAAAGCCTTGGTACCTCAATTCCAGCCGAGTTGGGCGGAAATAGGACCTGTTGCCGGGTGCAGGCGCCTGATTTGACCGTGCGGCAGCCGGCGCCTGGTGGCTGAAGCCTGATGCAAAAGCGCTGCCAGCAGGGGCTGCGCCGGATTTTGACCATTGCCAAGCGCGCCTGAAATATCTTGCAGGATACGGGGCATGGGAAACTCGGCTGCGACGAACAATGGTGAAATTGGCTGACATCCGTGTCCTTACGCATATTGCGGCAGAGGACAAACTGTGGTTTGAAGTTAGTACCATAAGCATGGATTCTGCGTCTGTAATTGATCAAGATCAGACGCGTGAGGGAGAGGGTACCGTGACGAATAGGATTTACGCAGCATTGGCGGGGATGACCTGTCTGCTCACGGCTGTCGGCGCCCACGCCGATCAGCCGGTGCATTGGCAAATGGGCATGCAGGAGGCCGCCACGCCGATCATGCACGAAATACGCTGGTTTGAACAATATACGCTCTGGTTCATTGTTCCGGTTACGCTTTTCGTTCTTGCGCTGCTCATTATCGTCGCCTTGAAATTCCGTGCAGCGAAAAATCCGGTGCCGTCCAAGACCAGCCACAACACCGCGATCGAAGTGGTGTGGACGCTTGCGCCGGTTCTCATTCTCCTGTTCCTCGCTTTCCCGTCGTTCAATCTTCTGAACGCGCAGCTGACGCAGCCGGAAAACCCTGATCTGACGCTGAAGGCGACTGCGACGCAATGGCTCTGGAACTACGAATACAAGGCTGCCGAGGGCGCCGAGCCGCTCGCCTTCGACAGCTATCTGCTGAAAGAGCAGGATCGTGCAGCTGCAGGCAAGGAGGACAAGGCCCGCTACCCGCGTCTTCTCGCGGTAGACAATGAAATGGTCGTTCCGGTCGGCAAGACCGTTCGCCTTCTGGTGACGGCGGCGCCTACGGATGTCATTCACGCCTTCGCCATGCCCGCTTTCGGTGTTAAGATCGACGCCGTTCCGGGCCGCCTCAACGAAACTTGGTTCAAGCCGGAGAAGGAAGGCCTTTATTACGGCCAGTGTTCCGAGCTTTGCGGCAAGGACCACGCCTTCATGCCGATCGCCATTCGGGTGGTTTCCGAACAACAGTACAATGCCTGGCACGCCGCCGCCGCTTCAGATCTGAACGGCGCGAACCGGGCACTGATGGCCTCCGTCGATGGCGCTCCGCGCACGGTCGACGTTGCCGCCAACGAAACCAACTGAGACCTGGAGTGACGACAATGGCTGGACCTTCCGCACACGACGATCATCACTCGCATGGTCAATCCGCTCATGATGGGCACGCGCATGATGATCATTCGCATGATCATTCCCACAAGCCGGGCTTTTTCGCCCGCTGGTTCCTGTCGACCAACCATAAGGACATCGGCACGCTCTACCTGATCTTCGCCATCATGGCGGGCATCATCGGTGGCGGGCTTTCGGTTGTCATGCGTATGGAGCTGCAGGAGCCGGGCATCCAGATCTTCCACGGTCTGGCCTCCATGGTCTACGGCTTCGAGGGTGACGCTGCCATCGACGGCGGCAAGCACATGTTCAACGTGTTCACGACAGCGCACGCGCTCATCATGATCTTCTTCATGGTCATGCCGGCGATGATTGGCGGCTTTGCCAACTGGATGATCCCGATCATGATCGGCGCTCCTGACATGGCTTTCCCGCGCCTCAACAATATTTCCTTCTGGCTGATCGTTCCGGCGTTCATTCTGCTGCTCCTGTCGCTTTTCGTCGAAGGTCCGGCGGGCGGTTACGGCGTGGGTGGCGGCTGGACCATGTATCCGCCGCTTTCGACCAACGGCATGCCGGGACCGGCAGTGGATCTTGCGATCTTCTCGCTGCACGTTGCCGGCGCGTCCTCGATCCTTGGCGCCATCAACTTCATCACCACCATCCTCAACATGCGCGCTCCGGGCATGACGCTGCACAAGATGCCGCTTTTTGCCTGGTCGGTTCTGGTCACCGCATTCCTGCTGCTGCTTTCCCTGCCGGTTCTGGCTGGTGGCATCACCATGCTTCTGACCGACCGTAACTTCGGCACGGCATTCTTCTCGCCGGAAGGCGGCGGTGATCCGATCCTCTACCAGCACCTGTTCTGGTTCTTCGGCCACCCGGAAGTGTACATCCTGATCCTGCCCGGCTTCGGCATCATCAGCCACATCGTGTCCACCTTCTCCAAGAAGCCGGTCTTCGGCTATCTCGGCATGGCATACGCCATGGTCGCCATCGGCGCTGTCGGCTTCATCGTGTGGGCGCACCACATGTACACGGTCGGCCTTTCGCTGGAAGCGCAGCGTTATTTCGTCTTCGCAACCATGGTCATCGCGGTGCCGACGGGTATCAAGATCTTCTCGTGGATCGCGACGATGTGGGGCGGTTCGCTGACCTTCTCGACCCCGATGGTCTGGGCAATCGGCTTCATCTTCCTGTTCACGGTCGGCGGTGTTACCGGCGTCCAGCTCGCCAATGCCGGTCTCGACCGTTCGCTGCACGACACCTACTACGTCGTGGCGCACTTCCATTACGTTCTATCGCTCGGCGCGGTCTTCGCGATCTTCGCCGGCTGGTATTACTGGTTCCCGAAGATCACCGGCTACATGTACAACGAGTTCATCGGCAAGCTGCACTTCTGGGTGATGTTCGTTGGCGTGAACCTGATCTTCTTCCCGCAGCACTTCCTCGGCCTTGCCGGCATGCCGCGTCGTTACATCGATTATCCCGATGCCTATGCCGGCTGGAACCTGGTGTCTTCCTATGGTTCCTATATCTCGGCCGTTGCCGTGTTGATCTTCCTCTTCGGTGTTTGGGAAGCCTTCGCCAAGAAGCGGATCGCTGGCAACAATCCCTGGGGTGAAGGTGCGACGACGCTCGAATGGCAGCTGTCCTCTCCGCCGCCATACCACCAGTGGGAACAGCTTCCGCGCATTCGCTGAATGCCGGACCGGAGTGCGCGGGCAGGGCTTGCGAACTCCGGAAGCTGAAAAGAGGGGATGGTGTGGGCTTATCCGCGCCGTTTCCCTTGAGGCGGACGGAGTCTGTTGCTGCGTGAGGCATTTTGTCCAAGCGAAGCTTTTCGTGCGACATGATAAAAGCCAAGTACTGCCACTATGAATGGGCAGACGCAGCAGGGCGACGGAACGGGCGTGGCGATATGCCAGGCGCATGGCATCGGGTCTTTGACCCCGGTGCTGCTCGTGCCGGAACGTTCGGACCAATGAATTGACGCACCGTGCACGCCGAAAACGACACTCTGTTTTCGGGCTGGTGCAAGGGATGCCGCGGCAAGCGGCATCTGAAGAAAAACAGGATACGAAATGACCGTCATCGACAATCGCGAAATGCTTGGCCTGGAAAGCTCCGAACTTTCGGAAGCCGGCGCGCGCGATTATTTCGAGTTGCTGAAACCGCGCGTCATGTCGCTCGTCGTCTTCACGGCGTTTGCGGGCCTCGTGCTGGCGCCGGGCCACATCAACCCGGTCCTCGGCCTCATCGCCATTCTCTGTATTGCCGTCGGTGCCGGCGCATCCGGCGCGCTCAACATGTGGTACGATGCAGATATCGACGCCGTGATGAGCCGCACCGCCAAGCGGCCGATCCCGTCCGGCCGCGTAGCACCTGGCGAGGCCCTGGCCTTCGGGCTGACGCTCTCGGCCTTTTCGGTGGTCATCCTCGGGCTTGCGGTCAACTGGTTCTCCGCCGGACTGCTCGCCTTCACCATTTTCTTCTACGCCGTCGTTTATACGATGTGGCTGAAACGCTCGACACCGCAGAACATCGTCATTGGTGGTGCTGCCGGCGCTTTCCCGCCCATGCTTGGCTGGGCCTGCGTCACCGGCGGCGTCTCGCTTGATAGCGTCATCCTCTTCCTCATCATCTTCTTGTGGACACCGGCCCATTTCTGGGCGCTGGCGCTGTTCAAGATGCGCGACTACGGCTCCGTCGGCATTCCGATGATGCCGAACGTGGCGGGCGAGCGCTCCACCAAGAACCAGATGATCGTTTACGCAGTGCTGACGGCTGCAGTTGCGGTCGCGCCGTATTTCACCGGTCTGGCGAGCCTCGGTTATGGCATTTTCGCCGCCGTGCTGAGTGTGATCTTCGTTTACTGTTCGCTCGATGTCCGGCGCATGCCTGACGGTGACGAAAAAATGCTGCCCGCCAAGAAGATGTTCGCCTATTCGGTGCTTTACCTCTTCGCCATCTTCTCCGGCCTTTTGGCCGATCATTTCGCTCCGGCACTGAAAGCCGTGATTTCGGGAGTTTTTTGATGGAAACCGTGGAACTGAGCGCGGCGCAGAAAAAATCGAGGCGCGGGCGCAACGTCGCGCTCGGCGTCTTGCTCGCCGGTCTGGTGGTGCTGTTTTACGTCATCACCATCATCAAGATCGGCTCGCATTGACGGCCTGACAGTGAGGGCATGATCGGAGGAGAGGAGGGGGACATGGCGAATACTGGGGCAAATATCGGGGCAGACAAGGCAACGGCCGGCACGCAGCGGGTGAGCAATCGCTCCATCCTCGTGCTCTGTCTCGTGTTTTTCTGCGCTATGATCGGCATGGCCTATGCCGCCGTTCCGCTCTACAGCCTGTTCTGCCGCGTCACTGGCTATAACGGCACGACCCAGCGCGTCGAGCAATATTCCGACGTCATTCTCGACAAGACTATCAACGTCACCTTCGACGCCAATACGTCGAATGGCCTCAACTGGGATTTCCGCCCGGTCGACAAGCTGGTCACGCCGAAAATCGGCGAGACGGTGCAGATCAATTTCAAGGCGACGAACCGCTCAGCGGTGGCAACCACGGGCACGGCGGTCTTTAACGTCACGCCCATGGAAGCAGGCGCTTATTTCAACAAGGTGGAGTGTTTCTGCTTCACCGAAACGACGCTTCAGCCGGGCGAAACGCTCGAAATGCCGGTGGTATTTTTCATCGATCCGGATATCGCCACGGCGCGCGAAACGAAGAACATTCATACTTTGACGCTGTCCTATACGTTTTATCCGGCCAAAACCGAAAAACCGGTTGCGTCCTTGCCGGTAAAGACTGAATCTGGCGAAAGCAAATTGTGAGAGGAGACTCGGGCCTTTTGAGCAGGGTCGGGTCTGGGAAGAGATACCAGGGGATTGTCACACATGGCAGATACGCATCAGAAGAACCACGACTACCACATCATAGATCCAAGCCCCTGGCCGCTTCTGGCCTCGATCGGCGCCTTCATTCTGACCTTCGGCGGCGTCTGTTACATGCGTTACCTGTCGGCTGGCTCCTTCAAGCTGTTCGGCATGGAACTGGCCAATCCCTGGCTGTTTTATATCGGTCTCGTCATCGTGCTTTACACCATGTACGCATGGTGGGCAGACACGATCAAGGAAGCCAATGAGGGTAGCCACACCCGCGTCGTTTCGCTTCACCTGCGTTACGGCATGATCATGTTCATCGCCTCTGAGGTGATGTTCTTCGTCGCGTGGTTCTGGGCCTATTTCGATGCCAGCCTTTATCCGCACGAGGCCATTCAGGCGTCGCGCCTCGAATATACCGGCGGTCAGTGGCCGCCAAAGGGCATCGAGGTCATCGATCCCTGGCACCTGCCGCTCTACAACACCGTCATCCTGCTTTTGTCGGGCACCTGCGTGACATGGGCGCACCATGCCCTGCTGCACAATGACCGCAAGGGGCTGATCACCGGTCTCGTCCTCACCGTTGCGCTCGGCGTCCTGTTCTCGACCGTGCAGGTTTACGAATACATGCACGCCCCGTTCGACTTCAAGAACTCGATCTATGGCGCGACCTTCTTCATGGCGACCGGCTTCCACGGTTTCCACGTTTTCGTCGGCACGGTTTTCCTGCTGGTCTGCCTGCTGCGCGCCATTGCCGGCGGCTTCACGCCGAAACAGCATTTCGGCTTCGAAGCAGCTGCCTGGTACTGGCACTTCGTTGACGTCGTCTGGCTGTTCCTGTTCTTCGCGATCTACATCTGGGGCGGCTGGGGCGCGCCGCTGGCGGAGTGATGCGGTTTGTTTTCTGACTCGGAGGGCGGCATCTGCCGCCCTTTGTGTTTAAACAGGCGGGCCGGACGGAGGTTTAACCGGCCCAAGGCGGGAGGCCATCATGTCTGAACCCGGAAACGGCGGCTTTGCGCCGGTGGACCCAATAAAAGTCGGGCTGAAGGGCTGCTGCCCGCGTTGCGGCAATGGCAGGCTGTTCGACGGCTTCCTGACCCCGAAACCCGCATGCAGTGCCTGCGGGCTGGATTACGGCTTTGCCGATGCGGGTGAAGGCCCGGCCGTCTTTGTCATGCTGATCGTCGGTTTCCTTGTCGTCGGGCTGGCGCTTTGGTTCGATCAGCGTTTTGCGCCGCCCGTCTGGGTGCACGTCATGCTCTGGTTGCCTTTTGCGGTGATCGTCTCCCTCGTGCTGCTGCGCAAGATGAAGGGCATCATGATTGCGCTGCAATACCGCAACAATGCAAGCGAAGGCAGGCTTGATCGTGAATGAGGTGTCCCACATGAAGGCGGCGGAAAGACGCATCTGGTTTGCCGCGCCGCTCGTCCTTTTGGCACTTGCCATCCTTCTCGGGCTAGGCACATGGCAGGTGAAGCGGCTTTACTGGAAAGAAGCGCTGATTGCCGATATCGAGGCGCGGCGCAACGCAAGTCCGGCCACGCTCTCGCAGATCGAGGTCATCGCCAAAAGCGGCGGCGAAATTGAATATCGCAGGGTCAACGTTTCCGGCGTTTTCGATCATGCCCGCGAGCGGCATTTCTTCGCCACCCACCAGGGCAGAACCGGCTATTACATCTATACTCCGCTGTCGCTTGCCGATGGCCGCATCCTCTTCGTCAATCGCGGCTTCGTGCCGTTTGAGATGAAGGAGGCAACGAAGCGGCCTGAAGGGCAGATCGCTGGCGAGGTGGAGATCAAGGGGCTGGCGCGCGCGCCGCTAGTTGCAAAACCGTCTTCCCTGCTGCCGGATAACGATATCGCCAAGAACATCTTCTACTGGAAGGATCTGGCGGCCATGGCGTCGAGCACCGATATCCCGCCCAACAGGCTGGTCAACCTGTTCGTGGATGCCGACGATGCGCCGAACCCCGGCGGCTGGCCACAGGGCGGCGTGACGCTGATAGATTTGCCCAACAATCACCTGCAATATGCGATAACGTGGTATGGTCTGGCGGCGGCCCTTGTCATCGTCGCCGGTTTTGCCTATTTCCGGAACGGTAAGGCGCAAGGTGAATAACGCGCGCCCTGTCCGGTAAGGCTGGCTACCGGGCAAGGGCAAGGAGCACGCCAAGGAGCACGAATGAACATCGCCGTTTCCAAACCCCCTTTGACGATAAGGCTGTGCGGACCGCGCGGCTTTTGCGCGGGCGTGGACCGGGCGATCCAGATCGTCGTGCTGGCGCTGAAAGCCTATGGCGCGCCGGTCTATGTCCGCCACGAAATCGTCCATAACCGATACGTGGTCGAGGGGCTGGAAGCCAAGGGCGCGATTTTCGTCGAGGAACTGCACGAAATCCCCACCGAGCATCGCGAGCAGCCGGTGGTCTTTTCCGCCCATGGTGTGCCCAAATCCGTGCCGGAGGATGCGCAGGCGCGCAACCTGTTTTATCTCGATGCCACATGCCCGCTCGTCTCCAAGGTCCATAAGCAGGCCATGCGCCACCAGCGCCTCGGCCGCCATGTCGTGTTGATCGGCCATGCCGGTCACCCTGAGGTCATCGGCACCATGGGCCAGCTGCCCGAAGGTACCGTTTCGCTGGTCGAGACGGTGGAGGATGCCGGCACCTATGAACCGGTGGACCGAGAAAACCTCGGTTTCGTTACCCAGACAACGCTGTCTGTCGATGATACCGCAGGCGTTATTGCCCGGTTGCAGGAACGTTTTCCGGCCATTCAGGCGCCCGCCGCCGACAGCATTTGTTACGCCACCACCAACCGTCAGGATGCGGTGAAGCAGGCGGCCCCCGGCTGCGATCTCTTCATCGTGGTCGGCGCGCCCAATTCGTCAAACTCGAAGCGGCTGGTGGAAGTGGCGCTGCGCGCTGGCGCCAAACATTCGGTTCTGGTGCAGCGTGCGGCGGAAATCGACTGGGATGCGATCGGCGATATCCGCACCGTCGGTCTTTCGGCGGGCGCTTCTGCGCCGGAGGTCATCGTTGATGAGATCATCGAAGCCTTCAAGGCGCGTTTCGATACGACGCTCGATCTGGCCGTCACGGTGGAGGAAACGGAACATTTCCTCGTCAACCGCGAACTGCGCAGCATTGAGCTGACGACGGACGACATGGCTTTCGTGAATGGCAATGCCAGCAATGCCCTGCCACCGAAAGCCGCCACTGGCGCCTAGACCGGGATGGCGAGATATGTGAGTGGTTCCCACCGCGCATATGTCATCCCCTCTTCAGATTTTCACTCCATCCTTCATCAAGAGATTTGAAATTGGCAGTTTATACGGACATCACTGAAGATGATCTGAGGAATTTCCTCATACAATACGACGTTGGCAGCCTCACATCCTATAAGGGCATTGCCGAAGGCGTCGAAAACTCCAATTTCCTGCTGCATACGACGAAGGATCCGCTGATCCTGACGCTTTACGAAAAGCGCGTGGAAAAATCCGATCTGCCGTTCTTCCTCGGTCTCATGCAGCATCTGGCCGCCAAGGGTCTGTCCTGCCCCTTGCCGCTGCCGCGCAAGGACGGGGAACTGCTGGGCGAATTGTCCGGTCGCCCAGCGGCGCTGATCTCCTTCCTTGAAGGCATGTGGCTGCGAAAACCGGAAGCGAAACATTGCCGGGAAGTCGGCAAGGCGCTGGCCGCCATGCATCTGGCCGGTGAGGGGTTCGAGATCAAGCGCCCCAATGCACTCTCCGTCGATGGCTGGAAGGTGCTGTGGGACAAGTCTGAAGACCGCGCCGACGAGGTGGAAAAGGGCCTGAAGCAAGAGATCCGCCCGGAAATCGATTATCTCGCCGCCCATTGGCCGAAGGATTTGCCCGCGGGCGTCATCCATGCGGACCTGTTTCAGGACAACGTGTTCTTCCTCGGTGACGAGCTTTCCGGCCTCATCGATTTTTACTTCGCCTGCAACGACCTGCTCGCCTATGACGTGTCGATCTGCCTCAATGCCTGGTGCTTCGAGAAGGATGGCGCTTATAACGTCACCAAGGGCAAGGCGCTGCTGGAAGGTTACCAGTCGGTGCGTCCGTTGAGCGAGGCGGAACTGGATGCCTTGCCGCTTCTGGCACGCGGCTCGGCGCTGCGCTTCTTCCTGACCCGCCTCTATGACTGGCTGACGACGCCGGCGGGCGCGCTGGTGGTGAAGAAAGACCCGCTGGAATATCTGCGCAAGCTGCGGTTCCACCGCTCCATCAGTCATGTCGCCGAATACGGGCTGGTTGGCGAATGAAACATGTCGATATCTTCACCGACGGCGCCTGCTCCGGCAATCCCGGTCCGGGCGGCTGGGGTGCCGTGCTGCGATATGGCGAGACCGAAAAGGAATTGTCCGGCGGCGAGGCTGATACCACCAACAACCGCATGGAACTGCTGGCGGCCATCTCGGCGCTCAACGCGCTGAAAAGTCCCTGCGAGGTCGATCTCTATACCGACAGCGCCTATGTCAAGGATGGCATCACCAAGTGGATTTTCGGCTGGAAAAAGAAGGGCTGGAAAACCGCCGATAACAAGCCGGTCAAGAATGTGGAGCTGTGGCAGGCGCTGGAGGCGGCGCAGGAGCGCCATAAAGTGACGCTGCACTGGGTCAAGGGCCATGCCGGCCACCCGGAAAACGAGCGCGCCGACGAATTGGCACGCAAGGGCATGGAGCCTTTCAAACGCCGGTAACGGAAGTCTGATTTCTTCCATGCGGCCCTTATCCGGGCCAACCGTGATAAGGGATTGTGAAAACTGAAACCCGATCTATCTTGTCGTCAAACAGTTGGACGATGTTCCAGCGGAGGAGAGACATTCAGATGATCCTGCATTGTGTATTTCTACGGTTCAAGGCTGCAACGGCATCCTCTGAAAAACACGCGGTGTTTGAGGCAATTGCGGCCCTCAAGGACGTGATACCCGGCATAATAGACGTGAAATACGGCCAGAACGTTTCGCCGGAAGGCCTGAATGGCGGTTTCGTCGATGGCTTCATCGTGACGTTGGACAGCCCGGAAGCCCGCGACGAATATCTGGCGCACCCGCAACACATGGAAGTCGGTCAACGTCTGGTCTCGCTGACCGATGGCGGTCTGGCCGGGCTTCTGGTGTTTGATATGAACGTGTGAAAAAAAAGGGCGGTTTTACCGCCCTTTAATGGATACTGTACTTCATTCGCGACGACAGAGAGGTGGCTTAAAGCTGCTCGATCATCGCTGCAGCGGCCGAGACCGTCGCCTGGCCGGGATTTTCTTCCACGTTGAGCGATGTAACCACGCCGTCTTTCACCAGCATCGAATAGCGCTTGGAGCGCACGCCGAGGCCACCGCCGGAGAGGTCGGCATCGAGGCCGAGCGCCTTGGTGAAGGCGGCGTCCCAGTCGGCGAGGAAGTGAATTTTGCCCTGGCCGCCGGACGATTGTGCCCATGCGCCCATGACGTGCCAGTCGTTGACGGAAACGACGGCGATGTCATCCACGCCCTTTGCGAGAATGGCGTCGCGGTTTTCGAGGTAGCCCGGCAGGTGGTTCAGCGAGCAGGTGGGAGTGAAAGCGCCGGGTACGGCGAAAAGAACCACCGTCTTGCCGCCAAAAAGCGCATCGGTGGTGGTTTCCACCGGGCCATCGGCGGTCTTTTCCTTGAAGGTTGCGGAAGGCAGTTTTTCGCCGATCTTGATAGTCATGTCCATGCTCCTATGGCCGTTTGGTTCGCGCGACTATAGAGCAAGGAAAAGAAAACTGTCATACGGTTTTCGCGGGAAATTACATGGCTGAGACAGCCGTTCGGGATATGCCGCCTGAACGGTCAGGGCTTTGGAAAATTGAGCATGGTCTCCATGGTCCGATCGCCGGATTTGACAAGAATGGGCCAGCTGTTGCCCTGCACCTGATAGGTTTTTGGCAAGCCCTTGATGTTCATGTAGAAGGAGAGCTTGCGCTTGTCTCGCACCAGGTTCTGCGGCTCATAATAGGCAAAACCGGAGGGGCCGGCGATGAATATCTCGGTCTCCTTCGGCGCGTTTTCCGGCAGCTGCAATTGCACGCCAAGCATGGTCTTGTCGGGCGTGATGTGGAAATCGACAACCTTGAAATCGTCGGAGGCAGCCTCTGGCAGCGTCTCGCGCGCCTCTTCCAGCAATCGCCGCTCTTCGTGGTCGTCATCGCCCGCATTGCCGCGGCTGATCGAAAACGTCGCCTCAAAGGGAATGCAGATATTCTGGCAGACGCCGATGAAGGCGGTGAGGTCGATATTGCCTCCCGCTTTGGCGTCCACGGCTTTCAACTGAAAGGGAATGCTGACGGCGTGATCGTAGCCGATATCGGTGATATCGCCGTTCTCGATGAGCTTGGGAACAGGATAGGCCATCGATGTCAGGCTTACACCGCTTGCCGGATCAAGCGTGATCTTGGGCGGTATTCCAGCTTCGCCTGGTTCGCGCCAATAGGTTATCCAGCCGTCTTTAGGCTCGATCTGCAACACGCCGCGCACCACGCCGTCCGCATCCATGGCAAGGCTTGCCACACGCATCTGGCCGCCTTCACTTCTCGCCCAGTCGGTAATTTCAGCCTGCGCTACTTGCCCGCCACCGAGAAGGGCGGCGAAGGCAACGGCGAGGCGAAGATGTGAAAATCGAAAGAATGTCCTGACGCTCATTCTTTCCGTCTAACCCAACATCGCCTGATGGACCAGTTACGAATTCGTGCGGTTCATCATTTTCGGTTGATTGATCGGGCGCGATGCCGCATCCTGTGCTTTGTCGAAGTGCGAACGCCGCTTTCCCGTTCAATGATGGAATTCGGCAAGCTGGAGGCGCCGGTGAGCTTTTCAACCCTGATGGACAAACGCGAACGTGGCTTTTTTGACAGCCAGTTCCTCATTGCGATGCCGGGGCTGGACAATGGCAATTTTGCCCGTTCGGTGGTCTATATCTGCGCCCATTCGGATGCCGGAGCCATGGGTTTCATCATCAACCGGCCGCAACAGATCACCTTCACGGATATTCTGCTGCATCTGAAGCTGGTGGACAGCAACGACGCCATCATGCTGCCCAACCGCACCCGGGAATTTCCGATCCAGTGCGGCGGCCCGGTCGAATCCGGCCGGGGTTTCGTGCTGCATTCCGATGATTATTTAAGTGAATCGAGCATTCCGGTCAGCGACGATATTTCCTTGACGGCGACGCTGGATATCGTGCGCGCCATTTCCAATGGTCGCGGCCCGCAAAAGGCCACCATGATGCTCGGTTATGCCGGCTGGGGTCCGGGTCAGCTGGAAAACGAGATCGCCAATAATGGATGGTTGAATTGCCCGGCGGCGGAAGAGCTGATTTTCGACCGTGGACTGGACAACAAATACGAGCGGGCGCTTGCGCTTATGGGTGTGGATGCTCGCATGCTTTCTGCGGAAGCCGGCCACGCCTGATTTTTTCGTGATGCTCCTTTTGTCGACTGCTGGAACCAATCCCAATCCCTGACGTTAACAATCCCGAAAGCCGCACAGACAGTACGGCTCAACTAGGGAGCAGTAACATGGGTAGCACATCAGACAAGATCGCCGGTACAGCCAAGGAAGTTGCTGGCAAGGTCAAGAAAAACGTCGGCGAAGCAACCGGCAACAACGAGCTGCGCGCCAAGGGTGCCGCTCAGGAAACCGAAGGCAAGGTACAGAAGAACGTCGGCAAAGCCAAGGATGCGGTCAAGGGTGTCGTTGATCGTATGTAATGCCACCTGACGGGCTCCCGTGTCTTTGATGCGGTGCTTTGGAGCGCATGTGTTATCGCACATGCGCTCTTGTCGTCTGGAGGCTTGAAGGGCGGGTGTGTTACGCCTTTCACCTTGGTCTCATATATTCGCCTTCACCCAATTCATCCACCGCAAGGGTTTCATGAATGAAGCTTTTTTCCTGCGCTTCCTGTGGCCAGCCGGTCCACTTCGACAATCGTTTCTGCGTCTCTTGCGGCCATCGTCTGGCCTTCGTGCCGGAGCGCCTTTCCATGGAAGCGATGGCGCCTGCGGGTGAGCCGAACTGGCAACTCGTGGCCCAGCCGGAAAGACAGGTGCGGTTCTGCGCCAATGAGGTGAACGACATCTGCAACTGGTCCGTGCCGGCGGAAAGCCAGAACGCCTTTTGCCCGGCCTGCAGCCATAACCGTCTCGTGCCAAATATCGCGACGGATGAGGGTATCGAACAATGGCGCGGCATCAGCCAGGCGCAGCGGCATTTGTTCTATTCGATATTGCGTCTCGGCCTGCCGCATCCCAACCGCGATGCCGATCCTGTCGGCGGGCTAGTCTTCGACTTTCTGGTCGACGAGGTCGCACCTGACGGATCCGTCATTCCCGCCATGACCGGCCACGACGAGGGCCTGATCGCCATTCGCGCGGCAGAGGTGGATGATGCGACGCGCGAGCAGGTGCGCACCAACATGAACGAGCCGTATCGCACCATGCTTGGCCATTTCCGCCATGAGGTTGGGCATTTCATCTGGAACAAGCTGGTTCGTGATGAGAACCGGCTGGAGGCCTGCCGCGCGGTATTTGGCGATGAGCGCGAAGACTATGCCGCGGCCCTACAGCGCAATTACGAGCAGGGGCCGCGCCCCAACTGGCAGGAAACCTTCATAAGCGCCTATGCCTCCGTGCATCCCTGGGAGGATTTTGCCGAGTGTTTCGCGCATTATCTTCACATCGTCGATACGCTGGAAACCGCGCGCGCCTTTGGTGTGGCGATAGACCCCGACGGACATGAGGAAATGGCGGCGGAGGTCACTTTCGATCCCTATAATGCCCGTAGCGCCGCACAACTGGTCAAGGCCTGGATTCCGCTCAGCGTCGCCATCAACTCGATCCAGCGCAGCATGGGGGAGGCGGACCTTTATCCCTTCGTGCTGGCCCCGCCTGTTGTGAGCAAGATGGAATTCATCCACGACCTGCTACACGGCAGGATCGACGCGATGCCTCAACAGCAGATGCAGCAGTTCTCGATGGCGCAGTGAATACGAGACACGAGAAGTCATAGTCAGGAAACGCGCCGTTTCCTTCTCCCGTCATTCCGGCTCAATGCCGGAATGACGGCGGTGGATGGAGTAGCCCTTTACCACCCATATTCCAATACCTCTTACGAAGCTCGCTTCGTCGGCTGGAACCGCTCCCGCAGAAGCTTCAGCGCCGCATCGCCGGAAACCGGTGTGCCAAACAGGAAGCTCTGGCCGAAATGGCAGTTCATGCGTGAGAGTTCCGCCGCATCCTCAGGCGTTTCAATGCCTTCCGCCACCACCTGCATATCGAGAGCGCGCGCCATGGCGATAACGGAGCGCAGCAGCACGTTGCGCTTGTCGCTGGTATTTGCCACCAGTGCCTTGTCGAGCTTGATCGTGTCGAAGGGGAAGCGGGTGAGATAGGCAAGTGACGAATAGCCGGTGCCGAAATCGTCCATGGCGAGGCTGATGCCCGTTTCCTTCAGCTTGGAAAGCACCAGCCGCGCCTGTTCCGGGTTTTCCATCACCACGGATTCCGTCAGCTCCAGCTTCAGCTGCTGCGGATTACAGCGCGTTCGCGTCAGCATGCCGCGCACGTCGTTATACAGTTCGTTATTCAGCAATTGCGCGCTGGAAATATTGACGGAGATGAAGATCGGCATCTTCTCGATGGAATGCTGCCAGTCCATCAGGTCGGTCGCTGCCCTTTCCAGCGCGAACATGCCGAGCGGTTCGATCAGACCGGAGGCTTCCGCGATGGGTATGAATTCGCTTGGCGGAATGTTGCCGCGCTTGGGGTGTTCCCACCGCATCAGCGCCTCGAAACCGGCCAGCGCGCCATCGTCAAGCTTGACGATGGGCTGATAGGCGAGCGACAGCTCCTTGCGCTCGATGGCGCGGCGAAGATCGCTTTCCATTTGCAGGCGGTCGGTGCCGGACGTGCGGAAAGCGGGACGGAACGGCTCGACGCGGTTTCCGCCAGCGCGCTTGGCGCGGTACATCGCCAGTTCCGCATCGCTCAAGAGACCTGCGGCACTTTCCTGCTGGTCGATCCATGAAACGAGGCCGATGGAGGCGGTGAGGATGATTTCGCGATTGGCGAAATTGATCGGCACCATGATTGCCTTGTTCACCGCATCGGCGAAATCGGCCACCCGCTGCGGATCGCGCTCCGAGGTCAGGATCAGGCCGAATTCATCGCCGCCGAGACGCGCCAGCGTATCCTGCGGTTTCAACAGGCGGCGCAGACGCCGTGTCAGCGCGATGAGAATATTGTCGCCTGCAGCAATGCCGAGCGTATCGTTGACCAGCTTGTAACGGTCGATATCGATCGCCATCACCGTCGGGCGCACGCCGTCGCTTTCAGGAGAGAGGTTGAGGATCGATTGCAGGCGGTCGAGGAAGACCTGCCGGTTTGGTAGCCCGGTCAGATTGTCATTCATCGCATCCTGCAACAGCCGCTCCACCGAGTTCTTCTGCTCGGTGATGTCGGTGATGGTGCCGACGCAGCGGATGATTTCGCCGTTGGAGCCGAGAACCGGGCGGGCGCGGATTTGCAGCCAATGGAAATGTCCGTCTTCAGCGCGAATGCGGAATTCGTGATTGAGGCGGCCCTTGCGATGGTCGAGCAGCACGTCGAGCGTTGCCTTGAACCGGTCGCGATCGTCAGGATGCAGGCGCGGCAGCCAGTTGCGCGCAGCACCATGCATCGTGCCGGGCTCCAGCCCCAGACGGTTGGAAATATCAGGTGTGGTGACGATGCGGTCGCGCGTCACGTCCCAGTCCCACACGGTATCGCCGCTGCCCGTCAGTGCGAGAGATTGCCGTTCGAGATCGGAAAACAGGCCCTGCTGATAGGCGCTGCCGGCAAAGGCGTGCTGGATGACTGTGAAGCCGATCAGAAGCACGATCAGCACCAGCCCGCCGCCAAGCGCCGGCTGCACGATGTCGTTGTCCAATTGTCCGGTCACCGTCAGCCAGCTGCCGAACAGCCAGACGAGGATGAGCGCCCAGGACGGAACGAGCAAAATCGCCCGGTCGTAACGGTTGAAGCCAAGATAGATGATGAGTGCGATGCCGGCCGTCGCCGTCAGCGCGAAGGAGACGCGCGCGATACCGGAGGCGACCGAAGGATCGTAAATCGCGACGCCGAACAGCAGCGCCAGCCCCACCACCCAGGCAAAGGTCGCATAACCCAGATGCGCGTGCCAGCGGTTTAGATTGAGATAGGTGAACAGGAAGACCACGAAGCTGGAGGCGAGAGCCACTTCTGCGCCCGCCCTCCATATTCGCTGATCGCTGGATGTGACGGTGATGAGTTTTTCAAGGAAGCCGAAATCGACGCAGATATAGGCGAGCACCGCCCAGGCGAGCGCTGCCGACGCCGGCAGAACCGAGGTTCCCTTGACGACGAACAGGATGGTCAGGAGCACGGCCAGCAGGCCGGCAATGCCGAGAACGATGCCGCGATAGAGCGTGAAGGCGTTGATCGTATCCTTGTAGGCTTCCGGTTCCCACAGATAGATCTGCGGCAATTGCGGGGTCGACAGCTCGGCGACGAAGGTGATGACGGAGCCGGGATTGAGCGTGATGCGGAAGACGTCGGCATCCGGGCTTGGCTGCCGGTCAAGCGCAAAGCCTTCGCTCGGTGTGATCGCGATGATGCGCTGCGAGCCGAGATCGGGCCAGAACAGCTTGGAATTCACCAGACGGAAATGCGGTGCGACGATAACGCGCTCCAGCTGCTCTTCCGAGACGTTGGCGAGCGCGAAGACGGCCCAGTCGCCCTGATGGTCGGTGGAGCTGGCGCGCACCTCGATACGGCGGCGGATGCCATCCGGACCGGGCGCGGTCGAGACCTGAAAGGCTTCACCCTGATTGGCATAGATATCGGTTGTCGCGGTGAGATCGAGCGCCGTATCGTCACGGGAAATCTTCACCGGCTCGAAGGCGTAGGAAAGAGACGAAAAAAGCAGGAAAAACAGGAAGAACGGCGCAGCCAGTGCAATTGCCGCCAGACGTTTCGACAGGCACGGCGCAGAGTGAGTGTAAGTCATGTATCGTACTTCGTTCCACTGGAGCTTTGCTTGTCGGCAAGAAGGGAAAACATCGTATGATCCCGCCATTGGCCGTTGATTTTCAGATATTCCCGCAAGAGGCCTTCCCGCTGGAACCCGGCATTTTCGAGAAGCCGGATGCTTTTGAAGTTTTCCGGAATACAGGCTGCCTCGATACGGTGCAACTGAAGTCCGTTGAAGATATAGGGTATTACCAATTTTAATGCGGCAGACATATGGCCTTGCGCGGCGTAGCGTTCGCCCACCCAATATCCAATCATGCAGCTTTGTGCAGCACCCCTCCTGATATAACCGATGGTGATGCCGCCAACGAGCAACGTCTCCTTCTCGAATAGCAGAAACGACACGGCGGTGCCGGAGGAAAACTCCTGGCCGTTGCGCACCACACGCGTGCGGAAGGAGCCTTCCGTCAGTTCGTCCGGGCGCCAGGTGGGTTCCCATGGCTGGAGAAACTGACGGCTTTCCGAGCGCAGAACGTGCCACTGCTTGAAATCGCCATAGCGCGGCAGTCTGAGAAGATGGTTGGCGCTGCGCAGTTCCGGGGTGTCGTTATGTCGGGAAAGAAAACGCAGCATTCACCATCCCTGTACGGAAAGAAACCGCAACCCTCAGCCGTTCGCCTTTATCCTTGCGGGCTGCTGCGCGGAAAGCGCGGCAGTAATGTCTGAAAGAGGCGGCAGCTGTTCGAGCGGGCCAATTGCAGACAATGTCGGAACTGTATCGAAAAACAGCCGTCCTGCAAGATCGGTCAGGCGTTCCCGCGTGATGTCGTTCAGGCGCTCCATCATCTCCTCATTGGGGATAGGCCGGCCGTAAAGCATCATCTGCCGTGCCATCTGGCCGGCACGGGCTGCCGGGCTTTCCTGACCCATCAGCAGTTGCGCGCGGATTTGTGCGCGGGCGCGGTCGATTTCTTCCTGATGAATGGTCTGGGAAGATTTGCGCAACTCGTCGACGATGACGGGCATCAGTTCCGGCAGGTCGTTGCCGCCGGTCGCCGCATGCACGCCGAAAATGCCGGTGTCGGAAAAACCCCAATGGAAGGCATAAACGGAATAACAAAGGCCGCGGGACTCTCGCACTTCCTGGAACAGGCGCGATGACATGCCGCCCCCAAGAATATTGGCGAGAATTTGCGAACAGTAGAAATCGCGGGCGTGATAGGCCTTGCCCTCGAAGCCGAGAAGCACCTGCGCGTCCATGAGGTCACGGGTCTCGCGGATTTCCCCGCCGGTATAGATCGCCTTTTCGAGAACCGGCGTGGTGACCGGCAGCTGCGGCAGCGAGGCAAAGCGTTCTTCCACCTGCTTCACGAAGCTCTGGTGGTCGACAGCACCCGCTGCAACGACGAAGATGCGATCCGTCGTATAGTTGCGGGCGAGATAATGCCTGATCTGGGCGCTGGTGAAGGATTGCACGGTTTCCGGAGTGCCGAGGATCGGGCGGCCGATGGTCTGGTCGCGATAGGCGACGCCGGAAAAATTGTCGAAAATCACATCGTCAGGCGTATCGGTGGCGGCACCGATTTCCTGGAGGATGACGTTTTTCTCCCGCTCCAGCTCGTCTTCGTCGAACAGCGACTCCGTCAGAATGTCTGCAAGAATATCGACGGCGAGCGGAACGTGGTCTTTCAGGACGCGGGCGTAGTATGAAGTTGTTTCCGTCGATGTCGCGGCGTTGACTTCGCCGCCGACATTTTCGATCTCTTCGGCGATCTGCCGGGCGGTGCGGCGCGCCGTACCCTTGAAGGCCATATGCTCGAGAAGATGGGCGATGCCGTGCTCGGCAGTCGTCTCGTTGCGGGACCCGGATTTGATCCACACCCCAAGAGCAACGCTTTCGAGATGCGGCATTCTTTCCGTGACAACGGTCAACCCGGACGAAAGCCGGGTCACATTAACTCTCATATCAAGTCTTTCCGCGTCTCTATTTGCCGGCGCGTGCGTGGCTGCCGATGAAGGTTTCCACCGTCTTCAGCTCTGCGTCCAGAATGTCGAAACGCTCCTCCCGGTTCATAATGTCAGCTAGCCATACTGGAAGCGCCGGGTCGATTGCGCAAGCGGATTTTACGGCGGCCGGGAATTTAGCCGGATGGGCAGTGGACAGGACCACCATCGGGCTTGATGCCTTTTCGTGTTTTTCCGCCACAAAAACGCCGGTCGCCGTATGCGGATCGATCAGGTAACCGGTTTTCTCAAGCGTATTGCGGATCGTCGCCGCCACCTGCTTTTCGGTGGCACGGCCGGCGCGGAAATCCTTCTTGATGAATTTCAGCGCATGCGGCGGGATTTCAAACGCGCCGGATTGCTTGAGGCCATCCATCGATGCCTTTACCGCAGCGGAATCGCGGCCATAGGCTTCAAACAGCAGCCGCTCGAAATTGGATGAGATCTGGATGTCCATCGAGGGCGAGGTGGTGGGCGTGACGCCGCGCATCTCGTAACGGCCTGTCTTCAGCGTGCGCGCCAGAATGTCGTTGTCGTTGGTGGCGATGACAAGCTTGTCGATCGGCAGGCCCATCTTCTTGGCGACGTAACCGGCGAAGATATCACCGAAATTGCCCGTTGGAACGGTGAAGGAAATCTTCCGGTCGGGACCGCCGAGCGACAGGGACGCCGTGAAATAATAGACCACCTGCGCCATGATGCGCGCCCAGTTGATGGAGTTGACGCCCGAAAGCTTGACGCCGTCGCGGAACTTCGCGTCGTTGAACATTTCTTTGACGAGGTTCTGGCAATCGTCGAAATTGCCGTTGATCGCCAGCGCATGCACGTTGGAGGCGGTGGAGGTCGTCATCTGGCGCTGCTGCACCGGAGAGACCTTGCCATTGGGGAAAAGGATGAAGATGTCGGTGCGCTCGCGCCCGGCAAAGGCGTCGATGGCTGCGCCGCCCGTGTCGCCGGAGGTGGCGCCGACGATGGTGGCGCGCTCGCCGCGCTCAGCCAGCGTATAATCCATCAGGCGGGCGAGAAGCTGCATCGCCACGTCCTTGAAGGCAAGCGTGGTGCCGTGGAAAAGCTCCAGCACGAAGGTGTTCGGCCCGGTCTGCGTCAGGGGTGCTACGGCCGGATGGCGGAATGTCGCATAGGCGTCGTCGATCATCGCCCTGAACTTGTCGGCCGGAATTTCACCGCCGGTGAAACGGTAGAGAACCTCAAACGCGATGTCCTGATAGGACTTGCCGCGCAGGTTGCGGATTTCCTTTTTCGACATGGAGGGCCATTCGCGCGGCACGTAAAGCCCGCCATCACGGCCAAGGCCCGCCAGAAGCGCGTCGCAGAAACCAAGCGAAGGGGCCGCACCCCTGGTCGATACATATTTCACGAGATAGTCCCTTGTCGTTTACCGGTCTGTCCGTTGCCGTTACCGGCTCTTTATCAGCAGCATCCCGCCGGAATGAGGCGATTGGCGAGGTAATGAAGGGCTTTTTTGAAAATTCAAGCAAAACCAAACATGCCAATCGATTTTTTCCGGCGTCGCTGCTATAGACCATCGCCAACCTGCGTGAAAGGTCAATAAACAGCGTCTCCGGTTCGGTTCCGGGACAATGGAGAGGGAATTAGAAGAGTGTCAGGGAATTTCTTGCGTTTGTCCGCCGCGATGTCGCTTCTGGCCGTTGTTGCAGGATGCAATTCCTCCAATCCGTCAGATTCGCTTGCCGTCAACCCTCCGGCGGCGCAGGCAAATGCCGTTGCTCCGGTGGTGCAGGCCAACTGCCCGACGGTCACGGTTCTCGATGCCAATGCCGTCCACCGCGTCTATGCCGGTGGCGCAAAGGACGATCCGCAGAAACTCGCCTATCAGGTTTCGCTGTCAGACACGACGCGCTCTTGCACCGCGAACGAAACCACCCTGACGGTAAACGTGCTGGCCCAGGGCCGTCTCGTTCCCGGCCCGATGTCGAAGCCCGGCCGCGTGACCGTACCGATCCGCGTCACCGTTAAGGACGGCGACGGCGAGATTTACGGCGAAACGACCAATTTCGCCATCGACGTTGCTGCAGGCGGTGCCGGCACGCAGTTCATCTTCAACAACGATCATGTCGCCATTCCCAACGGACCGGGCGGCGCACCGAGGTCGGTCAGTGTCTATATCGGTTTTGCCGAGCAGGGCGCAAAGGCCAAGACCAAGCGCCGGTGATTTGACGGGCGAAATGTAAAAACCGGAGGCTGCTTCTGCGGGCTTTCGGGCAGATCGCAAACAAACCACGGTTCATACGCAACGTCATCCTCGGGCCTGTCCCGAGGATCCGAACACGTATCGTGGAATCAAGTCGTTGCAGATGCTCGGGACAGGCCCGAGCATGACGAAGTGGCGTTTGTGACAAAGCCAGAGATTAAAAAGCGCCTTCCCATTCCGCCATCGCTGCAATAACGGCGGGCAGGTCCTGCATGCGTGAAATCACCGTTTCCGCGCCCGCATCCGTCAACCGGTCGGCATGGCTCGAATAGGTGTGGGATGCGCCGGTGAAGCCGATGACGCGCATGCCGGCTGCCTTTGCACCATGCACGCCGTGCACGGAATCCTCGATTACCACGGCGCGATCCGGTGAAACGCCGAACTGGGCTGCGCCATGCAGGAAGATATCCGGCTTCGGCTTGACGCGGTCGGCTCCGAGATCCTTGGCGGAGTAGATATGCGGTGCGAAATAGGGCTTCAGGCCCACCTTCGTCAGCATCATGTCGAGGCGGTGGCTGGAGGAATTCGAGCAGATGCAACGCGGTGTCGTCAGGCGCGACAGAGCGAACTTGACGCCCTCGATGATCTTCACGTCGCGTTCCAGCCGCGCGTCGAGCAGCTTTTCCGACTTGTCGAGCAGCGATGCGGAAAACGGGATGCTGGCTTCGCTTTCCACCTGCAGGAGGATGTTCTTCCAGGTCATGCCGGCGAAACGCTCGCCCATTTCCTCGACGGAGATCGGATACCCGGCCTCGGTCAGAAGGCGGGACTCCACCTGTGCGGCGATGATTTCGGAATCGACCAGAACGCCGTCACAGTCGAAAATAATGAGGTCGAAGCCGCTCATGGGCGCTCCCTGTATCGGATTTGCCTTGGAAAAAAGTGATGCCCGGGCTTTTAGACCAAGTCCGCGTCAAGCTCAACCGGCTGGCCCGCAAGGGTCGGTCGCGCCCGGCTCATAGCTGGGATTTGGCTTTGCGCGTTTCCTGCGTGCAAAAACCGCTACACAGATCAGCGCCGGATGCGTTATGGGATGTTATGCCCAAGACAGCGAAAACCAGACCCGAAGATACCATTGCCGCACGCATCAGCCGCACTCTGGCTGACCGCATCGTGCGCGGTGAGCTGTCGCCGGGTGAACGTCTGAGGCAGGATCACATTGCCGCCGAATTCGGCGCATCGCATGTGCCGGTGCGCGAAGCGTTCCGCAGGCTGGAGGCGCAGGGCTTGGCCGCCAGCATTCCGCGCCGCGGCGTGCGGGTCGCGGATTTCGGCCTCGCCGATGTGCGCGAAGTCGCGGAAATGCGCGCCGCGCTTGAGGTTCTGGCGCTGCGCCACGCCATTCCAAACATGACTTCAGCCATTCTCGACCAGGCGGAGGCCGCCACGCTCGAAGGCGATAGCGCGGTCGATGTGCAGCATTGGGAAGAGGCCAATCGCCGCTTCCACCGCCTCATCACGGCGCCTTGCAACATGCCGCGCCTGATGGAGGCGATCGACGGCCTGCATGCCGCGAGCGCCCGGTTCCTGTTTTCCGCCTGGCGGGCAGGATGGGAGCGCCGCACCGATACCGATCACCGCGCAATCCTCGACGCATTGCGCGGCGGCCGTGCCGAGGAGGCGGTGCGAATTCTCGACGGGCACGTGCAATGGATCGGTCGCAAGGCAATCCGCACCCCTTCAGGCTCGGTGCACGACGCCTTCGCCATCGTCGGATAGGCCGGAAACGATTGGCTGCGCTCGTTTGGACTCCGCCGGAAAAGTCGGTTATCGATATCCGCCCGCGATGACGATCCGCGGTGCGTGAAGGGAGCATGTATGGCTGCTGATACGGCGAAATCACGGAGCGGATTTTTCCTTTGTCCGCCGATCTTTTTCCTTGATCGGAAACGTGCCCTGTGACGGTCCGCCTTCGTCCCCATCACCTTCTCTGCATGCTGACCTATGTGGGGAAGGGATATACCTCCGGTTTTGTCGAAAACTACGACCGTGTCGCCGCTCGGCTGAACGCCGGCGAAGAGGATATCGAGCTGGTCGATGGGCCGGACGATATCTGCGTTGGCCTGTTGTGCGAAAGCCATGCCCACTGTTTCAACGAGGGCGTGGTCCAGAGGGACGAGGCGGCCCGGCTTTCGGTTTCAACGCTTTTGAACGAGACAATTACCGCCGGAAAGCGGCTGCGGGCAACGCCGGAGATGCTGGAGAAAATGCGTCTGGCCTTTGCCGCCGGAGACATCCGAGAGGCCTGTCGCGGCTGCCAGTGGATTAGGCTGTGCGATCGCATCGCGGCATCAGGATTTACCGGCGTGAAGATTGGCGAGCCGCCGCCGCACCCGGCCGGGCAGCGGCTTACTGCTACTCCGGCACATTCGTCTCGGTTCTCTCGGCGGCCTTGACCGTCGCCTTGATCTCCTTCGGCTCGCGCCCGGATTTCTTGTCGTAGCTCACCTTCACCGAATAATCGCCGGGATGCAGGGTCTCCTGATGCCGGTTGCCGTAACGGCCGGAAATTTCCTTTTGCGTGCCCTGGAGATCCTTGGTCGTTTCGACGATGTCGATCCGCTCCGCACCCGGTGCCGTGATTGCCAGAACACCTGCATCGAGGTTGAGGTTGATCTCGATGCGTTTTCCTGCAGTTACGGTGAAGGGCTGTTCCACCGTGACCTTGCCAAGACGCGCGCGCATCACGAAATCGCCGGCAGGCATTTCCATGGTTTTGCCGGTGCCGTAAACACCGTTGATGGTCTGGCGCGTGCCATCAAGCGTCTCCTTGGCTGAAAGCGCTTCGAAACGGATATCGTCCGTTTCCACAGCCTTGCCACCGTCCGTATAGGCCGCTTTGGCAACGACCACGCCGCTCGGGATGACAAGGTCGTGGCTGATCGTCTCGCCCGCCTTGATGGCAAGCGTTTCCTGCGCACGCGCAGGGCCGATGCTGCCGGTGAGGAGGAGTTCGCCCGCCGGCACGAAGGTCGTGTTCTGCCCGTAGACGCTGTCCTTGAAATCGTCTTTGGTGATTTCGGTTTTCGCCTGGCTTTCCACATCGCCGCCGGGGCTGCGTTTTGGCACCACCGTCAGTTCTGCCGCGTCGAAATTCGCCTTTGGCCTCGTTAGGCTTCCCTCCTTCACCTCGAAGGGTATTTCGCGACGGATGTTGCCCAGCGCTACCACGCCGACATATTTGCCCGCCGGCAGCTTCGCTTCGAAGGTGGCGTCGTAGGAGCCGCCGGCATTGACGTCACTGCGCACGCCGGCCCGGTCAGCCTTGTAAAAATCCCACCGCACCCTGTCGCTGTTGCCGAGCGAGGGGCCGCCATCGAACAGCACAGCGTCGGTGACGACGTTGTATAGCGGTGCCGGCTCCTGCGCCCCCAAGCTTGACGGCAGCGCCGCCAGAAGAAGAGCCGCGGAAAAGGCATGCACTGAAAAAGAAGCCACTCGCGTTACGGACGTCATTGCGGATTACCCCCTGAGTTGCCGGTATTGCCAGCACCGACATGCGGAACAGGACAACCCGTTGTGCACAACGTTTTTACGCCACTTCGGGTTCCCCGCCCGCGCCAGCAAATTGCGCGTGTCGGCCGCAACAGCCATTTATTTCGCATTTTCCGTGACTTGTTCAGGCTTTGATAACCATCTTCGGTAACCATAAGCATCAGTAGAGAGTAAGCGTATGGAGCGAGTACCAATGGCAGCAGTTTTTCCGCTGGCCGATTTTCGGCGTGCCGGTTTTGATCGTGCGGGCGAGAGTGACGCCTGGAAAGACAGCATAATCAAAGGTGATTGTGTCGCTGCCTTGGATGCCCTCCCGAGCCAGTCGGTGGATGCGATTTTCGCCGATCCGCCCTACAACCTCCAGCTTGGCGGTACGCTTCACCGGCCAGATCAGTCGCTGGTTGATGCGGTCGATGACGAGTGGGACCAGTTCTCCTCCTTCGAGGCCTATGATGCCTTCACCCGCGCCTGGCTGCTGGCCTGCCGCCGCGTGCTGAAGCCGAATGGTACCATCTGGGTCATCGGCTCCTACCACAACATCTTCCGCGTCGGTTCCATGCTCCAGAACCTCGATTTCTGGATCCTGAACGATATCGTCTGGCGCAAGACCAATCCCATGCCCAACTTCAAGGGCCGCCGTTTCCAGAACGCCCATGAGACCATGATCTGGGCGAGCCGCGATCCGAAAGCCAAGGGCTATACCTTCAATTACGAAGCGCTGAAGGCCTCCAACGACGACGTGCAGATGCGCTCCGACTGGCTGTTCCCGATTTGCAGCGGTCATGAGCGGCTGAAAGGTGACGACGGCAAGAAGGTGCATCCGACCCAGAAGCCGGAAGCATTGCTCGCACGCATCATCATGGCCTCCACCAAGCCTGGCGACATCGTGCTCGACCCGTTCTTCGGCTCCGGCACCACGGGTGCGGTTGCAAAACGTCTCGGCCGCCACTTCGTTGGTATCGAGCGCGAACAGGATTACATCGACGCGGCCTCTGCCCGCATCGCTGCCGTCGAGCCGCTCGGCAAGGCGGAGCTGACCGTCATGACCGGCAAGAGGGCCGAACCGCGTGTCGCCTTCAACACCCTGGTGGAAAGCGGTCTCGTCCGTCCCGGCCAGGTGCTGACCGATGCAAAGCGCCGTTATAGCGCCATTATTCGTGCCGATGGTACGATTGCATCCGGCGGGACTGCCGGCTCCATTCACCGTCTTGGTGCAAAGGTGCAGGGTCTCGACGCATGCAACGGATGGACGTTCTGGCACTTCGAGGATGGCGACCAGCTGAAGCCTATCGATGATCTGAGAACAATCATCCGCAGTGAACTGGCAAAGGCCTGACAGTCTAAAGCCCAAAAGGCTGAAGGCAACGATCCACCGCCCGCCATTTTTAGCATACGTCTCCGTCCGGTTTAGTACCTTCAGTCCCGGATGGAGAACGACCAACGCCCGGCACTTCGGTGTCGGGCGTTGGTATTTTTGAATATCTAAATTTAGCCAGACAAGTTTCGCGCAAGAGAACGGTCATAGTGTCCTACGCAAAGCAATGGTTGTGAAAATCCGGTTCGGAAAGTTCACGAAAACATTGCTGTCCCATGCCGCTTGCGGCAGGACTGGCGCAGGCAGGAGACCGCCATTTCCGCCTGCGCCAATTTTCTTTTTGGATCTGATGGTCTGTCAGACATCCACGCCGTAGGATTGCAGATCCTGCTTCAGCTTTTCCGCTCCGGTAAAATGCACCGCCTGCCAGCCGGCGGCCTTGGCGCCTTCGACATTCACAAGCGTATCGTCAATGAAGATGCTTGCGGCAGGGTCGAGGCCAAATTCCTTCGCGTGCAGCTCGTAGATCGCCACATCCGGTTTCAGCAGCTTCACATCGCCAGAAACCGTCACGCCGCGCGGCAGGGCGAGGAAGGGGAACATCTTCTGCGCTTCGCGGAAGGTATCGGAGGCGAAGTTGGTCAGCATCGTCACGTCGTGGCCGTTGTCGATCAGGCCGGTCATGATCGCGACGCTGTCGTCATAGGAATGCGAGACCATCTCATGCCAGAACTTGCGGAAGGCGCGGATATGCTCTTCCCGCTCGGGAAACTGCTCCATCAGCAGCGCCTCGGCGTCTTCCCAGCCGCGTCCGCGATCCTGTTCGAGGTTCCAGTCATGGGTGCAGACATTCTCGAAGAACCATTTGCGCTCGTCGGCATCGGGAATGAGGCGGCTATAGGGAATATGCGGATCGTAGTGGATCAGTACCTTGCCGATGTCGAATACGATATGCTCAATCTTGGTCATCGAAACTTCCTGCTTTCATCGAATGCGGATGGAATAGCCTGTGCGATGACTTTTTTCATCACCGTCGGCAAGGCTTGCGCGTCAAGATTTGTAACCGGCTCCCACCATCCGTCATCCGCGCCAGTTTCAAGCCCATCCGGCACCTGTGCCCGATAGACGGTGAGCCGCAGCTCGAAATGTGTGAAGACATGCACGATGACGCCCGCCGCTTGCCAAGACGCGGCAAAAGGCGCGTGGCTCGTGTCGGTGCCGCCATCCACGCGGGCGGTCCATGCCGTTGTCGGCACCTCCGTCATGCCACCGAGAAGGCCGCTTTCTATGCGCCGCCGCAGCAGAATTTCGCCGCTTGCATTCACCGCCACGAAGGCGGCTCCCAGCCGCACCGGTTTTGCCTTTTTCGCGGCCTTGACCGGAAACCGCTCCGGCTCGTCGTGGGCAAGCGCCAGACAGCCGCCATTGAACGGACAGAGCGCGCAGGCAGGGCGCTTCGGCGTGCAGATCGTCGCACCGAGATCCATCATCGCCTGCGCAAAATCGCCCGGCCGGTCGGAAGGCGTAAGCTCCGCCACCTTCGCCTTCATGGCGGGTTTCGAGCCGGGCAGGGGTGCATCTATGGCGAAAAGGCGGGAGATGACGCGCTCCACATTACCGTCCATCACCGCCGCCTGCCGGTTGAACGCAATGGCCGCCACGGCAGCAGATGTATAGTCGCCGATGCCGGGCAGCTTCTTCAGGCCCTCTTCGGTATCGGGAAAGACGCCGCCATGGTCTTTCGCCACGGCTTCCGCACATTTTTTCAGGTTGCGGGCGCGGGCGTAATAACCAAGTCCCGCCCATGCAGCCATCACATCCTCAACCGGTGCCGCCGCCAGATCGCTGACATGAGGCCACGTTGCGAGGAACTTCAGGAAATAGGGTTTAACCGCCTGCACCGTCGTCTGCTGCAACATCACTTCGGAAAGCCAGACATGATAGGGATCGGCACGTTTTCCTTGTGCCGCCATGGCCGGCGAGGTGCGCCAAGGCAACTCGCGATGGTGGCGGTCGTACCATGCGAGCAGCATCTGCGCGTGCGATGACGGGGCGGTTTTTTGAAGCATGGTTTGCCGTTTCTCTTCGATTCGGCCTATAGTTGGGCCATTCATACCGACCTATCAAGAAGCTCCGGACTGTCCGGTCCTGAAACCCGAGTGAAAAATGCGATATCCACGCAAAGGCGTCATCCAGATTGCCGAAATAGCCAATGGCATCATGGATCCCCTCCTGTCGAAACGGGCGGGCATCAACACGGCGCTGCTCGGCTCGTGGGACGAGATCGCCGGCGATGACTTCGCCGATTGCACGCGGCCGGAAAAGATTACCTGGCCGCGTCGCGACGAAGGGCCGGATCGCGGCGGCTACCAGCCGGGCGTGCTGACGATTGCCTGCGAAGGCGCGCGGGCTCTGTTCCTCACCCACGCACAGGGCGAGCTCATCGCCCGCATCAACGGCTTTTTTGGCTTTCCGGCGGTACGCCAGATCAGGATCGTGCAGAAGCCGGTATCGCAGCCCGTTCCCCGCCGGCGAAAGCCGCCGCCGCTGCGCGGTGATGCGGCAAAACGTCTCGACGACATGATGGACGGCATAGAGAGCGAAGCGCTGCGCAAGGCAGTGGAAAGGCTCGGCACGGCGGTGATGCAGAAGAAGAAGCCGCGGGGCGGGACGATTTGATGTCGCGCACGGTCCTTGACTGGTCACAATTCTTTGACAAGAAGAGTTCAAAACCCCGCTTGTGATGAACAGGCCGTCGCTATATCGGAATCAACAGACAATAGAGTCTATTACCAACAGGTGCTTTCATGCATTTTTCCGAACTGACCATTTCCCGTCGCAGCCTTCTCGGCGGCGTTGCACTTGCTGCCCTTGCCACGGCCCTGCCGTTTGCCTTCACGCCGGGCGTTGCCCAGGCGCAGGAATTGCCTGAATCCACCGGTGACGTGGATATGGCTGCGGTGTTGAAGCCCGGTCCGCTGCCGGAAGCGGCGCTCGGCGATGCGAACGCTCCCGTCAAGATCGTCGAATATATGTCGATGACCTGCCCGCATTGCGCCAATTTCCACAACAAGACCTTTGACGAGATCAAGAAGAAATACATCGATACCGGCAAGGCCTATTTCGTCATCCGCGAATTCCCGTTCGATCCGCGTGCCGCCGCTGCCTTCATGCTGGCGCGCTGCGCACCGGAAGGACAGTATTTCCCGTTCGTTTCCATGCTGTTCAAGCAGCAGCAGAGCTGGGCAACAGCCCAGGATGCCCGTGCGGCGCTGCTGCAATTGTCGAAAATGGCCGGTTTCTCACAGGAGTCTTTCGAGGCCTGCTTGACGAACCAGAAGCTTCTGGATGATGTGAACGCAACGATGCAACGCGGTGCGACGGAATTCGGCGTCAACTCCACGCCGACTTTCATCATCAACGGCAAGAAATACGCGGGAGACATGTCGGTTGAAACCATGTCGGCTGTCATCGACAAGCTGCTCTGATCGCCGAACCCTTAAAGGAACGGGCGGCGGATATTTCCGTTCGCCCGTTTTTTATTGCCGTTATTTCAGGCGGAGCGGAGCGGCATGAAGTTCAACAAGCTCCGCGTCGTCGGTTTCAAATCCTTCGTTGAACCCTCGGAATTCATCATCGAGCCGGGTCTGACCGGTGTCGTCGGTCCCAATGGTTGCGGCAAGTCCAATCTGGTCGAAGCGCTTCGCTGGGTGATGGGCGAAAACTCCTATAAGAACATGCGCGCATCCGGCATGGATGACGTCATCTTCTCCGGTTCCGGCAATCGCCCGGCCCGCAACACCGCCGAGGTCGGCCTTTATCTCGACAATTCCGATCGCACCGCGCCCGCCGCCTTCAACGATGCCGATGAAATTCAGGTGACGCGCCGCATCGAGCGCGAAAACGGCTCGGTCTATCGCATCAACGGCAAGGAAGCGCGCGCCAAGGATGTGCAGCTTCTGTTTGCCGATGCCTCCACCGGCGCGCGTTCGCCCTCGATGGTGGGGCAGGGGCGTATCGGTGAACTCATCAATGCCAAGCCGCAGGCCCGCCGCCAGCTTCTGGAAGAGGCGGCCGGCATTTCCGGCCTGCATTCCCGCCGCCATGAAGCGGAGCTTCGCCTGCGCGCTGCCGAAACCAATCTGGAGCGGCTGGAGGATGTGACCGCCCAGCTTGAAAGCCAGATCGAAAGCCTGAAACGCCAGGCGCGGCAGGCCAACCGTTTCAAGATGCTGTCGGCGGATATCCGCGCCCGCGAGGCGACCCTGCTGCATATCCGCTGGGTAGAAGCCAAGGAAGCCGAAGGCGAAGCGGAAAGCGCGCTTAATCAGGCCACGAACATCGTTGCCGAAAAGGCGCAGGCGCAGATGGAGGCGGCCAAACAGCAGGGCATTGCCAGCCTGAAGCTGCCGGAATTGCGCGAGGATGAAGCGCGTGTCGCTGCCGCCCTGCAACGTGTGCAGATTGCCCGCACCCAGCTGGATGACGAGGCGAACCGCCTGCTGCGCCGCCGTGATGAGCTGGCGCGCCGTTTGTCGCAGCTTGGCGAAGACATCGTTCGCGAAGAACGGCTTGTCTCTGATAACGCCCAGATCCTTGCGCGGCTCGATGAGGAAGAAGCAGACCTTCTCGAAATCCTCGCTGATTCCGGCCGCCATGCCGAAGAGATGCGCGAAGCCTTTGAGGCAGCTGCCGCTAAACTGACTGAAAGCGAAACCGTTTTCACTGCCATCACCGCCGAGCGCGCCGAGGCCGCCGCCGGGCGCCAGCAGCTGGAACGGGCGATCCGCGAGCTTTCCGATCGTAAACTCCGGCTGGAACGCCAGTCGCAGGAGGCATCCTCCGAGATCGATGCCGTCGATGAAAAACTCTCCGGCCTTCCCGATCCTTCGGAGCGCCGCGAGGCGGTCGAGGCAGCCGAGATCGCGGTGGAAGATGCTCTGATCGTGGCAGAGGAAGCCGAAGCCGCCGTTGCCGAGGCGCGGTCCGCCGAAGCGCTGGCGCGCGGCCCGCTGGAAACGGCGAGAAACCGGCTGAACGCTCTGGATACGGAAGCGCGCACCATCACCAAAATCCTGGCGGCCAGTGCTGCCGCCAATGGCAGCTTCACGCCGGTGGCGGAAGAAATGACGGTGGAACGTGGTTTTGAGGCAGCGCTTGGTGCAGCCCTTGGCGACGACCTCGAAAGTGCCCTTGATCCCGCTGCTCCCGCCTATTGGGCCGGCAACGGCGATGGTGCGGGCGATCCTGCTTTGCCGCAGGGCGTCAAGCCGCTTTTGAACTATGCGCAGGCGCCGGACGCATTAAGGCGCGGTCTCGCCCAGATCGGCGTTGCAGCCGACACTGCGGAAGCCTTGCGCCTGATGCCGTCGCTGAAGGCCGGTCAGCGGCTGGTGACGCGCGAGGGCGCGCTGTTTCGCTGGGATGGCCACATCGCCAGCGCTGATGCGCCGGGAGCCGCCGCCCTTCGTCTGGCACAAAAGAACCGGCTTGCCGAAATCGAGACGGAACTGGAAGAGGCCCGTTTCAGTCTGGAGGAGGCCGAAGAACAGCTCTCCATCAGGACCGACGACATCAGAAGCGCCGAGTTGCGGCTTTCGGAAGTGCGCGACAGAAGCCGGCTGGTGACGCGTCATCTTGCCGAGGCACGAGAGGCGCTGACATCAGCCGAACGCGCCTCTGGCGATCTTCTGCGCCGCCGGGATATCGTCTCGGAAGCGCTGAATCAGATCGGCGCGCAGATCGACGAGATCGTCGTTCAGGAAGAAAACGCTCGCATCGAAATGGAAGATGCACCGGATCTTTCCGCCCTTGATCTGCGCCTGCGTGAAAGCCAGCTGGAAGTCGCCACTGACCGTGGCCTGCTGGCAGAAGCGCGCGCCCGCCACGAGGGGGTGAGCCGCGAGGCGGAAAGCCGCCAGCGCCGGCTTCAGGCAATCGCGCAGGAGCGGTCCACCTGGGCATCGCGGGCCGCCAGTGCCGCCGATCACATCGCCACCCTGCGCGAGCGTGAGGAAGAGGCGCGCGAGGAAATCGCCGAACTGGACATTGCGCCGGAAGAGTTCGACGAGAAACGCCGCAACCTCCTGACCGAGCTTCAGAAAACCGAAGACGCCCGCCGCTTGGCCGCGGACCGGCTGGCTGAGGCGGAAAACCTGCAACGCGCCGCCGACCGCGTTGCCACCACCGCCCTTTCCGAACTGGCAGAAGCCCGTGAAAAGCGCGGCCGCGCCGAAGAGCGGCTTGTTTCCGCCCGCGAGAAGCGGCAGGAAACCGAACATCGCATCCGCGAAACGCTGAATACCGAGCCGCATATGGCGTTGCGCCTGACCGGCCTTGGTCCCGACCAGCCGAAGCCCGATATTCGCGATGTCGAGCGCGATCTCGACCGGCTGAAGATAGAGCGTGAAAGACTGGGCGCCGTCAACCTGCGTGCCGAGGAAGAGCAGGCGGAGCTTTCCGCCAAGCTCGCGGCCCTCATCAAGGAACGCGACGATATCATCGACGCGGTGCGCAAGCTGCGCGCCGGTATCCAGAACCTCAACCGCGAAGGCCGTGAACGGTTGATTGCGGCCTTCGATGTGGTCAATTCGCAGTTCCAGCGGCTTTTCACCCATCTGTTTGGTGGCGGCACGGCGGAATTGCAGCTGATCGAATCCGACGATCCGCTGGAAGCCGGCCTGGAAATTCTCGCCCGTCCTCCGGGCAAGAAGCCACAGACCATGACGCTGCTTTCAGGCGGTGAACAGGCGCTGACGGCCATGGCGCTGATCTTTGCGGTCTTCCTCACCAATCCCGCACCGATCTGCGTGCTGGACGAGGTGGACGCGCCGCTCGACGACCATAATGTCGAGCGTTACTGCAATCTGATGGACGAAATGGTTGCCTCCACCGAAACGCGTTTCGTCATCATCACCCACAATCCCATCACCATGGCGCGCATGAACCGCCTCTTCGGCGTCACCATGGCCGAACAGGGCGTGTCGCAACTGGTTTCCGTGGATTTGCAGACTGCCGAGCAACTGCGCGAAGCCGTCTGAGTTTCCCGTTCCGGGTCTGCCCCTTAAGCCTTGTCCATCGCGAATTTATCTGGCCGCATCACCCATTCGGGTGGGCGACAATGCGCGGCATTTTGCTATGTCTTTTTGAAAGGAATTCGGGCTCTTTCCAGACCCCCCATCCGGTTTCCTGTACCGGATGGAAAGCCTTGCGAGGTCGCTGCCGTGGCCTCGCAAGGCTTTTTTTTGGTGTTGTGCCTCGCGTCCCTCGTTCCTGTACCAGTCACAGGAAACCAGCCGACTTGCCGCCCTCTTACACCGGCACCAACCGCAGCCGCGTGCCCCACGGATCAATCGCTTCCACAACCTTGTTTTCCATCTCCACCAGCACATACCCGGCCGCCCGCAGCCGCGTTTTCTGCGCTTCAAGGTCCGTGGGATTTTTGATGGCAAGAGAGAACCAGTCGAGGCCGGTTTCGGTGGCGTTGCGCTCTTTCGCCCCCCGGCTGTTCCATGTGTTGACGGCCAGATGGTGGTGATATCCGCCCGATGACAGGAAGGAGGCATCCGAACGGGCATCCTGCGTCGGTTTGAGACCAACGGATTCCTCGTAAAAGGCGCGTGCGGTGGCAATCTCGCCGACCCGCAGGTGGATATGCCCGATGCGCATGCCGGAAGGTGCGGCCTCGTAATCGCTCTTTTTGGTGTCGGTCAGCGTTACGAGATCATCGACATCGAGCGGTTCGGTCCCCATTTTAACCACGCTGCCGCTCCAGACCCATGTGTCCTTCGGCCGGTCGCTGTAAACCTCGATGCCGTTGCCTTCGGGATCGTTGAGATAGACCGCTTCACTGACATTATGGTCGGCAAAGCCCGTGAGCGGCACCTGCCTCAAGGCCGCATGTACCAGCCACCGCGCCAGATCCTTGCGGGTGGGCATCAGGTAGGCGATGTGGAACAGGCCGGCTGAGGTGGGGCTTTCATAATCCGCCGTTGGCTTGTGAACGAGATCAAGCAGGGGAACGTTGCCGGCGCCGAGCGTCACGCCCCGTGCGTTGCGCGCAACCTCATTCAACCCGAGCACGGAACGGTAATAATCGATCATCGGATCGAGATCGCGCACCCGAAGCGCCGCCTGACTGACATGCATCGGCGTGGTCAGCGCAAAGGGAAGGGCGGTGCCTGCACTTGCTGCGGGTGGGTCGCCTTCTGCTCTAAGAGCACCGGCAAGGGCGGTGGCGGCGCAAGAAATTCCGGCAAATTTCAACGTGTGGCGGCGAGTAAATTGCATGAATAATCTCTTTTTGGGCGATGTGGATGGCTTAGGGAACACTCCGTTTCTGCGCACTACACGAATGCGTCAGTAACGCTGTTATTTTGCTTTTGCGGCAATTCTGGCGCGCAATTCGCCGCAATTATGCTGCACTGCGATGTAAACTGGACGTTGTGGCGTTTCCAACATGCTGCCAATGCTGTAGATGATAGAAAAATGACAACGCTTCTGGGTGGAGAGCGTGGAATGAAAAAGTGGGTTTATACCTTCGGCAACGGTGCTGCCGAAGGCCGGGCAGGTGACGTTGCTATATTGGGCGGCAAGGGTGCAAACCTTGCCGAAATGGCAAGTCTCGGCCTTCCCGTTCCCCCCGGCCTCACCATCATAACCGATGCCTGCGCCCTTTATCACAAGAACGGCCGCGATCTCCCCGAAGAGCTGAAGCTGCAGGTCATGGCCGGCCTTCACGGCATGGAAGCCGTGACCGGCAAGACATTCGGCGGCAGCCAGACGCCGCTGCTGTTGTCGGTCCGATCAGGCGCGCGTGCCTCCATGCCGGGCATGATGGACACGGTGCTCAATCTCGGCCTCAACGACCGCACGGTGCAGGCGCTGGGCCACGATGCGGGCGACGCCCGTTTCGCCTGGGACAGCTATCGCCGCTTCATCCAGATGTATGCCGATGTCGTCATGGGTCTCGACCATGAGCTGTTCGAGGAAATTCTCGAAGACGAGAAAGGCCGGCTCGGCCATGAATACGATACCGATATGTCGGCGGTCGAGTGGCAGCATGTCGTTGCGCTTTACAAGCAACTGATCGAGGACGAGTTGGGAGAGGCTTTCCCGCAGGATTGCCATGTTCAGCTCTGGGGCGCGATCGGTGCAGTCTTTGCCAGCTGGACGAACCATCGCGCCGTGACCTACCGGCACCTGCACAATATTCCCGGCGATTGGGGCACGGCGGTCAACGTCCAGGCCATGGTCTTTGGTAATCTCGGCTCGTCATCGGCAACCGGCGTTGCCTTCACCCGCAATCCCTCCACCGGAGAGGCGGAGCTTTACGGTGAGTTCCTCGTCAATGCTCAAGGCGAAGACGTGGTTGCGGGCATCCGCACGCCGCAATCCATCACCGAGGCTGCGAGGCTGGCGTCGGGTTCCGACAAACCCTCCATGGAAAAGCTGATGCCGGAGGCTTTCGCCGAGTTCATGGTGATCTGCAAGCGGCTGGAGACCCACTATCGCGACATGCAGGATCTGGAATTTACCATCGAGCGCGGCAAGCTCTGGATGCTCCAGACCCGTTCCGGCAAGCGCACCACACGCGCCGCCATGAAGATCGCCGTCGATATGGTCGAGGATGGGCTGATTTCGCAGGAAGAAGCCGTCTGCCGCATCGAGCCGTCATCGCTCGACCAATTGCTGCACCCCACCATCGATCCCGGTATTTCCCGGCCCATCATCGGCTCCGGCCTGCCTGCCTCCCCGGGTGCGGCAACCGGCGAGATCGTCTTTACCTCGGAAGAAGCGGTCGCTGCGGAAGCTGAAGGCCGAAGCGTCATTCTGGTCCGCATCGAAACCAGTCCGGAAGATATTCACGGCATGCATGCCGCCGAGGGCATTCTGACCACGCGCGGCGGCATGACCAGCCACGCCGCCGTGGTAGCGCGCGGCATGGGCATTCCCTGCGTTACCGGTGCGGGTTCGATGCGCGTCGATATGCGCAACAAGGTGCTGATCGGCGTTGGCTGCATGCTGAAACGCGGCGATGTCATCACCATCGACGGCTCTTCCGGCCGGGTGATGAAAGGTGAAGTGCCGATGATGCAGCCTGAACTGTCAGGCGACTTCGGGAAGCTGATGCAATGGGCCGATAATCTGCGCCGTATGACAGTGCGCACCAATGCTGATACACCGGCCGATGCCCGCGCCGCGCGTGCCTTCGGTGCAGAAGGTATAGGTCTTTGCCGCACCGAGCATATGTTCTTTGAAGGCGACCGCATTCATGTGATGCGCGAGATGATTCTCGCCGAAAGCGAAAAGGGCAGGCGGGCAGCGCTTGACCGGCTTTTGCCGATGCAGCGTTCGGATTTCACCGAGCTTTTCCAGATCATGCACGGCCTGCCGGTGACGATCCGCCTGCTTGATCCGCCGCTGCACGAATTCCTGCCGAAGAGCGATGGCGAGATCGTAGAGGTTGCCGCCGCCATGGGCATGCCGCAGACCGTATTCCGCCAGCGGCTGGATGCGCTGCACGAATTCAACCCCATGCTCGGCCATCGCGGCTGCCGGCTTGCCATTTCCTATCCCGAAATTGCCGAAATGCAGGCGCGCGCCATTTTTGAGGCTGCGGTTGCGGCGGCGCGCATCACCGGTGCGCCTGTCGTGCCTGAGATCATGGTGCCGCTGGTCGGCCTCCGGTCCGAACTCGATTACGTCAAGGCCGTCATCGACACTGTGGCCGCCGAGGTGGCGGAAGAGACCGGCATGACGCTCGAATATCTGACCGGCACCATGATCGAGTTGCCGCGTGCGGCGCTGCGCGCGCATGTGATTGCGGAAGCTGCGGAGTTCTTCTCCTTCGGCACCAACGATCTGACGCAGACGACCTTCGGCATTTCCCGTGACGACGCGGCACGTTTCATCAATACCTATCAGCGCAAGGGTATTATTGAACGCGATCCGTTCATCTCGCTCGATTTCGACGGTGTGGGAGAGCTGATCCGCATTGCCGCCGAGCGCGGCCGCCAGACGCGTCCGGAGCTGAAACTCGGCATCTGCGGCGAACATGGCGGCGACCCGGCCTCGATCCATTTCTGCGAGGATGCGGATCTCGACTACGTGTCCTGCTCGCCCTTCCGCGTGCCCATCGCGCGTCTTGCCGCCGCGCAGGCGACACTTGCCGCAAGGGCAAGGCAGGGTGAAACCGCCAGCAATGTCGCCTTCATTCCGGTCAGGGGTTTGGTTGGACGATGATCCGCCGCTCCACCACCACCGGACGATAGAACATGTCGCGGTTCATCTGCGCCTGCCAGGCGCGGTTGTCGGCGCGACGATCCATTTCCAGATCGAGAAGGCAACCCGCCATGGGGTCGGTGCCGGGGCGGAAACCATAACCCCGGCATGTCGCCTCATCCCGCGCCCGGCGCTCTTCCGGCGTCAGCGTCTGGCAGGCGGTGAGCGCCAGTAGAGCGGCGAGCGAACCTAAGACGATGGAAACGCGCATTTTGTTTCTCCCTAGAACATGACAGCCGGGCGGCACTTTTATTGCCGCGATTGATACGCCTGATTCATGATCGGGAAAAGCGGGTGAAGACTGGAAAGTTGCATCGTCTATTGCCTGATGCCGCAATCTTCTTTTCACGCCAGGGATGTCCGCGGCCGCCACCCGTTCTTGTTTTGCATTATTACTCTGAGCAGCCGTCCAGTATCGTGCCCCTGCTATCTTCAAGCGAGGCGTTGCTGCCTTTCGTGCGCAAAGTGTAGCTATAGTTCGGGTCGATTGCGTTATAAACCGCTCCGGACGCCGATATTGTTTCCGCCATAGGTATCATTTCTTCCATCTGCTGCAGGATCGCGAAGCTTTTTCCATCGGCGCCGCTGACGTAAACTACACGTAGGACTTCGTTGTTGGCGCACGAATAGGATACGGAATCAACAGTTGTTCCCGCTGCTGCGGTCAAATTAGGGAATGCAATGAAGGAGAAAATACTCAGGAGAATTATAAACGATTTTTTCATATTTTTCTCGGTGCAATTTTGTTTCCCATAATTATATTAGGATAATTGCAGTTAAAATTGATGATTCGCAAATTTATACTTCAATATTTTTGGGATTATTGTCAATTTGGGCGTCGCTAAAGTGATAGCGACGCCCATCATTGAGATATGAAGGTACCACCCCGGCGGCACCACTTTCAGTCGTTCTTTGTTCAGGCAGGAACCGCGTCGCGGTCATCGAGTGCCTCGATGTCCTTGGCGTTGTTATAGACTGCCTCGTCCAGAATGCCTTCACGTTTGGCGACGATGGTGGGCACCAGCGCCTGACCGGCGACGTTGACGGCCGTGCGGCCCATGTCGAGGATCGGGTCGATGGCGAGCAGCAGGCCAACACCTTCGAGCGGGAGACCGAGCGTGGAGAGCGTCAGCGTCAGCATCACCACGGCACCCGTCAGGCCCGCCGTTGCGGCCGAGCCAAGCACCGAGACGAACACGATCAGCACATAGTCCTGAATGCCGAGCGGCACCTGGAAGAACTGGGCGATGAAGATCGCCGAAATCGCCGGATAGATGGCGGCGCAGCCGTCCATCTTGGTGGTGGCGCCGAGCGGCACGGCGAAGGCGGCATATTCGCGCGGCACGCCGAGGCTTTTTTCCGTCACGGTTTCGGTGACGGGCAGGGTGCCGATAGAGGAGCGCGACACGAAGGCGAGCTGGATTGCTGGCCATGCGCCTGCAAAGAAGCGTGATGGCTTCAGGCCATGGGCGAGAAGCAGCGCCGGATAGACCACGAAGAGAACCAGCGCCAGACCGATATAAACGGCCGCCGCATACCAGCCAAGCTGCGAAAGCGTCGTCCAGCCATATTGGTCAACGGCGCGACCGAGCAGGCCGATGGTGCCAATGGGCGTGAGGCGGATGACCCACCACAGGATCTTGCGCACGATGGCAAGCAGCGACTGGTTGAAGGCAAGGAACGGCTCCGCCGCCTTGCCCGCTTTCAGCGCCGCGACACCAAAGGCAATCGACACCACGAGCAGCTGCAACACGTTGAAGTTCAGCGAGGTGCTGGCGGAACCGTTATTGACCTTGGTCGAGGCCTCGAGGCCGAACACGTTGGCAGGGACGAGACCCTTCAGGAAGTCGAGCCAGGAACCGGTGGAGGAGGGTGCTGCCGCTGCGGTATTGGCAATCGCGGTGTTCACGCCCGGCTGAATGACGAGGCCAAGGACGATGCCAATGACCACGGCGATCAGCGCCGTGATGGCGAACCACAGAAGCGTCTGCCAGACGAGCTTTGCCGCATTGGAGAGGTTCTTGAGATTGGCGATGGAGGCGACGATGGCCGTGAAAATCAGCGGCGGCACCAGCGCGCGCAACAGCTGCACGAAAATGCTGCCGATGGTCTGCAACGTCACGGAAAGCCAGTTCGGGCTGCCGGCGGCATCAGGACCGATATTGCGCGCAACGAGCCCGAGCAGCAGGCCGATGACCATGGCGATCAGAACCTGAAAGCCGAAGTTGCGATAAAAGGGTTTTGACCCGGATGAGCGGGCTGGCGTCGTTGCCTGTGACATGGCTTGTCTCTTTTTTATGCAAGAAAACGAGGATAATGCACTTTTTACACGCATTCTCGAAGGAAGGGACGAAGAATACGCCGATTTCCTCAGCAAATAAGGGATGAGCTTGCGTATTTGTTGCACTGCCGATGCATTATTCTCTTAAAGGGAGATAATGCGGAAAAATATTCCGCTCTATCGTGGACGTGGCCTTTCACGCGCTCAAAACGATGTCGGAGGCTTGAAGAGCGTTTGCGTTTGCTGAGGCCGTTGCGTTCCCACTCCGTCACCCCGGACCAGATCCGGGGTCCATTGCGATCAAGTCCTTGATCGTGGGAGGCTTCTTTCACCATGCAGACGCACCGTGGCTGGATGCCGGATCAAGTCCGGCGCGACAAAGGCGGGTTTACGCACTTTACCCGCAGATCAGACCCGTCCTTGTTTTCCTAACCGCAAATCCGGTCTATGACATCATATGCAGGTGATTCCCTTGCCAGATTTCGGGTGCAACGCTTTTACGCCAATGCGATCTAACGGATATCCGCTTCCATGACTGTGCGTTTCGTCCGGCCTTTTTCAGTTGCAGCCTATCTTTCCCGCTATCTCGGTATGGCGGCGCTGGCGCTTTTTCTTGTCGCCGCCGGCATCCACCGTTTCGGACCGTTGACGACGCCCGATCTCGTCGGCCTGCTGATGATAGCCGCTGGAATCGCTTTGGTGGCGATGCTTCTGGCGTTGGTTGGTCTTGAACGGCTATGGACCACGGGTGCGCGCGGCGGCCTTTCTGCGCTTGCCGCGCTGCTGTTGTCGGCGTTGCCGCTCGGCGTCGTCGGTTACGGCGCATTTCTGTACTGGCAGCAGCCAAAGATTTACGACATCTCCACCGATCTTGCCGATGCGCCGGAATGGCTGGTGCCGCCCGTTGCCAATCAGCAATGGCTGGCAAGACCGGCCACTGTTGCAAAAGCGGACCGGGACGCGCAGGCCGTGGCCTATGCAAGCCTTGCCGGACGCCGTTATGAAGGTGCGATAGACCGCATCTACACCGCCGCCAAAAAAATGGCCGCCGCCCAGAGCATCCGCATCACCCATACCAAAGGCGTCATCGGCACGGTGGAGCCGCCCTCCGTCGGCGTTCCCGAACAGGACAAGTCGCAGCCCACCGAGGAAGCGCCGGTAGAGGACCTCCCCTCCATCGTGCCGGTTCCCATGGCACGGCCGGTCGAGGCACCGCAGCCCACCTTCTTTAACGGCAGCGGCGTGGTGCTGATGCAGGGCGAAAAGCGCACGCGCATCTGGGGCCTGCGTTTCGACATCCTCATCCGCCTGAAAGAGGAGGCGGAAACCACGATCGTCGATGTGCGCGTTGCCTCCCGTTACGGCCCGCACGATCTCGGCATGGGTGCAGCAATCGCAGAAGCCTATCTCGATGCGCTGGACGCGGAAATGCAGGGCCTGAACGACAATTGAGGCTTAGTTTCCTTCTTCGTCATTCCGGCTCAATGCCGGAACGACGGGGAAAATGCGACGGTGGTTGAAATGTTTGAACCGGATATGATGACGCCGATATGAGCGTTGCGCCCAGACGCCTGCCTCACGCCGGAAAATATTCCCCCAGCAACGAAGGCGCACCCTCGGTCCGCACCTCGCCCTTTTCGATCAGGTCTTCGATATGGGCCAGTACGGAAAGTGCCGCAGCCCCGTGCAGGCGTTTGTCGGTGCTGGCATAGATCACCTTCACCATATCGGCGATCCGCCGGTCGCCTTCCCGGATGCGCTTCAGAACCGCCCGTTCCCGCATGCGGCGGTGGGCGCGAAGCCCGCGCATGAAGGCTGCGGGATCGTTGACCGGGCCGCCATGGCCGGGCAGGAACAGCCGGTCGTCGCGGGCGAGCAGGCGCTCCAGCGAGGCCATGTAATCGCTCATCGACCCATCAGGCGGTGCGACGATGGTGGTGGCCCAGGCCATGACGTGATCGGCGGAAAAGACGATGCCGCTGCCTTCCAGTGCGAAAGCGGCGTGGTTGGCGGTGTGCCCCGGCGTGTGCAGCGCCGTCAGCGCCCAGCCGTCGCCGGAAAGGCTCTGCCCGTCGCCAAGTGCCACATCCGGCACGAAAGCCGTATCGGAACTTTCGGCAAAGGGATTGGTCTCACCCACATGCAGTGGCCGGGCGGCGCGGTGCGGGCCTTCCGCAACCGTGATAGCGCCGGTCGCCTGCCGCAGCCGCTGCGCAAGCGGCGAGTGATCGCGATGGGTGTGGCTGACGAAGATATGGGTGACCTCGCGTCCATCAAGCGCCGCCATCAGCGCCTGAAAATGCCCCTCATCCTCCGGGCCGGGATCGATGACGGCAACGGACCGGTCGCCGACGATATAGGAGTTGGTGCCATGGAAGGTAAACGCGGAAGGATTGTTGACGGTGATGCGCTGGATGAGCGGGGCAACGGGAACCGCCTCGCCATAGGCCGGCCTGAAATCGAGATCGAATGCCGGGTCCGCCATCAAGGCCTCCTGAAATATGCCATGCCACGCAGAGCCGCAGCCTCAGCCGCGCAATCGCCAAGCCCTAACATGCCATGTCAGGCACGGCATCCAAAAAGCTTGGATTTTGTGAAAAAATAAGCCGTCAGGTCATTGCCGCGTCGGGCAGGCTTTGCTAATCAGGCCCGGTTCAGGCAGCGGCGTTTCGCCCAAGCTGCCCTGTTGGGGCGTCGCCAAGCGGTAAGGCACCGGTTTTTGGTACCGGCATTCCCAGGTTCGAATCCTGGCGCCCCAGCCATCACTTCCAAAATCAGAACAGCGTGCACAGGTGCCGGCGTGCATCTATCAGCAGTACCATTTCGCTGCGATCCCGGATGTTGTAACGCGCGAAAATCTGTCCTCCGTCATCATCAGCCTTGACCCGAGGATCCACAAGCCGTTGAAATCCATGGATCCTCGCGAAGAGGCCAGGATGACGCGTGTGTGTTAAAGGCCTGCTTAAACAGAAACGCCGCGCATCCAAAGACACGCGGCGTCCAAACTTAAAATCGCGGCTAAGCCTTAAAGCGCGATATCCGGAACCTTCTTCACCGGCGCGCCAGCAGGTGCCGCTCCCGCGCCCTTCAGCACGCCAAGATCGATCTGCGGCGGGGTCGGCAATTGCAGGTGCTCGGCCGTATAGGCCCATTCCTGCTGCACTTTTTCCGGGTCGTCATTGAGCTTGGTGCCGTAGCTCGGAACGATCTGGCGGATCTTGGCCTGCCATTCCGGTGTTGCCACCTTGTCCTTGAAGACCTTTTCCAGAACGCTCAGCATGATCGGTGCGGCCGTGGAGGCGCCAGGGGAGGCGCCGAGCAGACCGGCGACGCTGCCATCCTGCGCGGCAACGATTTCCGTGCCGAGCCTGAGTACACCGCCCTTTTCCTCGTCGCGCTTGATGATCTGCACGCGCTGGCCCGCCTGCCACAGGCGCCATTCGCCCTGCTTCGCGTTCGGGAAATATTCCTTCAACGCGGCAAATCGGTCGTCGTCCGACATCATCAGCTGGCCGGCGAGATATTCCACCAGCGGATATTCATCGATGCCGACGCGCACCATCGGCCAGGCATTGCTTGTCGTGACGGAGGAGACGAGATCGAAATAGGAGCCTTCCTTCAGGAACTTGGTGGAGAAGGTGGCGAATGGTCCAAACAGGATGACGCGCTTGCCACCAAGCACGCGGGTATCCAGGTGTGGAACCGACATGGGCGGCGAGCCGACCGAGGCCTTGCCGTAGGCCTTGGCCAGATGCTGCATCGTCACGTCAGGATTGTCGTTGATCAGGAACGAGCCACCAACCGGGAAACCGGCGTAATTGTCGCCTTCCGGAATACCAGACATCTGCAACAGATGCAGCGCACCGCCGCCGGCGCCGATGAACACGAATTTCGCATCCACGGTCTGCTCAGCATCGGTCTTCAGGTTGCTATAGGTCACGCGCCAGCTGCCATCGGCATTGCGCTGGATATCGGAAACCTCGCTGTTGACTTGCAGGTCGAAATTTCGGTCGCTTTGCAGATGCGAAACGAACTGGCGGGTGATCTCGCCGAATTCCATGTCGGTGCCGAGCGGCGACCAGGTCGCGCCGATCTTCTGGGAAGGATCGCGGCCTTCCATCATCAGCGGCACCCATTTCTTAAGCTGCTCGGGGTCGCTGGAATATTCCATGCCGGCAAAAAGCGGGCTTGCCTTCAGCGCCTCGTAGCGCTTTTCGAGATAGGCGATGTTTTCATCGCCCCAGACGAAACTCATATGCGGCGTGTGGTTGATGAAGGAGCGCGGGTTCTTCAAAACGCCGTTACGCACCTGCCATGCCCAGAACTGCCGGGAAATCTGGAAGGATTCGTTGATGTTGACGGCTTGGCTGATCTTGATGTTGCCGTTGTCGTCTTCCGGCGTGTAGTTCAGCTCGGCAAGCGCGGAATGGCCGGTGCCGGCATTGTTCCAGCCGTTGGAGCTTTCAAGCGCCACGCCGTCCAGCCGCTCGAGCATCTGCATCGACCAGGTTGGTTCTAGTTCACGCAGCCACACGCCGAGCGTCGCGCTCATGATGCCGCCACCGATCAGAAGCACGTCGACCTTCTTGGTAGCCGTATTGGCGAGAAGCGAGGATGTCGGCAGCGCTGTCGCTGCAAGCCCTGCGAGCGCAGTGCCGAGAACCTGTCTGCGGTTCATTGGAAGCGCATGGGAGGGAAGCGCGTCTGAGGAAAGATCAGTGAGCTGGGATTTGTCTTGATCGATGGGAGTCACGGCCATACCTGATTCTTGTTTTGTGTTAAAAACACTCCTCCCAGCCGCCCCGTTACAGCAAAGCCGAAACCGGCACAACCCTGACCTATTCACTCCAGTTCAAGCGCTTTTGCGGGGATTTTGCCGGGACATAAGGTCGCATTGGCAGTTTTTGCCATTTTGCGGATTGTCATTTTTGTGGTTGCGAGGATTAGACGGTGCTTTCAAACGGTTGAAAGTGTCTCAAGCGCGAATATCGCGAAAACGCCGTCAATTCGGCGTTTGCCGCGCTTGGCGGATCAGGTTGCGCTGATCCGTGTGAAAAAAATTCAGGAAAAATGACAATAATCGCAAAAAAGTGAAAAGGCCCGCCGGTTAGGGCAGGCCTTGGCTCGTTTCGTCTGCTGGACGAAAACTCAGTTTGCGGCGAGGAATTCCGCGCAATAGCTCGGGCCGTTGACGCCGGGGCGGTCGGAAACCGTGCGTACCGAAGTGATCGTGTAGTCGCTGGAGACGGTGAGCTGAACCGTGCAGGAGAGCGAGGCGGTGCGGGCGGGCGAAATCTGGCGACCCTTCTTGCCGTCCTTGCCTTCTTCGAACTTGGCCGGAATGGTGGCCTTTTTGTAACCGCCGCGCCAGTTATAGATGGTCGAGCTGCCGGTTTCCGTGTCGCTCAGCGGCGGGCCGAATTTTGCAAAGAAAATACCTGCGGACTGACCGACCCACCGCGTTTCAACGGGGCTCTTCTGGGTGAAGGAAGGGGCAGAGCCCGTCGATGTCGTGCAGGCGGAGAGCGCAATGGCGAGCCCTGCGAGCGTTACGCTGCGAAATAGCATGGTGAAATGTCCTTTGTGCCGTGTCCGGCTTCCCGCCGGTCATTACGTTCCCCTAGCAGATTTGGCGGCGACGGGCAGGGGAGCTGTGCCGCTTGACGAAAATTTCCTGCCACAATTGCTTTTTTGTAACGTTTTCCCACACGCCGCCCGGTGCGGCAGGCACTTGGCTGCCGCCCTTGGCAGCGCGTTGAAAACTTGTCACAAAAAATGCAATATGCCGCTTGTCGAATGCTGGAGGCTGGTCTATAGAAGCGCCGCTGGTCACGGAGTGTAGCGCAGTCTGGTAGCGCACGTCGTTCGGGACGACGGGGTCGGAGGTTCGAATCCTCTCACTCCGACCAGCTTAAGCCCAATATTTCCCGGGGCTTTCAAATGATCCCAACACTTCTGAAGATCCTTGGATCAAGGCATCGTACGGAGACCTGACCGTTTAAAACCGGACGGGTAAACGCATTCGGCGTCCGCGGCTGCAAATCACGACTTTGGTGATTGCACGGAAGGTCAATTTCTCCTCCTCGCCAACGGGAGAATGAGCAAAACGCAAACAAGAGCCGTCGGCCAGAAGTCGGTTAAACCATCCCAGGACCAATTCCAGAAGTAATAACCTTCCAGATGGGGAGGAGGCATTTCTACGGACACCTCGTAGTCCCGCTTTTCCCGGCCATGAAAATGACCGGCGGCGAAGGCCAGCCCGATTATCCACGCGATCCGCCAGCTAACGAGCAGGCGAAACAGAACGGCGACAACCGCCGCCATGATGACGGCCTCTAGAATGTGCCCCGCCCAATCCCAATGGTCTTGAATGTAGGTCCAGTCGATCATCGGTAGCGGTAATCACCGCGCCAGTCGCGACGATCACGCCAATCCCTCCGGTCGCGCCAGTCACGACGGTCATAGTCACGGTAGTGGCGATCGCGTTCATAGGTGCGGTAGTACACGCCTGTCGTATAATATCCGCCGCTACGGTAGCCCCGATCATCGACACAGCCGCTTAGGATGCCCACCGAAACCAGGCAGATCGCTGCAGTCAGAATTTTCATAATCTTCATCTCCCAATGACGGACACTAACGTGCGCTGAACCACGCAGTTCCATTGCTGAGAGAGTGAGGTGTCGGTCATTAACCGGGCCTGAACACGGCGCCATGACGCTGGCCATCTTCTGGGCTCTGCCAAGCGTCGAAAACTTGATGCGTTTGACGTTATCGACTGCGATGAACCCGTCGTCAGCGCAGTCGCAGGGAACGCAACCACGCCTCAACCGTTATCCCACCACAACAACGATGGAGGATAACATGCTAAAAGGTATTGCACTGTGGGCGATGGGTGTTCCGATTTTTGTGATCATCCTGCTTTACATGTTCGTGTTTTAAACGAGGCCTGATCCAAAGGCTTTCAAACAAAAAGGCGACCGCTTGGGCGGTCGCCTTTTTGTTGTGTGCGCGTGTCTGTCAGTCCAGATCGCTGATCAGCCGTGAGGCTGTCGCGCCATCCGTGCGGCGGATGTCGATCTCGTCGCGGTGCTTGGCCAGCAGTTCGCTTGCCAGAAGCTTCTCGGCCAGATGGGCGGGCAGGGAGAGAATGACGCGGTCACCCTGTTCTTCCGTTGCGCCAACGCTGCGTTTGCCGGCAATCATGCCACCCGCCACCGTGTTGTTGGTGTCGGGGTCGATCAGGATGAAGGAGCCGGTTGCCCGGTTCTGCTCATAGGCATCGAAGATCGCCGTCTCGTCGAAGGAGAGCCGCACCTTGCCGATGGCGTTCATCGGCAGCGATGTCTCGTGCGCCTGCCATTCGCCTTCTTTCAGGTTGAGCTGGCTGACTGGCTGCACGCTGACGCGCTGGCGGCGGCTGCCGCTTTTCAGCCAGTAACGTTTGCCAGCCTCGATGCCACCCGGCTGCAACGCCACGATCTGCGCGTCGAAGGCAAGCCCTGTCTGCGGTTGTGCCTCGATGGACACGATCATGTCGCCGCGCGAGACGTCCACCTGACGGTCGAGAACGAGCGTGACCGCGTCACCAGCAACGGCGGCGTTACGCACCAGATCGAAAGTGACGATCTGCTTGACATTCGCGACCATGCCCGACGGCAGCACGACAACGCTATCGCCCGGCTTGACCGAGCCGCCGGCAACCGTGCCCTGATAACCGCGGAAACTTTCGCCGGGGCGCGACACGCGCTGTACAGGGAAGCGGAAACCACCCGATTGCGCCGAGCGCACCGTGGCAAGCTCCAGCGTTTCGACCAGCGTCGGGCCTTCATACCAGGGCATGGAGGCCTTGCCTGATAGCACGACGTTTTCGCCCTTCAGCGCCGACATTGGAATGGCTGTGATCTGCTTGATGCCGAGGTCGGAGGCGAAATCGCGGAATTCGTGGGCGATCAGCTCAAAACCTGCCTTGTCGTAATTCGTCAGGTCGATCTTGTTGATGGCCAGCACGAATTGCCGGATGCCCATCAGCGCCGCGATGGTGGCGTGTCGGCGTGTCTGTTCCAGAATACCGGTGCGCGCGTCGACCAAAAGCACGGCGAGATCGGCCGTGGAAGCGCCGGTCGCCATGTTGCGGGTATACTGCTCATGGCCGGGCGTGTCGGCCACGATGAAGGCGCGCCGGTCGGTCGAGAAATAGCGATAAGCGACATCGATGGTGATGCCCTGTTCGCGCTCTGCCTGCAACCCGTCGAGCAGCAGCGCGAAATCGGGCAGGCCGAGATCGTTCTGCTTGCCGCTATCGCGGTGCAGGGTGGCGGCCTGATCTTCCTTGACGGCCTTGGTGTCCCACAGGAGACGGCCGATCAGGGTCGATTTGCCATCATCCACGCTGCCGCAGGTGATGAGACGAAGCGGGCGCGTATCACGCGTCGCCTTCGAATGTTCGGCAAAGGGCAGAATGGTGGCCGTGGAGGCGGTGTTGGTAGCAGCGGCGGTCATCAGAAATAGCCCTCGCGCTTCTTCTTCTCCATCGAGCCGGACTGGTCTCGATCGATGGCGCGGCCCTGCCGCTCGGAAACGGTGGCGATTTCCAGCTCGGCGATGACCTCCTGAAGCGTCGCCGCCTCGGAGTGGATCGCGCCGGTCAGCGGGAAGCAGCCGAGCGTGCGGAAGCGGATCGAGCCGTGCTGGATCTCTTCGCCGGGCAGCAGCTCCAGCCGCTCGTCTTCGGCAAGGATCATCATGCCGTCACGCTCGATATAGGGGCGTTCGGCAGCATAATAGAGCGGCACCAGCGGAATATTTTCCGCCTCGATGTAACGCCAGATATCGACTTCGGTCCAGTTGGAGAGCGGGAAGGCGCGCACGCTTTCGCCCTTGCGGACCATGCCGTTATAGATGTTCCACAGCTCAGGGCGCTGGTTGCGCGGGTCCCATTTGTGGTCCGGCGTGCGGAAGGAATAGATGCGCTCCTTGGCGCGGCTTGCTTCCTCGTCGCGGCGCGCACCGCCGAAGGCGGCATCGAACTGACCGGCGTCCAGCGCCTGGCGCAGCGCTTCCGTCTTCATGATGTCGGTGTAGAGCGCCGAACCGTGGGTGAAGGGCGTCACGTTTTCGCTCGCGCCGCGCGGGTTTGTATAGGAGATGAGATCGAGGTCATATTCCTTGACGATCTTGTCGCGGAATTCGATCATTTCCTTGAATTTCCAGCCCGTATTGACGTGCAGCAGCGGGAAGGGCACGCGGCCTGGGAAGAATGCCTTGCGCGCCAAATGCAGCAGCACGGATGAATCCTTGCCGATGGAATAGAGCATCACGGGATTGTCGAATTCGGCGGCGACTTCACGGAAGATATGAATGGCTTCGTTTTCAAGCGCCTTCAGATGCGGATCGAGCGGCGGCTTGGATGCGACAGTATTCTTGCTGTCCGTCTCGTGGACTGCGTTGGACATTTTAAACTCCGGAACTGGTCTGAATGATTATCGTTGTGGGATGGCGGAAATGGCGGATGTCTGGTCCGCACCGGCGACGTGAAGACCGCATTCGCGCTTCTCGTCGTTTTCCCACCACCATCGTCCGGCGCGCTCAGGCTCGCCGGGCTTGATAGCGCGTGTACACGGCTCGCAGCCGATGGAGGGGTAACCACGCGCATGCAACGGATTGACGGGAATGTTTTCAGAAGCGACATAGGCCTTGATCTGGTCGATGTCCCAGTCCGCCAAGGCATTGACCTTGATCAGATTACGCTCAGCGTCGAACTCGGCAAAAGGTGTGGTCGCACGATTGCCCGACTGGCCGCGGCGGAGCCCGGTGATCCAGAAGGTGGCACCTTCCAGCGCCTTGCCGAGCGGGATCAGCTTTCTGACATGACAGCAGGCGTGACGGGCCTCGATGCTTTCGTAAAAACCGTTGAGGCCGTATTTTTCGGCATAGGCGTCGATATCGTCCTGTTCGGGCCGGAAGCGACGGATGTCGATGCCGAAGCGCTCCTCGGTTTCCTCGATGAGATCGACGGTTTCCTTGAAGAGCCGGCCGGTTTCCAGCGTCACGACGTCGATCGGCAACCGGTGGGTGCCGATGGCCGCCGTGATGACCTGGTCCTCGATGCCGAGGCTGGTGGTGAAGACGGCACGGCCGCCAAGACCGGCGATAAAGGAAAGTCGTCCCGCAAGATCGAGCCCGGCAAGCGTGGCGTCGAGGGATGCGGTATCGGCAGAGGCATTTGCTGAATTGATCGTCATTGTCACGTCCGGGATTTCCATGGCCGATTATTGTTGAAATCGGGCCTCTGGAACAGAAATGACAGTCTTTGTGCGCTGCACTTCAGAGCAAAAATGCCTCACGCGCACGATCTATGAGCAAAAGATGCCCGTTCACCTTCTTTGCAGCTTGGATTTGAATTGTGACAACTTCTGCGCTAAGCCGGAATTGCCGGGTATCCGGGCTTGTGTTCTACTGGTTTCACGATGATTTCGCAGAAGGCAAAATATGCGCTGAGGGCGCTTCTTTCGCTGGCAAAGGCCGACGGCGGCTGTCCTGTGCAAATTTCCGATATTGCCCGCGAACAGGCCATTCCGAAAAAATTCCTTGAACAGATCCTTCTCGAAATGAAGAAGGAACGCATCGTCGAAAGCAGGCGCGGCAAGCAGGGCGGTTATTTGCTGGCGCGCCCGGCTGCCGATATCACCTTCGGCGAGGTGCTGCGCCTCATCGACGGGCCGCTGGCTCCCTTGCCCTGCCTGTCGCAGACCGCCTATCGCCGGTGCGAGGATTGCGATGGCGAAAAGCAGTGCGAGATACGCCACGTCTTCGCCCGCGTGGCCGATGCCACCCGCAATATCCTTTTCAACACCACCGTTGCGGATGCCGTTTCAGGTGTGGAAGTGCCCGAACTTTTGACGGCCTGACGAAAAAATCGTCTAAAACCCCTGAATATTTTTCGCCGTAACGCTAAAAAATCGTCAAAAATGTGAAACGGTTTTGCATTCAGCAAAGTTTTACACGACGCTTGTTGCGCCTTTCGCCTATGCTGCGCTGTATTTGTTGCCCGTGGAAACGCTCTCGGGAAACACTTTTTCGATCGTATTCGGCCTCATTGACCAACTCTACCGGTCCAGTAGAGTTAAGCCATCTTCATCAGGAGGGAATACCGATGTCCAAGCTTCTGTCCGGTTTGAGCGTTTTCGCTCTCGGTCTATCGCTGGCTCTGGGAGGTGTCGGCTCGGCTGCCGCGCAGACCAAGCTGCTTAACGTGTCCTATGATCCGACCCGCGAACTCTACAAGGATTTCAACGAAGCCTTCGCCAAGAAGTGGAAGGCCGATACCGGTGAGGATGTCACGATCCAGCAGTCGCATGGCGGCTCCGGCAAGCAGGCTCGCTCGGTCATCGACGGTCTGGAAGCCGATGTGGTGACGCTGGCGCTGCAGAGCGATATCGATGCCATCGTCCAGAATTCCGGCAAGATCAACAAGGACTGGCGCGGCCGCCTGCCGCATAATTCCTCGCCCTACACCTCCACCATCGTGTTCCTCGTCCGCAAGGGCAACCCGAAGGGCATCCATAACTGGGGCGATCTGGTAAAGGGCGACGTGCAGATCGTTACCCCGAACCCCAAGACCTCTGGTGGCGCACGCTGGAATTACCTTGCCGCCTGGGCGTGGGCGAATGAAGAGTTCAAGGGCGATCAGGACAAGATCAAGGCCTATGTCGGCGAACTCTACAAGCGCGCTCCGGTGCTCGATACCGGTGCCCGCGGCTCCACGGTCACATTTGCGCAGCGCCAGATCGGCGACGTGCTGCTGGCCTGGGAAAACGAAGCCTATCTGGCCGGTCAGGAATTCGGCGCGGATGCCTTCGACATTATCGTGCCGCCGATCTCGATCCTCGCCGAGCCGCCGGTCGCCGTGGTTGACGCGAACGTCGACGCCAAGGGCACCCGCAAGGCGGCGGAAGCCTATCTGCAATATCTCTATTCCGACGAAGGTCAGAACATTGCGGCGAAGCACTTCTATCGTCCTTCGAACCCCGCAGTTGTCTCCAAGGATCTGCTGAAGCAGCTGCCCGACATCAAGCTCGTCACCATCGACGATCCGCAGTTTGGCGGTTGGGCCAAGGCGCAGCCTGAACATTTCGGTGACGGCGGCATCTTCGACCAGATTTACAAGCCCGCCAAGTAAGCGGATGATGGGCTGAAGACAAATCCGCCCACCCCGCTTAAGGGAACTTGAAAAACGACAAATCGATCGACCGGACACCGTGCCGGTCGATCCTTTATAACGAGGCCGGGGAACACCGGCTCCCAGAGAGCATTTCCAGGAAAAGTGGACCCCGGTTTTCTGTCCGGAAATGTGCCAAACTAAAGATTATCCGGAGCGTTGATGAGCAATAATACATCCGGAAACAGGTGGAAGTGGCGTCAATCGAGCGTGATACCAGGCTTCGGCCTGACGTTCGGTTACACGGTCGCCTATCTGTTTCTCATCATTCTTATTCCGCTCGGCGGCCTCATCTGGTCCACGGCGAAACTTGGTTTTGCAGATTTTATTGCGATCGCTGTCGATAGCCGTACACTGAATGCGCTGCGCGTCAGTTTCGGCACCGCCTTCATCGCCGCACTGGTGAACGCTGTTTTTGGCGTCATCGTCGCCTGGGTTCTCACGCGGTATCGTTTTCCCGGCCGGCGTTTCGTTGATGCCATCGTGGATCTGCCCTTTGCCCTGCCGACGGCGGTTGCCGGCATCGCGCTCACCACGCTTTATGCCAATCGCGGCTGGGTTGGCTCGCTATTCGAACCCTTCGGCATCAAGATCGCGTTTACGCCGACCGGTATCGTCATCGCGCTGATCTTCATCGGCCTGCCATTCGTGGTCCGCACCGTGCAGCCGGTCATGGAAGAAATAGACCGGCAGGTGGAGGAGGTGGCGGCAACGCTCGGCGCCAACCGTTTCCAGACCATCAGCCGGGTGCTGCTGCCAAGCCTCACGCCCGCCATCCTGACGGGCTTCGCACTCGCCTTCGCGCGCGGTATCGGAGAGTACGGCTCGGTCATCTTCATCGCCGGCAATATTCCCTACGTCTCGGAAATCGCACCGCTCCTCATCGTCATCCGGCTGGAGGAGTTCAATTATGCGGGCGCGACGGCCATCGCTACCATCATGCTGATCATTTCCTTCGCCATGCTGTTCCTCATCAATCTCATTCAGGCCTGGAGCCGCAAGAGGTACGGTTATGTCTGATGCTTCCCGCACCTCGTCCCGACCGTTCCGCGATCCCGCCAGCGAGAGCCTGCCTGCCCGGCTGGTGCTGATTGCCATTGCTTTCCTGTTCCTTGCGGCTTTCCTCGTGCTGCCGCTGGTATCGGTGTTCTTCGAGGCATTTCGCAAAGGCGCCGATGCCTTCTGGGAAGCGATCGTCGAGCCGGATGCTCTCTCTGCCATCCGTCTGACACTGCTTGTCGCTGCCATTTCGGTGCCGCTCAACCTTATCTTCGGTGTCGCTGCCGCCTGGGCGATTGCGAAATTCGAGTTCAAGGGCAAGGCATTCCTGATAACGCTGATCGACCTGCCGTTCTCGATCTCGCCGGTCATATCGGGTCTGGTCTATGTCATCTTGTTCTCTTCGCACAGCGTGCTCGGGCCATGGCTGAAGAGTTATGGCATCGAAATCCTCTTTGCTGTTCCGGGCATCGTGCTTGCCACCATCTTCGTCACCTTTCCCTTCGTCGCGCGTGAACTGATCCCGCTGATGCAGGAGCAGGGCAATGGCGATGAGGAGGCGGCGATCTCGCTTGGCGCAACCGGCTGGCAGACCTTCTGGTATGTCACACTGCCGAATATCAAATGGGGACTGCTCTACGGGGTGCTGCTCTGCAATGCCCGCGCCATGGGCGAGTTCGGCGCCGTCTCTGTCGTATCAGGCCATATTCGCGGCGAGACCAACACCATGCCGCTGCATGTCGAGATACTCTATAATGAGTACAATATCGGCGCGGCCTTCGCGGTGGCGACGCTGCTGGCTGCTCTGGCGCTCGTGACGCTCGTTCTCAAAACCATTCTCGAAATACGCTTTGGCGCGGGCAACGCAGCCGGTAAGCATTGAAAGGCATATTCATGGAAGTGAAAGTTTCCGGCATCACCAAGCAGTTTGATCGCTTTCCGGCGCTGAACGACGTGTCGCTCGACATTCGTTCCGGCGAGCTGATCGCGCTGCTCGGTCCCTCCGGTTCCGGCAAGACGACGCTGCTGCGCCTCATCGCCGGCCTGGAGCAGCCGACCCAAGGCCGCATCTTCTTCGGCGATGAGGATGCCTCGCACCGCTCGGTGCAGGAGCGCAATGTCGGTTTTGTGTTTCAGCACTACGCCCTGTTCCGCCACATGACGGTTGCCGACAACATCGCCTTCGGCCTGAAGGTGCGCCCTTCCGCCTCCCGCCCGCCGAAAGCGGAAATCCGCAGGCGAGTTTCGGAGCTTCTGGACATGGTGCATCTGACCGGCCTCGAAAAGCGCTACCCGACCCAGCTTTCCGGCGGCCAGCGCCAGCGCGTGGCGCTGGCTCGCGCAGTTGCCATCGAGCCGAAAGTGCTGCTGCTCGATGAACCCTTCGGCGCACTCGATGCCAAGGTGCGCAAGGAACTGCGCCGCTGGCTGCGCGAATTCCACGACCGCACGGGCCACACCACCGTCTTCGTTACCCACGATCAGGAAGAAGCACTGGAACTGGCCGACCGCGTCGTTGTCATGAGCCAGGGCAAGATAGAACAGGTCGGCACGGCGGATGACGTCTACGACACGCCCAATTCCCCGTTCGTCTTCTCCTTCATCGGCGAATCCTCCAGCCTGCCGGTGACAATCCGCGACGGCCAGGTGGTGTTTCAGGGCGAGAGCATCGGCGTCGCCGAAAGTGGCGCAGGTGAGGGCGAGCTGTTCTTCCGTCCGGAAGATGTGGTGCTGACCGACGAGAAAAACGCGCTTTACGGCAAGGTTACCACCTGTCGCCGCCTCGCCGGCACCCGTATCGCCGAAATCGACATCGCCAATAACGGCCATGACCCCTATCACCTAGAAATCGAGGTGCCCCTCAACGCCGCCGTGGCGGTAGGTGCCGAACTGCGGTTTCGCCCGACCCGGTGGAAGGTGTTTGGCAAGAAGTAGGGGAGATGCGGCTGCGATTGGCAGCTGGCGGTTCCCGGTCATACTGGCCTTGAGCCGGTATCCAGCCAACCCAACTCCGTAGGTTGAAAAGAACCTTTCCGCCGCGCAGACGCGCGTCCGACGGATGTATAAGATGTCTGCAACGCTAGCGTACACACCGTCATTCCTGTGATCGTCACAGGTTGCCAGCCGGCGCGCGTCTGCGCGGCGGTGAAACTCCATTCAGCCCAAAGACTTGGTCTGGCTGGATCTCTGTGAAAAGCACAGAGATGAGGGAACCGGGTAAACGCGCCGATCACCCCAGAAACGGAAAAGGGTCGCCAGAGGCGACCCTTCCATGAGCTTGGTCCTGTTTACAGACCCGGGACTGTTTCTCAACGTTCCGAAGGCAAGAGGTTTTTACGCCGAGGGCTGCCCCGTCGAAAACCCACCCTTTCCATTGCCTGCATCAGAGACCGAAATCTCATTAGACATTGGATCACCTCCTTCCGATACGTTGAACATAACTAGAAGGTAGTACGATTCGTCATTAATGCAAGAGGTCTGATCAGGACACCCGCATCACGATCTTGCCAATATGATTGCTGGTTTCCATCAGCCGGTGGGCCTCCACAACTTCGTCCAGCGTGAAGACCTTGTTGATGACAGGCGCAACCTTGCCGCTTTCGATGAGCGGCCAGACCTGTTCGATAAGCTCATCACGGATGGCGCGTTTCTCGTCAGCGGTACGTGGCCGCATGGTGGAGCCGGTGACGGTCAGGCGTTTGACCATGATTGGCCGCAGATCAACCTTTTCAGCCACGGCGCCGCCCAGAAAGGCGATGATGGACAGACAGCCATCCTTGGCGAGTGCGGCAATGTTCTTTTCGAAATAGGCCGCACCGATCATGTCGAGAACCACATCGACACCCTTGCCATCGGTCTCGGCCTTGATGACGGCGGTGAAATCCTCGTCGCGGTAATTGATGGCCCGTTTGGCACCAAGCTTGACGCAGGCCTCGCATTTTTCCGCAGAACCCGCCGTCGCATAGACATCAGCGCCGAAGGCTTTGGCGAGCTGGATGGCGGTTGTGCCGATACCGCTGGTGCCGCCGTGGATGAGCACGCTTTCACCTTCGGTCAGGCCCGCCATCTGGAAGAGGTTGGCCCAGACGGTGAAGAATGTTTCCGGCAGCGCGGCGGCCTTGACGGCGTCGTACCCCTTGGGGAAGGGCAGGGCCTGACCGGCCGGCACGGTGCAGTATTGCGCATAACCGCCGCCATTGGCGAGCGCGCAGACCTTGTCGCCAGGTTTGAATTCGCTGACGCCTTCGCCGAGCGCCACCACTTCTCCGGCAATTTCGAGGCCGAGGATCGGGCTTGCGTCCTTCGGCGGCGGATAGGCGCCCTGTCTCTGCGCGACATCGGGGCGGTTGACGCCGGCCGCCTCGACCCTCACCAGGATTTCGCCTCTGGCGGGGGTTGGCAAAGGTGCTTGCGAAAGCTGCATCACCTCCGGTCCACCATGGGAGGGAAGGTCGATGAAGCGCATTTTTTTGGGCAGGGTCACATTTTCGGGCATGGCCAGGGGCAATTCCTCATTTGTCGGCGTTACCTGAAGATTTAGGACAGATGTACCGCTTAGGGAAGGAGGCCCTTTGTCGCTGATGTCATTTTGTCTCCCCGAACACCCGGATGACGAGGCCGCCTTCGTTTTCTTTCGCGGCTGTCTTGATGCCGGCGATCTCGCTGCCGATGCGCTCGGGATTGGCGATGATCAAACCTTTTGGCAATGTGAGAACGCCGATGGAGCAACGCAGCAGGGCAAAATCCCGCTCATTGCCGCGACGGTCCAGCCCGACCATGCGACCAGCCTGACGGTCCTCTGGCGAATAGAGTTCGGCCACTTCACCGTGAAAATCGCTGAGCAGCCGCTCGAGGATTTCCGTCAGTTCCTCCACCGCCCAGTCACGCACGCCGACGAAGAAGTCGTCGCCGCCGATATGGCCGAGAAAGCAGTCGCCGGCGAAAAAGTAGCGACGCATCAGTGCGGAAAACAGAGTGATGGCGTGGTCGCCGGCATTGAAGCCGTATTTATCGTTGAAGGGTTTGAAATTGTCGAAATCGCAATAGCAGAAGAAACGGGTCTCATCGCCATCGCCGCAGCTGTCGGCGATGAAGCCGCCGATGGCGCGGTTGCCCGGCAGCGCCGTCAGCGGGTTCTGGTCCTGCGCCATCTTGAGCTGTTTTTCATTGATGACCTTGATGAGCGATGCGGCTGAGACGATGCCGGCGTAACGCATGTTTTCGGTCAGGATGATGCAGGCGCTGCCGCCCATGCTGGCGAACATGTTCATCAGTTGATCGGCATCGGCGTCGAGACCCACGATCGGCGCAGGATCGACGAAGTGGGAAATGGTGCGCTCGTAGATCTTGTTCTTGAGGAGATCGCGCCCGAAAGGCCGGTAGATGTATTCCTTGAGGTGATATTCGTTGATGACGCCGCGCGGTTCGCCATTGGCGTTGAGCACCGGGAAAAACGCCTGCTGCGGGTTTCTGCGGAACAATTCGAAGACGCTGTCGACGCTGTCATGCTCATAGACGGTGGGAAGACGCTCTATTTCGCGACGGATGAGGATTTCGTCCAGCGACTGGCTGTTGCGCCGCGCCACGCCCACGCGGTTGAGGTGCGGAAAGCTCTCGGGAAGTTCGCTGGTGAAAACCGTCGGCCTGGCGATCAGCCAGCCCTGCACCAGATCGACGCCATATTCGCGGCAGGTGAGAAATTCCGCTTCGGTCTCGATGCCTTCCGCAATGACCCGGACGCCGAGAACATGAGCGATGTTGACGATGTTGCGCACGAGATGCTGCTTGCGCGGAAGATGATCGACACCGCTGATGAAATGCCGGTCGATCTTCAGGTAATCAAGCGGATAGTCGCATAAAAGCTTCATCTCGCCGTGACCGGCGCCGAAATCGTCGATCGCCAGCTTGAAACCTTCCTTGCGCATGCGGGCGATCAGCGCCTTGAACTCCGGCACGCTGGTATTGTCGAAACGTTCGGAAAGTTCAAAGCATATGGAGGAGGCCGGAATGCCCGCCCGCGCCAGATGGCCAACGAGCTTGTCGAGAATGGCGTCCCCGTGCGGGATAAGCCTTACATCGAGATTGAGAAAGAGGGTGGTGGTGGAAAAATCCGCCAGGGTGGAGAATTTAGCGAGCGCCCGGCTCGCCAGCATCTGCTCGAAGGCCTTCAGCTCGCCATCCTCGGCAGCCTGGTCGAGAAGCGCGAGCGGATTGGAAAACCCAAGCCGGTCATGGCCGCGCATCAGTGATTCATATCCGAAAATCGTGCCCGTCGTCGCCTCGACGATCGGCTGAAATGCGGTTTCAAGCACAAGCTTCGCCATGGGAAACATGTGCCCGGAGGCAAACCGCCTTATGACATCGTTCTCCAGCGTTACGGCCGGCATTTCTGTTCTCCGCTATTGCCAGTTCCCCGTTGGTGGCATGACAAGTCAAATGCACACACGGGAACTTGTCTCTTTTCAGCAGACAATCGCAGATTACAGGTCAACAAAAGCTTTCACGACTGTGAAGCTTTAATGAAGGTTTTATCACGGGCCCCTCAATAGCCAGGGGTATCCAGCAGGCCCTCAGGCCCGGCGCACATGGCCGGTGTGAGCGGCGTAAAGTTCCGCGACATTCAGGCGTTCACGATCCGCCTCGACAGGTGCTGCAGCCTCTGTATCTGCGCCGGTTGCGGCAGCAGAGGCCGCCCATAGTCTCAGCGCGGCCCTTACGACCTCGCTGCCGGATGCGTAGGCGCCGCTATTCACGGCCTCGCGCATTCTTGCTGCCTGTTCCGGGGAAATCGATACTGTCACCATTGGCATGATATCACTCCCTTGTTCAACCGTTGCGAAGGCATCTCCGGTCCGTGTCGGGACCTCATGGGGATCGCGGTCTTGCGGGCGTTTTTTCAGTTTTCGTCTGGCGCCGCTTCCAGCGAAATTTGTATCACTCTGCATATTAGCACGAAACGTGTTCCATTCCCAATTTGCAGTATATCACGGTTTAGTTTTTCCCCTGTGAGCGGCTCCTCAGCATGGGAGCGGCTAGTCTTATCCGGCCTTGCCCGGTTTTCTTTGATCCATGGCAAATCAGCGACATGAAATGGCGCGTTTTTTATTGATTGATTGATCAATCAAGTATATTTTGCCCGCCATCAAGGAGACCCTTATGCCCAAGATCGGAATGGAGCCTTTGCGCCGCAAGGCGCTTGTGGATGCGGCGTTACGCACCATAGGCCACCATGGTTCGCTGAATGTGACAATGTCGGATATTGCCCGGGAAGCGGGCGTATCGCCGGCGCTTGCGCATCATTATTTCGGCAGCAAGCAGCAGCTTCTTCTGGAAACCATCCGCAGCCTGCTGCGGGATCTGAGGCGCGATGCGGTGGCGGCGCTGACCCGCGCCAATGGCCCGCGCGAACGGCTGAGCGCCATCGTTCACGTCTCTTTCCAGAGCGACCAGTTCACGCCCGAGACGGTGGCGGCATGGCTTGCCTTTTATGTGGAGGCGCAGCGCTCGGAAGAAACCCGCCGCCTGCTGGTGCTCTATTCCCGTCGCCTGCGCTCGAACCTCATGGCAAGCCTAAACCGGCTATGCCCGCCCGATGACGCCGCGCGGATTGCGGAAGGTGCGGCAGCCCTTATCGACGGGCTGTATATCAGGCACAGCCTGCGTTCGGCCCCGCTTGGGCTCGCCTCCGCGCCGGCCCTTGTCGAAGACTATTTCGACTTGCAGCTCAAACCATATCCTGATGGACAGCGCCCGAAGCCGTCCGTCCGCATTCTCTAGGAGTATTCGACATGACTATCGCGACGTCTCTCAGGGCGCAGCCCAAAGCCTCGCATTTCATTGACGGCGACTATGTCGAAGACAATGCCGGCACGCTTTTCGAAAGCGTCTTTCCGGCCACCGGCGAAGTCATTGCAAGGCTGCATGCGGCAACGCCCGCGATTGTCGAGCGCGCCATTGCATCGGCCAAACGCGCCCAGAAGGAATGGGCGGCAATGAGCCCCATGGCGCGCGGGCGTATATTGAAACGCGCCGCCGATATCATGCGTGAACGCAACGAGGCGCTCTCCTTGCTCGAGACGCTGGATACCGGCAAGCCGATCCAGGAAACCATTGTCGCCGATCCGACCTCAGGTGCCGATGCCTTCGAATTTTTCGGCGGTATCGCGCCTTCCGCGCTGAACGGCAACTACATCCCGCTCGGCGGCGATTTCGCCTATACCAAGCGCGTGCCGCTCGGCGTCTGTGTCGGCATCGGCGCATGGAACTATCCACAGCAGATCGCCTGCTGGAAGGCGGCCCCGGCGCTCGTTGCCGGCAACGCCATGGTCTTCAAGCCATCGGAAAACACCCCGCTCGGCGCTTTGAAGATCGCCGAAATCCTGATCGAGGCAGGGCTGCCCAAGGGCCTGTTCAACGTCATTCAGGGTGATCGCGATACCGGCCCGCTTCTGGTCAACCACCCGGATGTCGCCAAGGTCTCGCTCACCGGCTCGGTGCCCACCGGTCGCAAGGTGGCCGCCGCCGCCGCCGGGCATCTCAAGCATGTGACGATGGAACTCGGTGGAAAATCGCCGCTGATCGTGTTTGACGATGCCGATATCGAAAGCGCTGTGGGCGGGGCGATGCTCGGCAATTTCTATTCTTCCGGTCAGGTCTGCTCCAACGGTACCCGCGTTTTCGTGCAGAAAAAGGCAAAGGACCGCTTCCTCGAAAACCTGAAGCGCCGCACTGAGGCGATGATCCTCGGCGACCCCCTGGATTACGCCACCCATCTCGGCCCGCTGGTCTCCAAAGCCCAGCAGGAAAAGGTGCTTGGCTATATCGAAAAGGGCAAGGCGGAGGGTGCGACGCTAGTAACCGGCGGCGGCATTCCCAACAATGTTGCAGGCGAGGGCGCCTATGTGCAGCCGACCGTGTTTGCCGATGTGACCGATGACATGACCATCGCGCGCGAGGAAATCTTCGGCCCGGTCATGTGCGTGCTGGATTTCGATGATGAGGATGAGGTTCTGGCCCGCGCCAACGCCACCGAATTCGGCCTTGCCGGCGGCGTCTTCACCGCCGATCTGGCCCGCGCTCATCGCGTGGTCGACCAGCTGGAGGCGGGCACGCTGTGGATCAATACCTACAATCTCTGCCCGGTGGAAATCCCATTCGGCGGCTCCAAGCAGTCTGGTTTCGGGCGCGAGAATTCGGCGGCGGCGCTGGAGCATTATAGCGAGCTGAAGACGGTTTATGTGAGCACGGGCAAGGTGGACGCGCCTTATTGAGATTTGGTGGGGGGACCCCACCCTCAGCCCGTCAATCGGAACCAACGCTCATTGAAGAGAGAGCAAATCATGCACGCAGATTACGTCATCGTCGGTTCCGGTTCCGCAGGCTCCGCCATCGCCTATCGCCTGTCGGAAGACGGCCGTTATTCGGTGATTGTCATTGAGGCTGGCGGCTCGGATTTCGGGCCTTTCATCCAGATGCCGGCCGCACTCGCCTGGCCGATGAGTATGAAGCGCTACAATTGGGGCTATCTCTCCGAACCCGAACCGAACCTCGACAATCGCCGCATCACCGCCCCACGCGGCAAGGTCATCGGCGGTTCGTCCTCCATTAACGGCCTTGTTTACGTGCGCGGCCATGCCGAGGATTTCAACCGCTGGGAGGAATTGGGCGCGCATGGCTGGGCCTATGCGGATGTGCTGCCTTATTTCAAACGCATGGAACACAGCCATGGCGGCGAAGAGGGGTGGCGCGGCACGGATGGGCCGCTGCATGTTCAGCGCGGGCCGGTCAGCAATCCGCTGTTCCACGCCTTCATTCAGGCTGGTGCGCAGGCAGGCTTCGAGCTGACAGACGACTATAACGGCTCCAAACAGGAAGGTTTCGGCCTGATGGAGCAGACCATCCATAATGGCCGCCGCTGGTCCGCCGCCAATGCCTATCTGAAGCCGGCGCTGAAGCGCGGTAATGTCACGCTGGTCAACGGCTTCGCTCGCAAGGTCGTCATCGAGAGCGGCCGTGCCGTCGGCGTCGAAATCGAGCGTAGGGGCGGGGTGGAAACCATCAGGGCCGATCGTGAGGTCATCGTCTCGGCATCGTCTTTCAATTCGCCGAAATTGCTGATGCTTTCGGGCATCGGGCCTGCCGCTCATCTGAAGGACATGGGCATAGAGGTTAAGGCGGATCGGCCGGGTGTGGGTGCAAACCTTCAGGACCATATGGAGTTTTATTTCCAGCAGGTCTCCACCAAGCCGGTGTCGCTTTACTCCTGGCTACCCTGGTTCTGGCAGGGGGTCGCGGGTGCGCAATGGCTGCTGTCGAAAGGCGGGTTAGGGGCCTCCAACCAGTTCGAGGCCTGCGCCTTCCTGCGTTCAGCGCCTGGCCTGAAACAGCCTGACATCCAGTACCATTTTCTGCCCGTAGCCATCTCCTATGATGGCAAGGCTGCTGCGAAAAGCCATGGTTTTCAGGCACATGTTGGCTACAACCTGTCGAAGTCGCGCGGCAATGTCACGCTGCGTTCCGCCGATCCGCATGACGACCCGGTCATCCGCTTCAACTATATGAGCCACCCGGAAGACTGGGAAAAATTCCGCCATTGCGTGCGCCTCACGCGCGAGATTTTCGGCCAGAAAGCCTTCGACGATTTTCGCGGGCCGGAAATCCAACCGGGCGAAAAGGTGGAGACGGACGACCAGATCGACGCCTTCCTGCGCGAACATCTGGAAAGCGCCTATCACCCCTGCGGCACCTGCCGGATGGGCGACAGGAACGACCCCATGGCGGTCGTTGATCCCGAATGCCGGGTGATCGGCGTGGAGGGGCTGCGGGTCGCCGACAGCTCGATCTTCCCGCATGTGACCTATGGTAATCTGAATGGCCCGTCGATCATGACGGGCGAAAAGGCGGCGGACCACATCCTTGGCAAAACCCCGCTGCCGCGCTCCAATCAGGAGCCGTGGGTAAACCCGCGCTCGGCTGTCAGCGACCGGTGAGGGTCAATGGTAATCATCCTCACGCTGGTGGCGAACGGCGGCAATGGTGACTGTTTCCGGGCCGTCGATGCGGAACAGCACGATATAGCCGGAAGACCCGAACGGCACGAGGAGTTCACGTATCAGCCCGTTTTCAGAAGATGCCTTACGGCAACTGAAGGGAAATTCGCTGAGAATGTCTAATCCTGCTCTTATGGCGTGAATGGCCTTCTCGGCCACATTGATGTCGTATGCGATCAGAAAATCATAGATGCGATCGAAATCCGCCAGTGCTTCTTCGGTATAACGAAGCTGATATGTCATTTCCGTTTCGCGGCTTTCGCAGCATCGAGTTTTCTTTGCATCATCGAAAGAACATCGTCGGTGCTATAATAGACACCGGTGCGCTCCGCTTGTTCGAGCGACGCCAGCCCGCGCGCAATGAATTCCGCCTGCGATTTGCGGATTTCCACCTGCCTGCGGACCGAATCCTCGACAAATGACGATAGCGTCTCGCCGTCTTTCAGAACGCTTTCTGCCGCCTCGCGGAAATCCGCCGTTACACGCAGCGAAGGCAAAGTTGCGGTTTTCATCTTTTCTCTCCATGCGTTGCATTTGCGATGCGCAGCTTCTGCCATCTGTCGCAACGAGTCAAATGCAAAACTTGCAATCGCCGGCTGGCAGGCCGATAAAAGGGCCTCCCGCCCGACAATAACTGAAACCACCGATCTGGATCCCCATGCCCGTCGACTACAAAAAGCTGAAGATGCTCCGCCGTTCCCGTGTTGTGTGGGGTTCATGGCGGGTGTGGAAGCCGAGGGCGGTTTTCTGGATCGGCGCGCTTGCAGTCGGCATCATCAGCGTCGGGTTTGCCTGGGCGGCGGATCGCGCCCAGCATCTTTTCTTTGCGGCAACATCTGCCGGCGAATGGGCGTTTCTGCTGCCGCTCATTATCACGCCGCTCGGTTTCACGCTGTGCGCCTGGCTGGCGCTGACGGTTTTTCCCAATGCCGGCGGCAGCGGCATTCCCCAGGCCATCGCCGCGCGGCACCTGCGTGACGACGCGGATCGTTCGCGGCTCCTGTCGCTGAAACTCGCTTTCGGCAAGGTCTTGCTGACGGTCGTCGGGCTTTTGTCCGGTGCGTCAATCGGGAGAGAGGGGCCAACCGTGCAGGTCGGGGCCTCGATCATGCTTCAGGCGGCGCGCTGGGGCGGCATGGCACAGGCAAAGGGTCTTATTCTTGCCGGATCAGCGGCGGGTATTGCCGCAGCGTTCAACACACCGCTGGCCGGCATCGTGTTTGCCATCGAGGAAATGAGCAAGACCTACGAATCCCGGGCAAACGGCCTCGTCCTTACCGCCGTCATCCTGTCCGGCCTTGCCTCGCTGGCGCTGGTCGGCAGCTATACTTACTTTGGCACCAGTTCCGTCATGGCGAAAACCATGATGGACTGGCTGCTTGTACTGGTCTGCGGCATTGGCGGCGGTGCGTTCGGCGCGCTGTTCAGCGCGGGCGCGCTGCGCCTGTCCGCGCGCATCCGGCGCTTCGCCCAGGCCATGCCGTCAAGGCGGATGCTGGCGGTTGCCGCCGCCTGCGGCCTTGCCTCCGCCGTCATCGGTATTGCAACTGATGGCGCGACCTTCGGAACGGGTTACGAACAGGCGCGCGCCGCAATCGAGGGCCAGGCCGCACCGGCCTTCTTCTTCATCGAAAAGCTGGCGGCCACGTTTCTGGCGATGATGTCGGGCATTCCGGGCGGTATATTCGCGCCGTCGCTGTCCGTTGGCGCGGGCTTTGGCAGTACGATGGCGACTTTGCTGGGTACGAGCATCGGCCTTGGCGCCATTGTCGGCATGGCGGGATATTTCGCGGGCGTGGTGCAGGCCCCCATGACGGCTTTCGTGATCATCCTCGAAATGACCGGCAATCATGACGGCGTCATCCCCATCATGGTGGCATCGATGCTGGGATATCTAACCTCCCGGCTTTTCTCCCGGGAGCCGCTCTATCACGGCCTGTCGCGTGTTTTTATTGCCCAGAGCATCCGCGCCAAACGCGCAGCACACGCCGCTGAGACCTGACCCGACTTTACGCGCGGATACCCGCCACTCCGAAATAGCCAAGTCCCGGTATCTTCACACCGGGCCGGCTGAAATCGAAGCCCGCGACCAGGCCGAGGAAATTGACCTCGAAGCCACTGCGTGCGCCCGCCGAAATACCGAACAACCCGCCAAGCGAGAGGCTAGCATCCTTCCAGTCGTCGGCGACGTGGTAAAACGCGCCGTTGGGCAGATAGTCGCGGCCCACCGCGTCTGATGGCAGAACCACACCGAGCTCCGGCACGCTGCGCAGCACATGGGCAACGAAAGTGTTGGAGTTGGGACCGGGATAGATACGATAGCCGCCCGGTTTGCCATAGGGATAGTCGGCAATCGCCTGTTCGATCTTCGGGATCAGTTTTTCCGCTGCCGCCCCATGAATGGCCACCACCTGACGCGGCGTGTTGGAATACCAATAGGCATCCGCCGGATAGCCATTGTGGCGTATCGGCATTCCCCAGCCCACCTTGTCGTAGCGATCGTAGGCCGTCGCGCCCGGCTTTTTCAGCACGATCCAGGCATGGCTGGCGACGGAGCCTTTAAAGCCACCGGTCATGGCGGAAAAAACGTAAACCGCCGCCTGCCGGTCGGCACCTGCTTGCGGCAGGGTGCCGGAGGAAGACCAGCGCGCGTCACGCCAGCCCTGCGGGTGATCCCTCATGGCCCACAACCCCGCCGATGCCAGAGCTGGCAGCAGATAGATGATGGCAATCGCCAGCAGCAGACGTTTTGCAAATTTCACTGATAGCCTCGTGCATCGAAAAATCAATTGCGCTATCAACGACATAAAATCAGAACTTTTTGAGGCCGCAAAAATGAACAATTCCGTTACCGTCGAAGTCCTCAGGGGCAGTCTGGTCGAAAGCCGCCACCAGGGTCTTGCGGTGGTGGTGGATGGCGATGGTGGCGTCGTGTTTTCAGCTGGTGATGTCGAGCGTGGCGTTTTCCCGCGTTCTGCCTGCAAGGCCATGCAGGCGCTGCCGCTGGTGGAAAGCGGCGCGGCGGATGCCTATGGATTTGGCAATCGCGAGCTGGCGCTTGCCTGCTCTTCCCATTCCGGCGAGGACGAACACGCGGCGCTCGCCGCCTCCATGCTCGCAAGGGCAGGCAGGGATGTGGATACGCTGGAATGCGGCGCGCACTGGTCTTCCGACCAGAAGACCATCATCCATCAGGCCCGCACGCTGGAAAAGCCGACGGCGCTTCACAATAACTGCTCCGGCAAGCACTCCGGCTTCATCTGCGCCTGCTGCCATACAGGCACCGACCCCAAGGGCTATGTCGGTTACGACCACCCCCTGCAGCGGGAAATCCGCGCGACGATGGAAAGCCTGACGGGTGCGACGCTTGGCCATGACAATTGCGGCGTGGACGGCTGCTCGATCCCCACTTATGCCGTGCCGCTCAAGGGTCTGGCGCATGGTTTTGCCAAGATGGCGACGGGCAGGGGGCTGGAGGCCGGGCGCGCGCAAGCCTCCCGCCGGCTCTTTGACGCCTGCATGGCGGAACCCTTTTATGTGGCGGGCACCGGTCGCACCTGCACCAGGCTGATGCAGATCGCGCCGGGCAGGATTTTCGCCAAGACCGGCGCGGAAGGCGTGTTCGTGGCCGCACTGCCGGAAAAGGGCATCGCCATGGCGGTGAAATGCGAAGACGGCACGACGCGTGCGGCGGAAGCGATGATTGCCGCAATGCTGGCGAAATATTTCGATGGCGCCGAGAACGAGGCGCTGCTTGCCATGGCAAACCGGCAGATGCGCAACTGGAACGGCATCCACGTCGGCGATATCCGGGTTGTCGGCCTCTAGAGGCATCTCCTGTAAAACTGCGCAGCGGCTTAAGACAAAAAATAAGGCGCGCGGTATGCCTTCGGTTAAACGCGACACGCTTCAGAAATAACCTTTGACGCGGCCCGCTGCCGGCAGGATGATGGTTTGCCCTTGCATGTGATGGTCTGCCAGATCGCCGCCGCAGGGGCTGGCGTCTGCCCGCGAGGAGGTGGGCGCCCCTCATTGCCCTGGAGGTTGCATATCCATGTTCACACTGTTTTTCTCCCCCGGTTCCTGCTCCCGCGCCAGCCATATCGTGCTTGAGGAATCCGGCCTGCCTTACACGGCCCATCGCGTCAACTTCGCCGAGGGCGAGCAGCGCTCCGAGGCATTCCTGAAGATCAACCCGAAAGGCCGCGTGCCAGCGCTGGCAACGGCAAGCGGGGTGCTGACGGAAACGCCTGCCATCCTCGTCTTCATTGCGCAGATGGCTCCGGAGAAGAAACTCGCCCCACTCGACGATCCCTTCGAATTCGCCCTGATGCAAGCCTTCAACGCCTTCATTTCCTCCATGGTGCATGTCGCCCATGCGCATGGCCGGCGCGGCAGCCGCTGGGCGAGCGAGGATAGTTCCCTGGCGGATATGAAAGCGAAGGTGTCGCAGACCATGACCGATTGTTTCGAACTGATCGAGCACGGCATGCTGCACGGCCCGTGGGTCTTGGGCACCGCCTATTCGGTCTCCGATCCCTATCTATTCGTCATGTCCGGCTGGCTGGAAAGCGACGGCGTGGATATCGCCCGCTTCCCGAAGGTGCATGATCACTTCAGGCGCATGAACGAGCGCCCGGCCGTGCAGCGGGCGCTGGCGGGTGAGAAGGGGTGATGTGCTAAAAAGCTTGCTTCGTCATCCTCGTGCTTGTCCCGAGGATGACGTCGAGTGCGAAGAGAGGTCTGCCAACTATCCCCTAGCTAGTGCCTTCGTTCACGCCGCCTCGGCGGCCCGGCTGTCCCACATGGACTTGAATGCCGTGCGGGCCTGGCAGCGCTCCAGCCAGGCTTTCAGCGCCGGATGGGCGTCAAACAGCGGCTGGTGGCCCTGCGCGTAACGGACGATTTCCGCCACGTTGAGATCGGCGACGGTGAAACGGTCGCCTACCAGATAATCGTGGCTGGCAAGATGTTGCTCCAGCACCCGGAAGGGCCGCCTCAAGAGGCGCGCGGCGACATCGATCACCGCTTTGCCGGCATCGCTTTCCGAAAGCCCTTCGGCGATGGCGGAGGAAATCTTCAGCGAATTGGTCTCGATTTCGGTCGCGGCAAAGAACGACCATTGCAGCATCGCCGCATCTTCCTTCAGGTCGACCGGTGCGAGCGGTCCGCCATATTTGCGGACGAGATAAAGGTTGATGGCCATGGATTCATAAAGCACCATGCCGTCATCTTCGATGCAGGGGATGGTGCCCATCGGATTGATGGCCAGAAACGCGGGGGACAGCGTGTTGAGCGGCGCGTCTGCGGCCAGGGGATCGGCAACGCGGCGGGCCTGCACGACAGGCACGTGCTTGAATTCCATGCCCAGTTCCCCGGCAAGCCAGAGCGTGCGCGTGGCGCGGGAACGGTAGACACCATAGATCGTCAACATCGAAGTCACCCTTTTACCTTTTCGATGGCGGCACGTTAAGGTCTCGTCCTTTTAAAGTGAAGTTGTGGATGTCAGGGTCAACTATGATTTTTTCTGATCCGTCAGGAGGTCCGTATCCGGTGACAGCCGGGCCTCGAAACGGTCGATGAACCGATCGAAAAGCCGGGCGAATGTCTCGACATCCTCCTCCGGCCATCCATCCATCACGTCCTGGATGACGCTCATCTTGGTCCGGCGCATTTCCTGAAGCAGACTGGTGCCAAGTGGTGTGATCTCGACGATGCTGCGGCGGGCATCTTCCTGCGAGACGCCGCGTTTCAACAGGCCGCGCCCGACCATATCCGCCACCACCCGGCTACCGCGCGAGGGGTCGATACGCATGCCCTCGGCAATCGCACCAACGGTGACATCGCCGTCCGCGCGGCGCAATATATCGAGAACGTCGATATGGGAGAGTTCCAGACCCGGAGCCACCTTGGCAAGCGCCATGCGCCCGATGATGCGCCGTCCGATCATGATGCGCATACGCGTCATCGTATTGCCGATGCGCTTGATGTCTTCGGGCAGATCCTCGTTCCAGTCTTCCTCAGTCGACACGCTCAGCCGTTCCTTTCAATCCCGATTTGCGATCACATTTAGCGCCAATATCATGGATGTCAAAAACTTGCCATTGACATATATATGCTAATAGCACACAAATTGTCGCAGCAAAATTGCCGAAACTCAACGAGATTTTTCATGGATATGTCCGTTGCCCCCGTGGCGCCGCTTGTGTCGGATCACCGGCGTAGGCTCATCGTTTTCCTGTTTCTGATGCTGGCCATGTTCATGGCTACCCTCGACAACCAGATCGTCTCGACAGCGCTGCCCACCATCGTCGGCGAGTTCGGCGCGCTAGAGCGTTTCGGCTGGATCGGTTCGGCCTATCTTCTGGCCACCAGCGCGGTCATGCCTGTTTATGGCAAGCTCGGAGACCTGTTCGGGCGAAAATACGTGATGATCGCGGCGGTTATCATCTTCACGCTCGGCTCGCTCGCCTGCGGGCTGGCCTGGTCAATGGATAGCCTGATCGCGGCCCGCGTGCTTCAGGGCCTTGGCGGCGGCGGCATCATGGTTTCGATCTTCTCCGTCAATGCCGATCTGTTCGAACCGCGTGAAAGAGCCCGTTACCAGAGCTATTCCAGCCTCACCATCATGGCGTCGGGCAGCGTCGGGCCCATTCTCGGCGGCACGATGAGCGATCTGTTCGGCTGGCGGTCGATCTTCCTAATCAACCTGCCACTCGGGCTTATCGTCATCACCGGCCTGATTTTCCTGCTGCCCTACCGCCGTCCCGCGCGTCAGCCGAAGATCGACTATCTCGGCGCCGTCTTGCTGGCAGCGACCATCGCAAGCGTCGTCTTCTGGGCCGACAGCAGCGAATTGTTCGGTTCGCTCATCGCCGGTCCCAGCCTCGGTATTATCGCTTTCGCCGTCATCGCCGCATTCCTCTGGGTGCAAGTGGAACGTCGCGCGCCGGAACCCGTGGTGCCGCTTAGGCTCTTCAAGGACAGCACCTTTCCGCTGTTGATGATCGTTTCATTGACCAGCGGCGGCATTGGCATCGGCATGGTCAATTATTACGCTCTGTTCCTGCAGACCACGACCGGGCTTTCCCCATCCCATGCTGGCCTGTTCTTCATCGCCGTCACCGGCGGCATCGTCATGGGTTCCCTGTCGGCCGGGCGGTTGATCTCGATCACCGGCGTCTACAAGCCGTTTTCGGTGGCCGGGCTTACTATCAATGTCATCGCCATGCTGCTCTTCACGCAGATGCACGCGGGAACGCCGCTTTGGCTGATTGCGATTCTCATGCTGGCGCAGGGTTTCGCCGTCGGCCTCGGTCAGCAGGCGCCGATTATCGGCGTGCAGAATTCCGCGCCGAAGGCCGATATCGGTGCCGCAAGCGGCGCGGTGACGCTCACCCGCATGGGCGGCGCAGCAATCGCCATCTCGGTCTATGGCGCAATCGTCACCTCCAGCCTCAAGGGCGTTGCCGTGACCATTCCGGGTGTCGGAAGGATTGAGGAATTGACGCCGAAGATGCTCTCCGAACTGCCCGCGGCATCGCAGGCAGCCGTTGCCTCGCTCTATTCGGATGCCTTCACGCCGCTGTTCTTCGCAGCCGCCGCAACCGCAGCCATCGGCCTTGCCGCAGCACTGATGCTGAAACCGGTCCGGTTGCCAGCCGCAGCACAGGCGGCCAAGCCGGCGGAAAGTGCGGGGGAGTAGGGGGCGGCTGTCCTTATAAGGCGCGGTGAACTCGAGCTGTGCCTTCCTCCGGCAACTTGCTCTTCCCTCATCCCTGTGAGAAGCACAAGGATGAGGGATGGTTCCGGGCCTTTCCAATATACCCGCGACCTCTGAGCGCGAAAACAAAACTGCACCCCTGGAAATTTAACGCCCGTTCCGCGTTATGCTCGCAGCACTTTAAATTCGCGCGGGCGGCCCTATCTCAATGAATATGAAGCCGGAACAGCTCCTGAACTCCACGCCCAAGGGTCTTTATTGCCCGCCGGGCGATTTTTATGTCGACCCGGTGCGGCCGGTGGCGCGTGCATTGTTAACCCACGGCCATTCCGATCACGCCCGCGCCGGCCACGGGGCGGTGCTGGCCACACGCCAGACGCTCGATATCATGCGCATCCGTTACGGCGAGGACTTCTGCGGCAGCGAGCAGGCGGTCGCATTCGGGGAGACGGTGGAGGTAAACGGCGTGACCGTCGGTTTCCACCCGGCGGGCCATGTGCTGGGTTCGGCGCAGATCTCCGTGGAAATGAACGGCATGCGCATCGTTGCCTCTGGCGATTACAAGCGCGGTATCGATCCCACCTGTACACCCTTCGAAACGGTGCCGTGTGATGTCTTCATCACCGAGGCCACCTTCGGGTTGCCGGTGTTTCACCACCCGCTGCCGCGGGTGGAAATCGGCAAGCTGCTCACCTCCATCAAGCAGTTTCCCGAGCGCACCCATCTGGTCGGCGCCTATTCGCTCGGCAAAGCGCAGCGCGTTATCAGGCTCCTGCGCGACAATGGTTATGCCGATCCCATCTATATCCACGGCGCGTTGGCGCGGCTCTGCGATTATTACGTGTCGCAGGGCATCGATCTCGGTGAGCTGCGCCCCGCGACGCTTGAAAAAAGCGATCCCGCCATCTTCAAGGGCGCGATCGTCGTCGGCCCGCCCTCTGCATTTCAGGAGCGCTGGGCGCGCCGTTTCAACGAGCCGCTGATCGCATTCGCGTCCGGCTGGATGATGGTCCGACAGCGGGCGAAACAGGGCGGCGTGGAGCTGCCTTTGGTCATCTCCGACCACTGCGACTGGCCGGAACTGCTGGAAACCATCAAGGAAATTGGCCCGCAGGCCGTCTGGGTCACGCATGGTCGCGAGGAGGCGCTGGTGCGCTGGTGCGAATTGCAGGGCATTGCTGCCAAACCGCTGCATCTAGTCGGTTACGAAGACGAGGGGGATTGAGATGAAAGCCTTCGCCACCCTTCTCGACCGACTTGTCCTCACCCCATCGCGCAACGGCAAGCTGAAGCTTTTGACCGATTATTTCCGTGATACGCCTGACCCAGACCGGGGGTACGGTCTGGCGGCGATTGCCGGCACGCTGGACCTCAAAAGCGTCAAGCCCGCAATGCTGCGCGAGCTGGTGCTGGAGCGCATGGACGAGGTGCTGTTCCGCTATTCATACGATTATGTCGGCGACCTGGCCGAGACCATCTCGCTCGTCTGGGGCAATATCGGCGGTCTGGATGATTCCGAGGCGCAGGATCCCCGTCTTGGCGAAGTCGTGACGCTGATGAATTCGCTCGGCCGCACCGAAGTGCGCGGAGCGGTGCGCGATCTGCTCGACCGGCTCGATACCTCCTCGCGTTTCGCCTTCCTGAAACTCGCAACCGGCAGCCTTCGCATCGGCGTTTCGGCGCGGCTGGCGCGGCAGGCACTGGCGGATTTCGCGGATAAGGACATCATCGAAATCGAAACCCTCTGGCACGGTCTGACGCCGCCTTACACGACGCTTTTCGCCTGGCTCGAGGGCAAGTCCGAGCGGCCGGTTCTGGCAACGCCCGCCATCTTTCACTCGGTAATGCTGGCCACCCCGGTTGCAGACGGCGATCTCGATGGTCTGGACCCTGCCGATTATGCTGCCGAGTGGAAATGGGACGGCATCCGTGTGCAGCTTTCCCGCGCAGGCGAGACGCGCAAACTCTACTCCCGTTCCGGCGACGATATTTCCGGCGCATTTCCCGACGTGCTCGATGCCATCGATTTCGAAGGCGTGATGGATGGTGAATTGCTGATTGGCGGCACGGCGCGCTCCAACAATCTCACGCGCACCTTTTCCGACCTTCAACAACGGCTGAACCGCAAGACGGTGACGGCCACGATGCAGGATGACTATCCGGCCTTCATCCGCGCCTACGACCTGCTGTTCGATGGTGAGAGCGACATTCGCGCGCAGACCTATCTAGAACGCCGTGGCCGCCTGTCGGATATCATCGAACATGCCCCGCATGACCGCTTCGACCTGTCTCCGCTCATCGGTTTTTCAACATGGGACGAGCTGAATACGCTGCGCGCCGCGCCGCCCGATCCGGTGATCGAAGGCGTCATGATCAAGCGCCGCGACAGCGCCTACCAGGCCGGCCGGGCCAAGGGACCGTGGTTCAAGTGGAAACGCGATCCCTACAATATCGATGCTGTCATGATGTATGCGCAGCGCGGCCATGGCAAACGCTCGAGTTATTATTCCGATTTCACCTTCGGCGTATGGGCGGAAGGGGAGGATGGTGAACAGCTGGTGCCGGTTGGCAAGGCCTATTTCGGTTTTACCGATGCGGAGCTGGAAGTGCTCGACAAGTTCGTGCGCGACAATACCGTCGAGCGTTTCGGGCCCGTGCGCGCGGTGCGCGCCACGCCGGATTTCGGTTTCGTGCTCGAGGTGGCTTTCGAGGGCATCAACCGTTCCAACCGCCACAAATCCGGCGTTGCCATGCGGTTTCCACGCATTGCGAGGCTTCGCGCCGACAAACTCCCGGCGGAGGCGGATCGCCTGGCGACGCTTGTGGCTATGATCGATGGCGTTGATGGGTAGGGGTCTCCGCTGTCTCCCTCATCCCTGTGCTTGTCACAGGGATCCAGCCAGCCCAAGTCGTTGGGCTGATGGGACTCTTCCCGCCGCGCCGATGCGCGTCGACTGGATTCCTGTAACAAGCCCAGGAGTAAGGGAATGTTTTGTCCAGAAAATGCCATGATGGCTGCGAATACATTGTTGTCATTCGCGAATCCGTGATTGGACAGCCTCTCGCCGCAGTGCTGAACTGCTTCTAATGTTTTGATCACTCAGGTGCGCATATGCCAGATAAACGCTTTCTCTCCTCAGCATTCGGACAGGAAGAAAGCGGCGCGACCTTAAGGAGCCTGACGCGGCGCAATCTGCTTGTGGGTGCCATGGGCCTGGCAGCAGCGGCACTTTTGCCCCCCGGTGCGAAAGCGGGCATTCCCACGCCCGAAGTGCTGCCGCTGGAAAAGCAGGATTACGGCGAGGCGCGTAAACGGTTCCATACCCATTTGCTGCGCAAAATGTCCGCTCCGGAAAAATCATCGCCGCTCGGCACACCGCCGGGCGCGGAACGGGTCACCTATCGTGGCGGGCCGGATGGTTCCATCGAGCTTGTGGCCTGGCTTTCCCATTATCAGCCCTCGACGGTACTCAAACCCGCGGTGCTTTTCCTGCACGGAGGCAACGCCACCGGTGACGGCCATTGGGCGATGATGAAGCCCTATTGGGAGGCGGGTTTCGTGGTGCTTTTGCCGTCCTTCCGGGGCGAAAACGGCCAGAACGGCAATTATTCCGGTTTCTACGACGAAACAGCGGATGCGCTGGCGGCGGCGACCTATCTGGAAAGCCTGCCCGGTATCGACAGGAAACGCTTCTTCATTGCCGGGCATTCCAATGGCGGCACGCTGACGCTCTTGGCCGCCATGAGCCGCAAATTCCGTGCTGCCGCGCCGATTTCGGCGGGCGTCAATTCATGGCGTTACTTCAACCGCTATTCGGACGAACTCTGTTTCGACGAAACCGACGAGCGGGAATTTATCATGCGCTCTTCGGTCTGTTTCGGCCCCAGCCTCAAATGCCCGGCGCTGTTGCTGCGCGGCACGGAGGAGCGCCCGTTCGACGCCGATCACCAGCTTTTCGTCGACCGCGCCGTGTATTCGGGATTCAAGGTCGACAAAAAACTGCTGCCCGGCACACACAATGGCGTGGTGCCGGGTGCCGTGACGGAAAGCATCCGCTTTTTCAACGAATTTGCATAAAAAAGGGCCGAAAACCGCGTTGCAGCTTTCGGCCCTCTCGTAAAGTCAGGCGCTCTTCTTGAAGTAGCCGAGCAGCCGCATGGCATTGGCGGTGACGAGAACCGTAGCGCCGGTGTCGGCGAAAACAGCGAGCCACAGGCCGGAGAGGCCGGTAACCGTTGTCACCAGGAATACCGCCTTCAGGCCGAGCGCGATCGTTACGTTCTGGTGGATATTGCGCATGGTGGCGCGCGATAGGCCGATCAGGCGGGCAGCATCGCCGACATTGTTGCGCATCAGCGCTGCATCCGCCGCTTCCATCGCCACATCCGTGCCTGAGCCGATGGCGACACCGACGCTTGCAGCCGCGAGGGCGGGTGCATCGTTGATGCCGTCGCCCACCATCACCACGGTTTTCTTCTGGGCAAGCTTGCGGATTTCCTCGACCTTGTTCTGCGGCAGGAGTTCGCCGCGCGCTTCAAGTCCCAGCTTGTTGCCGATTGCCTTTGCCGTGCGGGCATTGTCGCCAGACAGCATAAGCGAGGAAATACCCATCTCCTTCAGTGCCTTGATGCCTTCTGCCGCATCCTTGCGCGGTTCGTCGCGCATGGCGAAGAGACCGCTTGCCGCACCCTCGGCCATGACGACAGCCACGGTCTTGCCTTCGCTTTCCAGTGCGGAAATGCGCTCTGCAAGTTCCGTCGATACGGTCCCGACTTCGGTTGCAAAACGCGGCGCGCCGATGAACAGGCGCTTGCCGCCGACGGTGCCCTGCATGCCACGACCGGAAATCGCCTTGATCTCCGAGCCGGGCAGGGGAGTTACGCCTGCCTTGTTGGCATGGTTGACGATGGCTCTGGCAAGCGGATGGCTGGACTCGTTCTCGATGGTCGCGGCTTGCGCGATCAGCCCGGCCTCGTTGCCGTCAAGAGCCACCACATCCGTCACGACAGGTTCGCCGAGCGTCAGCGTGCCGGTCTTGTCGAAGGCCACGGTTTCGGTGCGTGCCAGCATCTCGATAACCGCACCGCCCTTCACCAACATACCGTGCCGTGCCGCAGCCGAAAGGCTGGAGGCGATGGCAGCGGGAACGGAAATGACGAGTGCGCAGGGGCAACCGATCAGAAGCAGGGCGAGACCGCGATAAATCCAGGTGTCCCAATCGCCAAGGCCCACAAGCGGCGGCACGACGATGGTAAGTGCGGAAATCGCGACGATCAGCGGCATGTAATAACGCGAGAAGTTCTGGATGAAGCGCTCGGTCGGGGCGCGGGCGTCCTGTGCTTCTTCAACGAGCGTGATGATGCGGGCAATGGTGTTGTCTTCCGGCGCACGGTCGACCCGAATGCGCAGCGAACCGTCATGGTTGATCGAACCCGCAAAGACGCGTGCGCCTTTTTCCTTGGCGACCGGAATGCTTTCGCCGGTCATCGGCGATTCGTCCACGCTGGATTCGCCTTCCATCACCACGCCATCGGCAGCAATGCGGTCGCCCGGACGCGCCACGACCACCTGTCCGATGCGAACCTTATCGGCGGCCACCTGCCGGAGCGTACCGTTTTCTTCCACCAGTGCCGTTTTTGGCAGCAGGGAACCGAGAGCCTTGATGCCCGAGCGGGCACGTGCGGCGGCAAAGCCTTCCAGCAACTCGCCAACGGAGAACAGCAGCACGACGATCGCCGCTTCTTCCGCCTCGCCAATGATGATGGCGCCGATGGCGGCAATCGTCATCAGCATCTCGATGGTGAAGATTGCCCCGAAACGCGCGGCGTTGAAGGCGTTGCGCGCAATGGGAAACAGTGTGACCAGCGTTGCGACGATGAAGGCGTAACTGCCCCATGCCGGGAAGCCAAGCTCCGCAGCATAGGCAACGGCCACGAGAATGGTGCCGGTGAAGGTGTTGCGCGCCTTGGCCGTGCGCCACCACACGCCTTTTTCATCCGCGCCATGGGCGTGGCCTATGTCGGCGCTCTGCGCGACGGTTTCAACGCTCCCGTGGCTATGCGCGTGCTTCGCATCGTCATGATGGTGGCCGCCGCAGCTTGAATGGTCGTGGCCTGAATGATCATGTTTGTGATCGTGATCATGGCCGTGATGACCGCCGCATGATCCATGGTCATGGTCGTCCGCATGATCGTGATTATGTTCTTCGACCTTGCCAAGTGCGGTTTTTTCCTGCGGCAGCAATGCAGGCTTGAAGCCGAGCTTGCGCAGCGTGTCCTCGATCTTTTCGACCGGGGTTTTGTTATCTGCCAGAGAAAGGTTCAGCCTTTCGCGCGCAACGGATACCTTGACGTCGGCAACACCGGGCAGACGCGAAAGCGCGGTTTCGATCTTGGCCGCGCAGCTGCCGCAATCCATGCCGCCGACAGAGAAGGCCAGGGCATTGTTCTGCTCGATGCTCGGTGCTGCTTCCGGATGGTGATGACCACCGCACGATGAATGGTCATGATCATGCCCATGATCATTATGTTCCGCCGCAATCTTTTCGCGCGGAGCCTTGTCCTGCGGCAGCAAAGCGGGCTTGAAGCCAAGTTTGCGCAGCGTATCCTCGATTTTTGCGACCGACGTTTTGTCTTCCGCCAGCGAAAGGTTCAGCCTTTCGCGCGCAACAGAGACCTTGACGTCGGCAACGCCGGGCAGCCGGGAGAGCGCCGTTTCGATCTTCGCCGCACAGCTGCCGCAATCCATGCCGCCGACCGTGAAGGTCAGGTCTCCTGATTCCCCGTTCAAACTGCCGCGTGTCGAAATATTCATGGTTCTAGCTCCTGAATTCCACTCGACAGCCAATCTGGCACCTCTAGCAACTAGAGGTTCAAGGGCAAAAATGCGCTTTTCCGATTTTTTTTGAAAGGCACACACCAGCCTCGCGCCAGCCGCGCAATGCATCATGCCTTCAAACTTGGTTTCATGAAGCGGTTCAGATGACAGCACTCCTATTGAAAAACTGCCGCCGGGCGGCCTCGCTGGCGGTTATTGCGCTGCTGCCTTTCCTGAGCGGCTGCCTTTTCGTGACGGATACGAGCCGGATGAACCCGGACGTCTTCGTTCAGGAAACGGCGCCGGTGTTCAATTTCAATTCCGTAAGCTCCAATCGCCAGCCGGAACTGCCACCACAGCCGGGTCAGCTTTCCACGCGCCCGCCGGATCTGTTCCGAACCCGCTTCCATCAGGAATACGGTCCGCCGGTGCGCGGGCAGGGCCTGAGCGCGCCGCAGGTGCAGGGATTGAATGTGCCGCAGGCGCAAGGTCAGGCGATGGCCTATGGCCTTCCGGTCTCCAATCCGCTGCACCGGGTCATGTATGGCCCGATCCGCGATGACGACCGGTCCCTGCCGGCCATTCCCTATGGTCGCATCGATCCGCGTTATCTCCGGCAGGAGGTGAGTTACCAGACGGCGGAAGCGCCGGGTACAATCGTCGTGGATACGAAGCAGCATTTTCTCTATCTGGTGCAGCCGGGCGGCAAGGCTATCCGGTATGGCGTTGGCCTCGGGCGCGACGGTTACGCCTGGTCGGGTCGCGGCAAGATCCAGTGGAAGGCGAAATGGCCGCGCTGGACGCCGCCCGACGAAATGGTCAGGCGCCAGCCGGAACTCACCTCCATTTCCGCCGCCAATGGCGGCATGACGCCGGGTCTCAACAACCCGCTCGGCGCGCGTGCCCTTTACATTTTCAAGGACGGCAAGGACACGCTTTACCGCGTGCACGGAACGCCCGACTGGCAGTCCGTCGGCAAGGCAACTTCGTCCGGCTGCGTGCGCATGCTCAATCAGGATGTGATCGACCTCTACGAGCGCGTACCGAAGGGCGCACAGATTGTGGTTATCTGACCACTTTCTAAAAGAAAGCGCTGCATCGTGGGGTTCCCCCAGCTCCTTCTGGCTGGCTTTTAGCGGTCGGTTAACTATTTTCGCAATACGCCTGTGTACGTGGAACAAACGATGTACAACGGCGATATAGCCGTTCGAAATGTGGGACAATCCGGCCTTATGACAAGCACCGACACAGATCTTTCCAGACGCACTTTCCTTTCCCTTCTGGGTATTTCCTCCGCTTCGTTGCTGGCGGGCTGCGCTTCTTCCGGCACGGGTGAAGCCATTCGCCAGCAGGCGAGCAGCATCGGCAGCGATTTCCGCCAGATGTTCTCGTCGGGCGTTAGCGATGCGGAACTGGCCGTCATGTACGGTTCGGTCGAGGATGGCGGTTACGTCATTCCCGCGGTTCCCTACCAGAAGATCGACCGGCGTTATTATCGTCAGCGCGTAGTCGATCCGACCGGCGAACGCCCCGGCACCGTCGTCGTGGATACGCGCTCGCGTTTCCTCTATGTCGTGGAGCAGGGCGGCAGCGCCATGCGTTACGGCGTCGGCATCGGCCGCGATGGTTTCGCCTGGTCCGGCGAAGGCGTCATCCAGTGGCGCCAGAAATGGCCGAAATGGACCCCGCCGGACGAAATGGTCGCCCGCCAGCCGGAACTGGTCAAATATTCTTCCAAGAACGGCGGCATGCCACCGGGCCTGAAAAACCCGCTCGGTGCCCGCGCGCTCTATATCTTCCAGAACGGCAAGGACACGCTTTACCGCCTCCATGGATCGCCGGAATGGAACTCCATCGGCAAGGCCGTCTCTTCCGGCTGCGTACGCCTGATGAACCAGGACGTCATCGACCTCTACGACCGCGTGCCGCAGAAGGCGCGTGTGGTTGTTTGGCAGTAAGCCAAGCCTGTTCGAATAAAAAGGCGGCCTTGTGCCGCCTTTGTTTTTTCGGGATCACGGCCGGGCGATATTTTCCTTCAGCGCATTAACCTGGTCCCGCAGTTGCACCAGTTCCTCCAGCCCGCAGCCCGTGGCGTCGCCGATTGCCGCCATGATCTTCACGCCCTCCTTTTTGAGATCGGCGCCCTTGGGCGTTACGGCCACCAGCACCTGCCGCTCGTCAACAGTTCCGCGTTTGCGGGTGATCAGCCCGGCATGTTCCAGCCTTTTCAGCAACGGCGAAAGCGTGCCCGAATCGAGGCCCAGCATTTCACCGAGTGCCTTCACGGTGGAGGTTTCCTTTTCCCACAGAGCCATCATGACCAGATATTGCGGATAGGTCAGGCCGATCGGGTCCAGCAGCGGCTTATAGGCGCGGGTGAAAGCGTGCGCCGCGCCGTAAAGGGCAAAGCATATCTGCTGGTCCAGCCTCAACAGGCTTTCCAAATTGGTGTCGTCGCTCTCTGCGCCCATTGTTCTGCTCCAAAAATCAACCGGGAAGGGAACAATCAGCCCTGCCTTTCGGTTCCTGCCACATGGATGCGCGGCGAAATTTCGTGAAATTATCGCAAAAAACAATTTTTTATTCAATGTGCAAAATTATATTGCGCACAATTGAATTGCGCATTATAAGAAACCCAACACCAACCCAACGGGAGTAAATGCCATGCCTATTCTCTACACGACCAAAGCATCCGCCACCGGTGGCCGCGCCGGCAACGCCAAGTCGGAAGACGGCGTGCTCGACGTAACGCTGACCGTTCCGAAGGAACTCGGCGGCGATGGCGCCCGCGGCACCAATCCGGAGCAGCTTTTCGCAGCCGGTTATTCCGCCTGCTTCCTCGGCGCCTTGAAGGCTGTCGCCGGCAAGCAGAAGGTAAAGATTCCTGAAGACACGACTGTGACGGCAACCGTTGGCATCGGGCCGCGCGAAGACGGCACCGGCTTCGGCATCGAAGTGTCGCTGAAGGTCAACATTCCCGGTCTTGAGCGCGAAAAGGCAGAAGAACTGGTAGCCGCCGCTCACATCGTGTGCCCTTACAGCCACGCCATGCGCACCTCCACGGAAGTGCCGGTCTCTGTGGCCTGATCCAGCAAGTTCCAGCAGCAAGGCCGGGTTAATCCCCGGCCTTCTTGTTTATGGAAAGAAAAGTGCTATATTCTTTCTAAGGGAAGGATATATACCATGAATATTCACGCCAAGACCGCCATGGATCCTGCTTCGCAGGGCAGGGTCGTCACCAAGGCCGTTATGACCGCTGCCGAGCGGCTGGGCCTTAATGCCGCCCGCACCGCGGATATTCTCGGTGTTTCCGCCCCGACAGTGTCACGCATGAAGCGGCTCGATTTCCTGCTGGAGCCGGGCGCCAAGTCTTTCGAGCTTGCGGTGCTGCTGATCCGGGTTTTCCGTTCGCTGGATGCAATCGCCGGCGGCGATGAGGCGGTAGCCAAAAACTGGCTGCGCAATCACAATACGGCGCTTAACGCCGTGCCTGCCGAGAGGCTCACCACCATTACCGGATTGATCGATGTCCTCTCCTATCTGGACGCCCGACGCGCTCCTGTCTGAAAAGCGCGCCGCATCGGGAAAATACTGGCGGCTGGTGGAAGCGCAGCATCAGGTTTCCACCATGAAGCTGGTTGATACGGTGGAGGAGCAATCGCTGCTGGAAGATATTCTGGAGGCGAGCAAGCGGCCCTTTCCGCCGGAATGCGCCGGGCTCGATTATCTTCTTGCCACGCCCTTCCGGTATGGTGCGGCCTATCCACATGGCTCGCGTTTCCGCCGAGCTGGCTTTACCGAAGGCGTTTATTACGCCGCAGCCAAGGTGGAAACCGCGCTTGCAGAAATGGCCTTCTACCGGCTGCTGTTTTATGCGGAATCTCCCGGCACACCGCTGCCTGCCAATCCCGCCGACTATTCCGCCTTTGCCGCCCGTATCGCCACCGATGCGGCGCTGGACCTGACGCAACCGGAATTGAACCGGGACGAGGCGCTGTGGACCGACCTGCAGAATTACGAGCCATGCCAGGCGCTGGCCGAGCAGGCGCGTCTGGCAAAGATCGAGGCGATCCTCTACCGCTCGGTGCGCGATCCCGCAGGCGGCCTCAATATCGCGGTGCTGTCGCCGAAAGCCTTTGCCGAAAAAATGCCGGTGGAACGGATGAGCTGGCGCATCCGCCTGTCGAAGACCGGGGTGCAGGCACTGTGCGAATTTCCGATGCGCAGAACAGGGTTTGCGGTCGCGGATTTTTCCGGTGATCCACGCCTCGCCAGCCTGCTGGGCTGACGGGCGTTTCGCTTGTTTTTACTCTCAGCCCGTTTGACGGGCCTCATGCCGACGTGAAAAACGCTTCGGGATCGTCGACTTCCACCAGCCTGCGCTTGTCGATCAGCCAGAAACGCGTTCCGACCCCCCGCACGAAACTCCTGTCATGCGAGACGAAGACGCAACTGGCCGAACGGTTGATGATTTCCGCCTCAAGCGCTTCCTGCCCATCTATATCAAGATGGTTGGTGGGCTCGTCCAGCAGGTAGAAATTCGGTTCCGCCAACCGCAGCGCCAGCATGGCGAGCCGCGCCTTCTGGCCGCCGGAAAGCGTTGCGACGCGACGTTTCTGCATTTCCATGTCGATACCGGCACCCGCAAGCAGGCCGTGTATGCGCTGGTCGCCAATGTCGAATCGGCGGGTCATGAGCGCAAATGGCGTGCTGTCGTCGTCGATTTCGGCAAGCGACTGATCGACATATCCGGCCACCAGCGAAGGCGTGGCCTTTATGCCGTCCTGTATTTGGCCTTCATCCATCACCGCCGCTTTCAGAAGCGAGATCAGCCGCGTCTTGCCGACGCCGTTGCGGCCGAGAATGACGATGCGGTCGCCCTGGTGGACAAATTGCCGGCCGGTGCGAAACAGCAGTGTCCCGTCCGGCGTCGAGACCGGCACATCCTCCAGAGTGACCAGAACCTTGGCATGGGTACCGCGATTGGCGAGCTGGATCTTGCCGGCGGAGCGCTCGCTATGTGCTGGGCGCGCATTCTCCTCCAGTTTCTCGGCACGCTGGCGCAATTGCTTGGTCTTGACGGTCAGAAGATCGCTGCCCGAATTGATGCCGATATTGTTGAGCTTGGCGGCCTGCCGGCGCAATTGCTGCGCGGTTTTCATGTCGCGCTGGAAACGCCGCTCATCGGCGGCATCCTCCTCTTCGAGTGCCGTGCGCGCATGGCCGTAAGGCAGCCGGAACAGTGCCGAATTTTCCGGCCGCAGGAACAGCGTGGTCTTCGTGACATTGTCGAGAAAGGCGCGGTCATGGCTGACGATGACGACCGCCGTGTCGCGCGGCAATTGACCGAGCCAGCTTTCCAGCACGTTGATTTTTTCGAGGTCGAGATGGTTGGTCGGCTCATCGAGCAGGAGAACGTCAGGCTCGGTGATCCACGCCCGCGCCAGCATGGCAAGTCGCTGCCAGCCACCGCTCAGCTCTTTCAAATGGCGATGACGATAGGGTTCCGGCACCAGCATGGCATCAAAAATAATGTCTGCGCGCCAGCTCTCATTGTCGATCTCATCTGCCGGCAGGGCGGAAAGCACGGCGTCCCGCATCGTCTTTTCCAGAAGCGGGGAGGGCAGGTGCTGGTGGACGATGGACTGCGTCAGCCCGCGCAGCCGGGTGATATCACCGCTGGTAGCGTCCAGTTCACCGGCAAGGCAATTCAGCAGGGTTGATTTGCCGTGGCCATTCGCAGCGACGATGCCGATGCGGTCTCCGGCATTCACGGTGAGGCCAAGATTGGAAAAAAGCGGCTTTCCCAGAATGATTCCGAGGTTTCGAAGCGTGATAAGGGTCATGAAATTGTCTCTGGCAAAACGGATCTGTGACGAACCGTGGTCTGCGACAATGCAGTACGGGATATCGGTTCGAGGTGATCCGTCGTGAAAACATGCGCAACGGCAGACAAGCTGCATTCTGCGCGGCCTTTCGGGCAAACCAGAGTTTTGGTGTTCCGGTCAGCCCTGCAAACGCGTCTGCAGGGCAAAAAGGTGGCAGATCTGGCGGTTGCGCCAGAAGCAGGAAATATCCATGCGAAGCCTCCTTTCTTGATACGTGTTCAACCATCCAACAATTAACAGCGGCAGGGGTTCGAGGCAATGGCTTTTGAAGAGGAGGGTGGTGCCGGAGAATATGGCGACCCGCATTCTCCAGCCCTCAAGCGCGGCGCCCTTACTGTTTTGCCACGCGCTCGCGCAGTTTTTCCACATGTTCGGCGATTTCAGGTGTCACCGCGTCGCCGAAATCCTCCATATCGAACATCGGGCGGATTTCGATTTCGCTGCGCTCCAGCATCGGGTTGGGGCAACGCTTCACCCACTCCACAGCCTCATCCATGTCCTTCACCTTCCAGAGCCAGAAGCCGGCAACCAGCTCGTTGGTGTGCGGGAAGGGGCCGTCGATCACGCTGCGGCTGTCACCATCGAAAACAACTCTTTTGCCTTTGGAGGAAGGGTGGAGGCCATCACCGGAAAGCATGATGCCGGCATTGACCAGTTCCTCGTTGAACTTGCCCATGGCTTCCATCAGTTCGGTGGTCGGCATTATGCCATCCTCACTGCTGCGGGTGGCCTTTACGAAAACGATAACACGCATGGTTTCCTCCCTTGTTGCGTCTTCCTCGTTAGTTTCGCCGTCCGGCACGACGGGTAGATGACATTTTCACGGGTAAAAGTGGCAATACGCCGCTTTCCCGTCAGCCGAGATCAATGAGGTCGCGGCGCAGCCGGTCGGGGTCGCCGCTGCCGATGCGGGCCTCGATTTCGGCGTGGGTCTGTTGCCAGATGGGGAAGGCGGCGGTGAGTACGGCCATGCCTTCCACCGTCAGCCGCAGCCGCTTGCCGCGCTTGTCCTTTGGGTCTTGCTCGATACTGACCAGCCCACGCCGCTCCAGTGGCTTCAGCGCTGCCGTCAGCGTCGTGCGGTCCATCGCCAGAAGATTGGCGACCGGCCCCATCGGCGGCGGCTCCGGCCGGTTGAGCGACATCAGCAGGGAAAATTGGCCGTTGTTGATGCCCACGGGCTTCAATGCGTTATCGAACAGCCGCGCCAGCGCCCGCGCCGCACGTTGCGCATGCAGGCAAAGACAGGAGTCCCGCACTAAAAGAGTTGCCGAAAAAGGAATCACACTGGTGTTTGACATGGACTATATATGTTGATATCAACGTAATTAGTCAAGCGGAACCTGTCGCCTTGCTGATGGTTTTCCTGGCTTTCAATGCAGCCACAGGCGGCGCCCACCATGGAAGCGGAGCGGTGCCGTGGTGAAAGACGGATCCAAGGAGGAAAGATCATGTCTCATCCCGTCGTTTCGAATGAGGAGTGGCTTGCGGCCCGCCGCGATCTGCTGGTGAAGGAAAAGGAATTGACCCGCGCGCGCGACAGGCTGAACGAGGCGCGCCGCGCATTGCCCTGGGAAGAGGTGACGAAAGATTATATTTTCGACGCGCCTTCCGGCCCGAAATCGCTGAAGGAACTCTTCGGCAATTGCAGCCAGCTCATCGTATACCACTTCATGCTGGCGCCCGACTGGGAGGAGGGCTGCACCGGCTGTTCCTTTTTCGCCGACCATGTCGATGGTGCGATGGTTCACCTGAAGCACGGCGATGCGGGTTTCGTTGCGGTCTCGCGCGCACCGCTCGAAAAGATCGAGGCCTATAAAAAACGCATGGGCTGGAAATTCCCTTGGGTCTCGGCCAACGGCAGCGACTTCAACTATGATTATCAGGCCTCCTTCCGTGATGAGGATATCGAGAGCGGGGCGATCACCTACAATTACCGCGAGATCGAGCCGATGGGCGACCTGAAGGACCTGCACGGCGTCAGCATTTTCGCCAAGGGCGAGGACGGCAGGATTTACCATAGCTATTCCGCCTATGCCCGCGGCATGGAAGAGACGCTCGGTACATTGATGCTGCTCGATCTGGTGCCAAAAGGCCGTAATGAAGAGGGTGTAATGGATTGGGTGCGCCGGCACGACCAGTACGAGGACGAGCCCAAGGCCGCGTCTTGCTGCCACTGAAATAGGACGAGGAGGAGGAGACGACAATGGAAAATGCCAAGCCGCAGAAGGAACACGCGTTCCTGGGCAGGATCGTCGGCGACTGGGTCATGACCGCCAGTTCCGGGCATGAGGGATACGATCCCGATGATCCCGCCCAGCGGTTCACCGAAACCGTCAGCTCCATCGGGGGGCTGTGGATCATCGGGCACGGCACCGGCAAGATGCCTGACGGGACGGAGATGACGGCTGTCATCACCGTGGGTTTCGACCCTGCCAAGGGCCATTTCGTCGGCACCTGGGTGGGGTCGATGATGACCAATCTCTGGGTCTACAAGGGCTGGCTGGAAGACGACGGCAAGACCCTGACACTCGAAGCGGAAGGACCGGCCTTTGACGGTTCCGGCCGCATCGATACCTATCACGACGTGCTGGTGCTGCATGACGACAATAACCGCAGCTTTTCCGGCAGCGTCCGGCAGCCGGATGGCAGTTTCAAGACCTTCATGACATCGGAGTTCCAGCGCAAGGCATGACGCCCCGCCGGAATTTGCCCGATCACGCCGAATAATGCGCTGCCGCGTCCTGCGGCGGCCGATCGCCAGAAAAATGACGCCATAACCCCGGAGAGATTCAATGTCCGATACACACGGAAAATTCATATGGGTTGAACTGATGACGCCTGAGATGGAGCAGGGTGCCCGCTTCTATGGTCATGTCGCCGGCTGGCAGACCAAGGATTTCGGTTCGCCGGAAATGCCCTATCTGGTGCTGGAAGCCGATGGCAAAGGCATGGGCGGCATCATGGAACTGACCGAAGAACACAAGGGCCAGGGCATTCCTCCCAACTGGACCGGTTATGTCGGCGTTGACGATGTGGACGCCACGGCAAAACTTTTCGCGGAAAAGGGCGGTTCGGTCAGGCGTCCGCCGCAGGATATCCCGGAGATCGGCCGTTTCGCCGTGGTGGCTGATCCTTCCGGTGCGGTTCTGTGCATCATGACGCCGCTGCCGATGGAAACCGGCGGTTTTCCGCAGGAGACGCAGAACCTGCCGGGTCACGTTGGCTGGTACGAACTTGCCACCAACAATGTCGACGACGCCATAGCCTTTTACGGTGAGGTCTTCGGCTGGACCAAGGACCATGATTTTGACATGGGCGCAGAAATGGGCCCGTATCGCATCTTCGCCCATAACGGCAAGGTCGTCGGCGGCATGATGAAATGTATGGCGGGTGCGCCCACCTGTTATTGGGGTTATTATTTCAACGTCGACGGCATCGATGACGCCATCACCCGGGTCAGTACCGGTGGCGGCAAGGTCGTCAACGGCCCGATGGAGGTTCCCGGCGAGAGCTGGATCGTCAATTGCCAGGACCCGCAGGGCGCTTTCTTCTCGCTGCTGTCGCAGAAGAAGTAACCCTTCTGGGCTGATATACCGATCTGCCGGAGGCTGCTCCGGCAGATTACCGGTTTCTCGGTAGCCGAACGTGATCGATAAAGGCGCGGAGCTTCGGCGCAAGATGACGTCGATTGGGATAATAGAGATAAAATCCCGCAAAAGTCGGAGAATGGTCCTCCAGCATGGAAACAAGCTGGCCGCTCTCCAGGTAGGGACGGAAAGTCTCTTCCATGCCGAATGTGATGCCGGCGCCGGCACAGGCCAGCTTTATCATCAACTGCATGTCGTTGGTGGTGAAGTCCGGCTGGACGGCGACCGCGAATTCCCGGCCATTTTCGGCAAATTCCCACCGATATGGCGCAACGTCCGGACGAGGGCGCCAGCCGATACATCTGTGATGGATCAGTTCGCGCGGCTGCGTCGGTAAGGTGACACGATCTCGATATTGCGGGGAACAGACGGCGAGCTGCCGCTGCGGCCCGGAAACCGGAACGGCAATCATATCCTGCGCGATCAGCTCCCCCAGACGCACGCCGGCATCGTAGTGTTCGGCGACGATATCGAATTCCTCATCCGTCACGACAATATCGAGTTGCACTTCCGGATGGATTTCAGCAAAGCGCGCCAGTAATGGCCCGGACAAGAAGCGCTCCGCTATCGAGGAAACAGCAAGCCGCAATTGCCCCCGAGGCGTTCCACTCAGGGAAGAGGCGGCCTGTGTCGCTTGCATGAGGTTGGAGATGGATGGCGAAACATCGGCGTAAAGCTGTTGCCCCGCTTCCGTCAGGCTGACGCTGCGCGTTGTGCGCTGAACGAGCGCTATCCCCATCGTTTCTTCAAGCCTGCGGATGGTCTGGCTGACGGCTGACCGTGTTACGCCGAGCCTGTCCGCAGTAGCCCGAAAATTGCGTTCCTCGGCAACCATGCAGAAGGTGGAAAGCGCGTTGAGATCAACATTCATTGGTTAGTAAATCTATCCATGGAGGTTATCATTGAGGTAATTATCACGACAATGGCAAAGCTTTATCTTTCCTGCAACGGCCTCCTCTCGAAAAAGCGGGCCGTGAAGCCAAGGAGAAAGCCATGACATTGAACAAAGTTATTCTCATAACAGGTGCGTCGAGCGGGATAGGTGAGGGTATCGCCAGAGAACTTGCCGCTGCAGGCGCGAAACTGGTTCTGGGTGCGCGCCGCATGGACCGTTTGCAGGCTTTGGCCGACGAACTGCGTCAAACGGGCGCTGAGGTTGTCGTCCATCCCCTTAATGTCACGGAAAGGCAGAGTGTCGAGGATTTTGCCGAGGCGGGACGCAAGGCGTTCGGACGGATCGACGTCATCGTCAACAATGCCGGCATCATGCCACTATCGTTGATGTCGTCCCTCAAGGTCGATGAATGGGACCGCATGATCGACGTCAACATCAAGGGCGTGCTTTATGGCGTCGCCGCCGTTCTGCCTGAGATGACCGCCCGCGCATCCGGCCACATCGTCAACATCGCCTCCATCGGTGCGCTCGCCGTTTCGCCCACGGCTGCCGTTTACTGCGCGACGAAATTTGCGGTGCGGGCGATTTCCGACGGGCTGCGACAGGAAAACCGCGACCTGCGGGTTACCTGCATTCACCCCGGCGTGGTGGAAAGCGAACTTGCCCACACCATCACCGATCCGGCCGCTGCGGAGCTGATGCAAAGCTACCGGGCCATAGCATTGAAGCCGGACGCCATTGGCCGCGCAGTCCGCTATGCCATCGAACAACCCGACGACGTGGACGTCAATGAAATCGTCGTCCGCCCGACCGCCGCATAGGCAGGATCGGGACAATGAAGATTGTTTCGACATCGCTTGCCCTTGTACTCGCAACGGCCGCCGCCGATACCGGCCACCATCAGGAGGATCGTGCCGTGAAAGGGAATATGGACAAGATGGCCCAGACCGAAAGCCACCCCTATATCGGCATGTGGGTCACCGGCGACGGCCATATCCGTCAGGAGCTTTTGCCTGATGGCCGCTACGATGAGGCGCGCGGCCAACGCAAAAGCGCCTATCAGGGGCGTTACGAGGTGAGGGGCAACCATATCGACTATTGGGATGATACCGGCTTTACCGCCGATGGCGAGTTCATCGACGATGTGCTTTACCACGGCGGCATGATTTTCTATCGTGAGCCGTGAACCGTCACGCTAACAGGAAAAAATCCGCCCGGCTGATCGAGGCCGGGCGGCTTATCTGTTTTAACGCTTCAGGCTTCCCAGTATGCCGCGCACGATGGCGCGGCCCACGGATGTGGCAACCGAGCGGGCGGCACTTTTCATTGCCGCCTCGATCACGGTTTCGCGCTGATAACCGCTCGTCTTGCGGGTGCCGGTGGTGGAGGCCTTTGTGGGTTCCTCGTCGCCGAAACCGGGCAGGCGCCAGCGTCCCGAGGCACTGTCGGACTGGCTGGAGGCATTTTCCTCTTCCGCGCGCTTGGCGGCTTCGGCTTCCGCAGCCTTCTGGGCGCGTGCGTTGAGGATTTCAAAGGCCGATTCCCGGTCCACATCCCTGTCGTATTGACCGGCAAGCGGGCCGGTATCCATCAGCAATTTGCGCTCGGCATCGGTGAGCGGCCCGACGCGGCCCGAGGGCGGCCGCACAAGGGTGCGCTCGACGATGGAGGGCGCGCCCTTGTCATGCAGGGTCGAAATCAGAGCCTCGCCCGTACCGAGCGTGGTGATGATGTCGGCTGTGTTGAAGGCGGGGTTCTGGCGGAACGTATCGGCTGCGGTGCGCACAGCTTTCTGCTCGCGCGGCGTATAGGCGCGAAGCGCATGCTGAACGCGGTTACCCAGCTGGGCAAGAACGGTTTCCGGCACGTCCAGCGGGTTCTGCGTCACGAAGTAGACGCCCACACCCTTGGAGCGGATAAGCCGCACCACCTGCTCCACGCGCTCGACGAGCACCCTTGGCGCATCGTTAAACAGCAGATGCGCCTCATCGAAAAAGAACACCAGACGCGGCTTTTCCGGGTCGCCCACTTCCGGCAGTTCCTCGAAGAGCTCCGAGAGCATCCACAACAGGAAGGTGGCGTAAAGGCGCGGGTTCATCATCAGCTTGTCGGCGGCGAGAACCGAAACCGTGCCACGCCCGTCCGTGCCGACGCGCATGATGTCGGCAATATTCAGCGCCGGCTCGCCGAAGAAGTTTGCGGCACCCTGCTGTTCGAGGACCAGCAGCCCGCGTTGCAGCGAACCGACAGAGGTCTTGGAAATCAGGCCGAACTGGCTGGACAGCGCACTAGCATTCTCGCCCATGTAGTTCAGCAGCGATTGCAGGTCTTTGAGATCGAGCAGCGGCAACCCGCCCTGATCGGCGATCTTGAAGGCGATGTTGAGCACGCCTTCCTGGGCTTCCGAAGCATCCATCAGCCGCGCCAGCAGCAGCGGGCCCATTTCGGCAATGGTGGCGCGCACGCGATGGCCTTTTTCACCGTAGAGATCCCAGAAGATCACCGGCGATTTGCCATAGGAAAAATCCGTGAAACCGATCTGTTCGGCACGTTTCTGCACCCAGTCCTTGGTTTCGCCCTGGGCGGCGATGCCGGAAAGGTCGCCCTTGATATCGGCGCAGAAAACGGGAACGCCGGCTTGCGAGAAACCTTCGGCAAGAACCTGCAGGGTCACGGTCTTGCCCGTGCCCGTTGCGCCGGTGATCAGGCCGTGGCGGTTGCCGAATTTCAGCTCCAGATATTCACCCTTGTTCAGGCTGTCGTCCGGATTGCGGCTGGTCCCGATATAGATCTGTCCGTCCTGCAACATCGACCATTTTCTCCTGCGACTGATGCATGCCCCTTAAATCGCGATCGATTTGAAGATGGTCATGTCCGAATTGAACTTTTACGGCACCCTCTGGCCGCTACTGCCAAAGCGGCCTTTTCATAGTATGGTTGTGATGATCTTATAAGGACAGTTTCAAGGCGCAACAACTGCTTGATGGCGATGAAGAAAAACCGCTTCATGAAAGTTGTCGCACCCGCCCGCCGCCCGCTTGAATGCGGCATGAGATTGTTTTACGTTGACGTTAACGTCAGTTATTCGGTGTTGGCGTCGTTTTTCAACAGGAGGCAAGAATGAACGAAGTCGTTGACCAGATCGCCGCAAAGGCGGGCATAGACCCTGCGCTGGCCGAAAAGGCTGTTGGCATGATTCTGGGTTTTCTCCAGCGCGAGGCGGCAGATGGTCCGATCGCCCGCATGATCGAAGCCATTCCGGGTGCCAGCGATCTCGTGGCACAGTATAATGGCGAGGGCGCTGGTGGCGGCGGTCTGCTGGGCGGATTGATGAGCGCGATCGGCGGCGGCGGCATCATGGGTCTCGGCCAGCAACTGATGAGCCAGGGCATCGGCATGAGCGAAATCACCACGCTCGCCAAGGAAACCATCGCCGTTGCTCGCCAGCACGCGGGCGATGAGACTGTCGATCAGGTGATCGCTTCGGTTCCGGGCCTCAGCCAGTTCGCGTAAGGCGACATTTTATTCGATAGCGGGGCGCGGCGGCTGTTCATTGAACCGGCGCCGCGCCTCTTCTATTTCCGCATGGTGGGTTTCCGCCCATATCCACACGCCGCAAAAGGCGCTGCCAAGGGTCTCTCCGAGAGACGTGAGGCCATAATCCACATGCGGTGGAATGACGGGGTGCACGGTGCGGCGCACCAGTCCGTCGCTTTCCATCTGCCTCAGCGTTTTCGTCAGCATCTTCTGGCTTATGGTGCCGACCAGCCTGCCGATCTGCGTAAAGCGAAGCGTGCCATGCTCTTCCAGCACCTCAAGGATCAGCATCGTCCATTTGTCCGCCACTTTCGCGATGATATCCTCAACCAGCGCCTCGATGACCGGATCGGTTTCCGTGGGCGGCGGAGACTTCCGCCTGTTCTCGATCATGGGATCGGCGGCATACCGTTTCATCTTACACTCTCCTTTGGGTAAGTATAATTCTTTTGGGTGCCTACTTACGAATGGAGAGTATAGCCGCTAATTTCCCGTCATCCAACAGGCAAAGGATTTTTCGATGAAAACGACAGGCAACACCATTCTCATCACCGGTGGCGGCTCCGGCATCGGCCGGGCGCTGGCGGAAGCGTTTCACCGGCTGGGCAACAAGGTCGTCATTTCCGGCCGCCGCCAGAATGTGCTGGATGAGGTAACGGCCGCCAATCCCGGCATGGCCGCGATGGTCATGGACGCGACCGACGCCGAAGGCATCCGCTCTTTCGCCGACAATCTCATCAAGACACATCCGACGCTCAACGCCGTCATCAACAATGCCGGCATCATGCGGCCGGAGGAAATCGCCTCGGCCCCGGACTATCTGGATACGGCGGAGGAAACCATCGCCACCAACCTTCTGGCGCCCATTCGCCTGACGGCGGCGTTGCTGCCGCATTTCCTCAAGCAGCCTGAAGCGACAGTGCTGACGGTATCCTCCGGCTTGGCCTTCGTGCCCATGGTGGTCACCCCAACCTACAGCGCCACCAAATCGGCCATCCATGCCTACTCGGTCGCACTTCGCGAACAACTGAAAGAAACCTCGGTTGAGGTCATCGAAATCGTGCCGCCCTATGTGCAGACGACGCTGATGGGGGAAGGCCAGGCAAGCGACGAAAGAGCCATGCCGCTCGAGGCCTTCATTTCGGAAGTGATGGACATTCTCGGCGGTCGCCCGGATGAGAAAGAAGTGGTTGTGGAACGCTGCAAGCCGCTGCGTTTCGCCGCGCAGAACGGCAATTTTGATCAGGTGTTTTCGATGGTCAACGGCATGCATCCGTAAGGCCCGGCCCTGTCTCGGAGGCATCGCCTGTGATAGCGTGGCGCTCTTTAAAGGGAGCGCCAGCTTTTCATGGGCAGCCGTCAATTCCTGATGCCGAAAACCGCCATGCCCGGTATTGCTGCCGTGGTTGCGGATAGCGACCGCTCTTTTCCACGTCACATGCACGACCAGTTCGGCATCGGCCTTGTGGAGCGCGGCGCGCAGAAATCGCTGAGCGGGCGCGGCATGGTGGAGGCTGAAGCCGGCCATGTCATCACCGTCAATCCGGGTGAGGTTCATGACGGCATTCCGCTGGGAGAGGGCGGGCGCGCCTGGCGGATGATCTATCTCGACATCGATATCGTGCAGGCCGCCATTGCCGATATCATCGAAAAGGATCACGGCTTTTTCGAATTCGCCTATCCCGTCGATACAAGGCCTCTGGCGGACCGGTTCCGCGCGCTTTTTTCAGCCGTGACGGCAACTGATCGCCCGGGTGACACCCTTCGCTGCGACGAGACCCTCCTTATGCTGCTCGTGGGTGCAATGGAAACAGTGGCAACACCACGCGAGACGGCAGCGCCCGATAGCATAAGACGCGCGAAAAGCAGGATCGATGACGATCCTGCCCGGCCATTGCGCCTAACCGATCTGGCGCAGGAGGCCGGCATGAGCCAGTTCCGCTTCCTGCGATCCTTCAGCAAGACCACGGGGCTGACGCCACACAGCTACCTTTTGCAGCGACGCCTGCATCTGGCACGGGGTGCGCTGGCCAAGGGTGCTCCACCCGCCGATGTGGCTTTTTTCGCCGGTTTCTCCGACCAGAGCCATTTGAACAGGTTTTTCGTACGGCAGTTCGGGGTGACGCCCGCGGCGTATAGGGCGGCGGTTTCGTAGCGCAGGTTGGGGTACTAGGGCTACAGACGCGAGCCTCCAAGCCTCAACGCTGCAATTTCATCCAAGACCCCCGCGTCGGACACAGTCAAGCTCCTGTCCTCCATTCAACAGGACTTGCAGAATCCATGACGCCCGAATTCCTCATCACATCCCTGATCATCGCCGCTTCTCCCGGAACAGGCGCGGTTTACACGCTGGCCGCCGGCCTGTCCCAAGGGTCGAAGGCGAGCGTCGTCGCGGCTTTCGGCTGCACGCTCGGCATCGTGCCGCATCTGCTGGCCGCCATCACCGGACTTGCGGCCATTCTGCACGCGAGCGCCCTTGCCTTCGGCGTGATCAAATATCTGGGTGTCGCCTACCTGCTCTACATGGCATGGAACACGCTTCGGGAAGATGGGGCGCTGAAGATCGACGACAAGCAGGAGCACCGCAAGGCAGGGAGGGTCATCGGTGAGGCTATCCTCATCAATCTCCTGAACCCGAAACTGTCGATCTTCTTTTTTGCTTTCCTGCCGCAATTCATCGCGCCGGAGGAGGTTTCTCCGACGTGGCGCATGGTCGATCTCGGGCTGATCTTCATGGCCATGACGTTTCTGGTCTTTGCGCTTTACGGCTGTTCTGCCGCCTCGGTCAGGCGGCAGGTTGTGGCGCGCCCGGCCGTACTCACCTGGCTGAGACGCAGTTTCGCCGCCGCGTTTGTGGCGCTCGGGGCGAAACTGGCGTTGACGCAGCGGTGAGACCGGACCGGGTTCACGCTGTCAATCGTCCCAGTCGGGTGCGAGGTGACCTGGGTTGACGATGCGGCCATCGGGTTTGGCAAGCGCGTGGATCGCCTGCATTTCCTCTTCCGAGAGCGCAAAATCGAAAATGTCGAAATTCTCCTTGAGGCGGCTTTCGGTTGCGGTCTTGGAAAGCGCCACGACATCCGGCTGCTGCACCGCCCAGCGCAGCGCCACCTGTGCGGCCGTCTTGCCGTGCCTTGCACCAATATCCTTCAGAACCGAATCGTCGGGCACCTTGCCATCCGCCATCAGATAATAGGCAGTGACCGAAAGCCCGTGTTTGCGCGCGGCCGCAATCACCTTCGTCTGGTCCAGATAGGGATGGTATTCGATCTGGTTGGTGGCAAGCGGTGTGTCGGAGAGTTTGACCGCCTCTTCCGTCAGCGCCACGTTGAAGTTGGAAATGCCGATATTGCGCACCTTTCCGGCCTTGCGCACGTCGTTCAGCGCGCCGATCCTTTCCGCCAGCGGCACATCGCTTTTCGGCCAGTGCAGCAGCAGGAGATCGACATAATCCGCCTTCAGCTTTTGCAGGCTTTCATCGACGGAGGCGAGAAAATCAGCGTGGCGGTAGCGGTCCACCCAGACCTTGGTGGTCAGGAAAATATCGTGCCGGGAAATGCCGGACTTTGCGATCACTTCGCCAACCGCACCTTCATTCTTGTAGATCTGCGCCGTATCGACATGGCGGAAACCGAGTTTCAGCGCCTCCGGTAAAATGCGCCTGATATCCTCTTCCGGAATGCGGAAGGTGCCGAAACCGAGGGCGGGAATGTTCGCGCCATTCGCGTTGACGTCATACATGCATGTCTCTCCTGTTTATTGCAAACATGGCCGGCAAGGACTGCCGGATGGGGAAGCGGTCTTTTATTAACTGGTGTCCGCGCCATTGGTTTCAAGCGTCTCGCCATTGCGAGGCGCTGTGCGCGAGGCTACCAGTCGATGGTGAAACGTCGTAGATGGCATGATCGGAATGTGGAGGAACCACGCGTGTCGCGCTCACAACGGCTTCTTGATCTGTTGCAGATCCTGCGCGCCCACCGCATGCCGGTCAGCGGTACGGCGCTGGCCGCGCAAACCGGCGTCAGCCTGCGCACGCTTTACCGCGATATAGCAACGCTTCAGGCGCAGGGTGCTGACATCGAGGGCGAGGCGGGTGTGGGTTATGTGCTGCGTCCCGGTTTTTTGCTGCCGCCGCTGATGTTTTCGCAGCAGGAGATCGAGGCGCTTGTGCTCGGGTCGCGATGGGTCGCGGGCCGTGCCGATGAGGGCTTGGCGCAGGCAGCCCGCGCCGCACTCGTCAAGATCGCCGCCGTTTTGCCCGATGCCCTGCGTGAGGAGCTCGATAATTCCACCCTGCTTGTCGGCCCCGGGCAGGCCATGGCCACCATCCACGTCGATCTCGCCGCCATTCGCGATATTATTCGCAAGGAGAGCAAGGTCGTGATGACCTATCGCGACGAGAAGGGAGAATTGACGGAGCGGGTGATCTGGCCCTTCGCGCTCGCCTTTTTCGATCTGGTGCGGGTGGTGCTGGCATGGTGCGAGACGCGGCAGGATTTCCGCAGTTTCCGGGCCGACCGCATCGAGAGCTTCAACCCTCTGGACAAGCGTTATCCCCGCCGCCGCCAGTCCCTGCTGAAGGAGTGGCGCGAGCGGGAAAAACAGCGACGGCAACAAAATCATGCTGACAAAAACTGACAGCACGCGGGTCTAGAACCTGTTCATCCGCAACTCAAGGAGAACAGCCATGACCCACCCCGATTTCACCATTCTCTACGTCGACAACCCGCCGGCCAGCACGGAATTTTATAAAGCCCTGCTCGGCGCAGAGCCGGTCGAAGCCTCTCCGACATTCTCCCTGTTCGTGCTTCAAAACGGCATGAAGCTCGGCCTCTGGTCGAGGCATACGGTGGAGCCGAAGGCATCGTTAACGGGCGGTGGCGGGGAGCTTGCCTTCCGCGTCGAAAGTGATGCGCAGGTGGATGAAGCCTTCGCCGACTGGAAGACAAAGGGCATCGCCATTTTGCAGCAGCCCGGCACGATGGACTTCGGCTACACATTCACTGCGGCCGACCCCGACGGCCATCGTCTGAGGGTCTACGCCTTCGCGGGTTAGAGATAATGCGTTGAGGCCGATTGGCTAAATGGTGCCGTAGCCATGTCGTACTCTAAGCTCTCCTCATCCCCGTGCTTGTCACAGAGATCCAGCGCCGCGCGTCTGCGCGGCGAGAGAGCCTTTTCAGCCCAAGGACTTGGGCCGGCTGGATTCCTGTGACAGGCACAGGAATGAGGGGAGGCGAAAACTACGCTACTTCTTCACCGCCACCACGAACAGGCGCGGAAAACGCAACAGCAGCCGGCCGTCTGCCATGGGCGGATAGGCGGCTGCGATGCGCCTGGTATAGTCGTTGAGGAAGGCCTCGCGGTGTTCCTCGGCGGCGGCGGCAAGATAGGGGCGCAGACCCGTACCCTTCACCCATTCCACAATGCTTTCCGCATCCTTCATGGGGTGGTTGTAGATGGTGTGCCACACATCCACCCGCGCGGATTTCGGTGTCAGCGCATCGAAATAGGCTGATGGCGCGGGCAGGGGTTTGCGGCGTAATCTGCCATCCGCAAACTTGTCCTTCCAGGGGCCGTCTGCTCCCGTTTCCTCCATGGCGCGATGTGTCGGCTCCTGCAGATTGTCAGGCATCTGCACGGCAAGCACGCCGCCGCTTTCCAGCTGGTCCATCAGCTGCGAAAGAACGGCAAGATGATCCGGCACCCATTGGAACACCGCATTGGCATAAAGCAGGTCCGCCTTCTGGCTGGGCCGCCAGTTGCCGAGATCGGCCTTGCCGAAACGGGTGTTGGGCAGCCGGTCCGCCGCCTTTTCCAGCATGTCGTCGTCGCTGTCGATGCCGGTGATGACGTTGACGCCGTAACGATCGGTCAAAAGCTCGGTGGAATTGCCCGGGCCGCAGCCCAGATCGTAACCGTTCAGCACGCGCTCCAGCGGCACCTGCGCCAGAAGATCCCTTGCCGGGCGTGTCCGCTCGTCTTCAAATTTCAGATATTGCTGGGCGGACCATGCCATGATTTTCTCCTGCTGACGTGTCGCATTCGGATCGGCGAACAAGAATTGTAAAGGGCGTTGCAAGCGCCGTCAGACTGCCAGCATCGCATGGGCGAAATCCCCCCGCCATCATCCAATGCATGAATTATTGTGATGGATCTATTCATCAACCTTTTGTTTCGCCTCACAAAACGTCTTTGTCGGGGCATGCATTTGTTATTTTCCATCAAAATAAGACATGGCGGCAATTAAAACTTGACCTCACCCGGTCAGAGGCATTCACTCCCGCCGATTTCAGAGCATTGCCAGCAAAAGTGCGAAGCGGTTTTGCGTGCGGCAATGTGGCAGGACGAAAAAGATGGAGCTCTTTCGCTTTTTGCAGAAAGGCGGAGATGCTCAAGACAGGAGACAGTCATGACCGTCGATACCGCACCCCGATCAACCACCTGGACCTATGTTGATGGTCAATGGCTGCCCGGCAATCCGCCGCTCATCGGCCCGACCTCGCATGCCATGTGGCTGGCCTCCACGGTGTTTGACGGCGCGCGCTGGTTCGATGGCGTGGCTCCCGATCTCGATCTGCATTGCCAGCGCGTCAACCGCTCGGCCACCAACATGGGCATGAAGCCGACCATGACGGCGGAAGAGATCGAGGCATTGGCGCTGGAAGGCGTCAATAAATTCGACGGCAAGACTGAAATCTACATCAAGCCGATGTATTGGGCAGAACACGGTTCGCCGGGCAGCGTCGTCGCGCCCGATGCCAATTCCACCCGTTTTGCGCTGTGCCTTTTCGAAGCGCCGATGAATGCCGGCGCATCGCTGACGCTCACCGTCTCGCCGCTGCGCCGTCCTTCACCGGAAACCGCGATGACGGATGCCAAGGCCGGTAGCCTTTACCCCAATAGCGGCCGCGCCATTCTGGAAGCCCGTGCACGCGGTTTCGACAACGCCCTGATGTGCGACATGAACGGCAATGTCGCTGAATCGGCATCGTCCAACGTCTTCATGGTCAAGGACGGCGTCGTCTTCACCCCGGTTCCGAACCGCACCTTCCTTGCCGGCATCACCCGTTCGCGGGTGATGGGCCTTCTGCGCCAGGCCGGTTTCGAAGTGCGCGAAGCGACCCTGTCGGTCGAGGATTTCCGCGGGGCGGATGAAATCTTCTGCTCGGGCAATTATTCCAAGGTTTCCCCTGTTGTGAAACTGGATGACCGCGCATTGCAGGCAGGTCCGGTCGCCCGCAAGGCGCTCGATCTTTACATGGATTGGGCACGTCTCGGCGCAGACGTCTAGAGCGCCGTGCGTCCTGCCGGACGCTCTGACTCTCTTTAATCTGCGCATCGTTACGGACGAAAATCGAATGTGATTTTCTGTCTGGTGGGCAAAGCTGACAGGTATTTCGATCAGGGCCATGGCAGGCGTTCGGCTTGCCGTGGCCTTTTGTTTTTGCAGTGCAGTATTTTCCCGCGAAAACTGAGGGGAATTTAATCCAATTTTAGACAAACCACACGTAGTTTGCAGCATCTTCCCTTCCGGCTAACGAGGGCCGCCAGATGTCTTTCAGCATTCGTAATGTACTTGTAGGATTTTTTCTTACCATCAGCCTCGCGCTGGCCGGTTTGGTCGGAAACGAGTTGTGGCGGTCGGCCAATCGCGCCGGCACCTTTTCAGAGGTTGCGCAACTCGTCTCGCTCGACAAGCTTCTTTTCAACGCTCTTTTGAATTTCCGCAGTGAACGCGGCGACAGCGCCACGGCACTGACGCTCGATCCGTCGAAATCGACGGGCAGCGTCGCCAGCGTGCAGGCCGCACGCCAGAAGGTGGATGCTGCCATGACGGCATTCCTCACGCAGTCTTCGTCGCTTGAAGACACGCAGCTTCAGGCACCGCTGAAGCGCGTTAAAGATGTCTACGCGCAGTTCGTCGAATTGCGAAAGAAGGTTGACGCCAACGTTTCGCTGCCGCTTGACCGGCGCGAAGGCGGGCTCGACAAGACGGTCATGGCGCTCGGCGGCGATTTCCTCGCCTCGCTCGAGGCGGGCTCGACAGCGCTTGAAGGCACTGTTCGCTCTCTCGATCAGGGTCAGACCGGTTTGATCCAGTTGCGCTCTTACGGCTGGTCTGCCCGTGCCCTTGGCGGCAGCGCCACCGTCATTCTCAACGCTGCCGTTGCCCAGAACCGTCCACTGACGGCGCAGGAGATGCAGCAGCTCGGCGCATTAGATGCCGGTGCGGCTTTCGCCTGGAAAGCGACCGGCGATCTGGTTACGCATGAATCGACGCCGCAATCGCTCAAGGATATCTACGCCACGGCGGACAAGACTTACTTCAAGGGCGATTTCAGCACGCAGCGCGCCAAGCTCATCGACGATCTCATGAATGGTCGCACGCCTGCCTTCACCATGGACAGCTGGCGCACCACCGTCACCGAAAACCTCGGCACGATTGCGAAAATCGCTTCTGCCGCCATGGATGTTCTGGACGCAAATGCCGCACAGGCCAAACAGGACGCCTTCATCGATGCGATGATCTATCTCGTCGTCTTCATCGCGACGCTGGCGCTCTGTATCCTCTCGCTTGCCGTCATCGTCGGCCGCGTCACCCGGCCGATCAGCCGCCTGACCAACGCGATGATGGAGCTTTCGGGCGGCAATCTTTCGATCGATGTCGCCGGCGCAAAACGCGGCGACGAGATCGGCGAGATGGCCCGCGCCGTGGAAATCTTCCGCGAGGCGGCAATCCGCAACAGGCAGCTGGAATCCGAAGCCCTGGCCAACCGCGAGCGGGCCGAGCGGGACCGTATCGAGTTGCAGCAGCGCGCCGAGGCCGAGGCCGAAGAACGGCTCAATCAGGCCACGGGTTCGCTGGCGGGCGGTCTTCGCCGTCTCGCTTCCGGCGACATGGTCTGCGAGATCGCCACGCCGTTCGCACCGCAATTCGAGGCGCTGCGGCACGATTTCAACAGCTCCGTCGTTCAACTGCGCGAAGCGCTGACAAGTGTCGGCCAGTCCGTGCAGACGGTAAATGGCGGCGCTCACGAGGTTTCGTCGGCATCGGACGATCTTTCCCGCCGCACGGAGCAGCAGGCTGCCTCTCTGGAAGAGACCGCTGCCGCGCTGGAAGAGATCACCGCCAATGTTTCGGCCACCTCCAAGCGGGCAGGCGATGCGCGTGACACGGTGCGTGAGGCAAGGGCAAAGGCCGATCTTTCCGGCAAGGTGGTGCGCGATGCCGTTTCCGCCATGGAACGCATCGAGCATTCCTCGCGCCAGATCGGCCAGATCATCGGTGTTATTGACGAAATCGCCTTCCAGACCAACCTTCTGGCGCTGAATGCGGGCGTCGAGGCGGCGCGGGCGGGCGATGCGGGCAAGGGTTTTGCAGTCGTTGCACAGGAAGTGCGCGAACTGGCCCAGCGTTCCGCCAAGGCCGCCAAGGAAATCAAGCAGCTCATCAACACGTCAGCCGTTGCGGTGGGTGAGGGCGTGAAGCTTGTCGCCGATACTGGCGTCGGGCTTTCCGAGATCGAGCAGCTCGTACTGTCCGTCAACACCCATATGGACGCCATCGCCACCGCGGCGCAGGAACAGTCCGCCGGTCTCTCCGAGGTCAACACCGCCGTCAATCACATGGATCAGGCCACGCAGCAGAACGCCGCGATGGTCGAGGAAATGAATGCGGCCGGTGCGGGTCTCGCGCAGGAATGTGCCAATCTCCAGGCTTTGTTGGCGCAATTCCAGCTCGGTCAGCAGACTTCCGCATTGCGCGAGACGGCAAAGCACATGCGAGAGGCAAGCCCCGCACGTGCACCCGTCTCCCAGCCGTCCAGATCCCGCCCGGTCACTGCTTCGCGTGGCAATGCCGCGCTGGCCGTGAAGGGTGATGACTGGACCGAGTTCTGAGGACGAGATTGCCTTTGGCTTCGGGGTCCAGCGCGATCAAGTCTCTGATCGCGTACGACTCTTCTCACGGCGCAGACGCGCCGTGGCTGGATGCCGGATCCAGTCCGGCATGACGAAAGAAAAAAGTCTCAAGCATCAACAGATCGAAGCCCGCGTCCGAAACCGACGCGGGCTTCATCGTTTCTGCAGGTTTGGCAATGCAGCAGCGAGCGCCCTTAGTGGCGCGGTCATGTGCTTGTCGCGTCTGAGGGCAAGGGCGATCCGCCGTTCGAGCGGCGGCTCGAGCGAGCGCCATTCAAGCCCCGATGGAGCATCTTCATGCTCCATCGCCATGCGTGGCACGATGGCAAGGCCAAGGCCCGCGCCGGCCAGTTTCTTGATGGCCTCGACGCTGCCCAGTTCCATGGCGGGTTGCACGGTGCGGCCGCTTGCCGAAAACCATTGATCCACGAGCTTGCGCGTATTGCCGCCCTCGTAAAGCAGCAATGGCTGTGTCGAAAGCGTCTCGGCATTCAGGATTGTTGCGTCGCTGATGGTTCCAAGCGGGAAAACCGCAACCAGTTCATCGAGATGGATGTCGCTGATATCGAGGCTGCGGCCGCTGGCCGGCAGGGCCACCACCGCCGCATCGATCGTATTGGCTTCGAGAAGCCTCAGTATATCGTGGGTATTGCCGGTCTGAACGACGATGTCTATCCCCGGCATCACCTGGCGGATTTTGCCCAGCACTGGCGGCAGAAGATAGATGCAGGCGGTGGCGCCCGTGCCGATGCGCAGGCGTCCCGTCACGCCGCTGCGATGAGGGGCTACGGTATCGATGGCATGCGCCACTTCTTCCGCAATCCGTCTTGCATGGATGAGAAAGTCCCGGCCCGCCGCCGTCGGCTGCGCGCGCCTGCCGACCCGTTCGATCAGCCGCACACCGAGCTGCTTTTCCAGCAGCCGGATGTGCAGGCTGATGGCCGGCTGCGTTAGCCCCGCCTTGTCGGCTGCGGCGGAAAAGCTGCCGAGATCGGCGACATCCATGAAGCTGCGCACCTGCCGCAGATCGAGGTCTATCATCAAAGAAAACCTTATCGTTTGTATAAGACAGATAATCTTTATTTTGACTGAGCCGCAATGCACAATAATGCCGTGAATGACCACAGGACACGAGAATGACCCTTCCCACAATTTCCAGCCTTACCATCCGCCCCTGCGAGGAGGCGGATATTCCAGCCATTACCGAAATCTACCGGGATGCCGTGCTGCATGGCCGCGCCAGCTTCGAGATCGATCCGCCAAGCGTGGATATGATGCTTGAGCGCCGCCGATTGCTGGTGGAAGGCAACTACTCCTATCTCGTTGCAGAAATCGACGGAAAGATAGCCGGATATGCCTATGCCGGCGCCTATCGCCCGCGTCCGGCCTATGGTGCTGCTGTGGAGAATTCCGTTTATATCGATCCGGCCATGAAGGGCATGGGAATTGGCCGCAAGCTGCTCGATGCGCTGATCGAGGATGCGACTTCGCGCGGCTTCCGGCAGATGATTGCGGTCATCGGCGATAGCGCCAACGCCGCCTCCATCGGTGTGCACCGCGCCGCCGGTTTCGAGCATGTCGGCACATTCAAGTCCATCGGCTGGAAACACGGCCAGTGGCTGGACACGGTGCTGATGCAGCGCGCGCTGGGCGATGGCGACACCACGCCCCGTTTCTGAAACCTCAGGGCTTGGTGGAGCCGGGGATTTCAACCTTCAGCGTATCGCCGGCAAGCTCGCTGCCGAGTTCGACGGCCTTGGTCTTCTTGTCGTAAACGCAGATATGGCTGATCGTCGCATCCGCGCCCTTGGCCTTGCCGGTGAGGACGGCGAGGCCATAATTCTCGCTGCCCACCGGATCGACCACCACCTTGGCGTCCTCGATCATGTCTTTGCTGGCGCCAAGGCACGCCGTCTGCACATCCGCCACGAATTCCTTCCAGGCATCGTCAGACGATGCGACGGCGGGTAGCGCCAGCGAGGAGAAGGCGGCGAGAAGCAGCGCGCGATGGCTCATGGGGCGGGTCATGGAATTTCCTTCCTGCAATTTCATCAAAAGCGAACCGATAGGGTGGAAAACAGTACGCCAGGGTTGTGAAACAAATGTGGTGGCGGCTGGCTTGAGAGGAATTTTCTCTTTTGTCGGAACATTTTGATATTTCACAGGTTGCCCAAACAGAGGTTCGCTCCTATGGTCCGCTCACACGGTTTCTAGGAGCGGTAACCCGCTGCAAAAAGGAGTAAAAACCATGGCCTTCGAACTTCCTGAACTCCCCTACGACTACGACGCGCTTGCACCATACATGTCGCGCGAGACGCTCGAGTTCCATCACGACAAGCACCACAAGGCATATGTCGACAACGGCAACAAGCTGGCGGCGGAAGCCGGTCTTTCCGACCTTTCGCTTGAGGAAGTCGTGAAGAAGTCCTTTGGCACCAATGCTGGTCTCTTCAACAATGCTGCCCAGCATTACAACCACGTCCATTTCTGGAAGTGGCTGAAGAAGGACGGCGGCGGCAACAAGCTGCCGGGCAAGCTGGAACAGGCATTCGCCTCCGATCTCGGCGGTTACGACAAGTTCAAGGCTGATTTCATCGCTGCCGGCACCACGCAGTTCGGCTCCGGCTGGGCATGGGTTTCCGTCAAGAACGGCAAGCTCGAAATCTCCAAGACCCCGAACGGCGAAAACCCGCTGGTTCATGGCGCAGAACCGATCCTCGGCGTCGACGTATGGGAACACTCCTACTACATCGACTACCGCAACCTGCGTCCGAAGTACCTCGAAGCCTTCGTCGACAACCTCATCAACTGGGACTACGTCCTGGAGCGTTACGAAGCCGCTTCCAAGTAAGTTTTGCGGATCGCAATTTTTTGAACACCCGGCCCCCCAAAGGCCGGGTGTTCTGCTTTTGAGGTCGACAATCCAGCGTGTCGCTCCCATTTGTCACAAGCCTGTCATCCGCCCGGTTTATCGCGGCGCATCATGACTGAAAAAACCACACCGCTCTTCTCATTCGGCATCGTTGCCGATCCCCAATATGCCGATGCCGAACCCCGCCCGGATATGGGCCGGTATTATGCCGAAAGCCCGAAAAAGCTTGGCGAAGCGATCGACGCCTTCAATCGCGAGGAACTGGTCTTCGTGGTAACGCTGGGCGATATCATCGATCGCGGTTTTGAAAATTTCGATGCGATCCTTGGCGTCTACGAGCAGCTTCGCCACCCTTCGGTGATGCTGCCGGGAAATCACGATTTCGCCGTTGCCGCCCAACACCTGTCCGCCATCCATTCCCGCCTCGGCATGGCGTCGCCCTGGCACGATTTCACCATCGGTGAGATACGTTTCGTGGTGCTTGACGGCAACGAGGTCAGCCTGTTTGCCCCGCCGCCGGGCGATCCGCGCCGCACGCTGGCGCAAGAGCGTCTGAGGCGCCTGCAAGAGGTGGGTGCGATCAATGCGCAGGACTGGAATGCGTCGCTCAGCGACGAACAGTTCGAATGGCTGCGGACCGTTCTGCAAAAGGCGGATGCGGCGGGTGAAAAAGTGGTCATTCTCTGCCACTATCCGGTCTATCCGAACAACGCCCATAATATGTGGGACGCGCCTCGAATCCTCGATCTTCTTGATGTACACCCTTCGGTCGTCGCATGGTTCAGCGGCCATAATCATGAGGGCAATTACGGGGTGCAGGGCAACACTCACTTCGTCAACTTTAAGGGCATGGTGGATACGCCCGACCAGAACACCTTCGCCATTGCCGATGTGTTTGCCGACCGAATCGTCATCCGCGGTTTCGGGCGCGAGGACGATAGGGTGCTGGAGCATTTGCGGCATAACGCTGCCGTGCTTTGAAGTCAGCACCACCCTCTCAACCGTCATTACTGTCCCTGTCACAGGAATGACGGTTGAGACGGAGGCCCCGACACAGAACGAAGGTTGAAAGACGCGCTAAATCAGGTGCTTTTACGCGCCGGCTTGATTCGTCGTTCGTTCCGAAGTCCCCAGCTGATTGCTCTGCCAGCCGCTCATCCACAATTGCCGCAACCTTTCGCCTTCCATCTTGAAAAAGCTGCCGGTTGTCTTGCAGGTCAGAACGCGGTCGGAGCGGAAATTGCGGATCGCTTGCCTGAGTTCGCACCAGGCGACGATATTGGTCGTCTCCGAATAATAGATCGTGGCGATGGGCCGGATCTGTCGCCGGGTCTCCACGCCGGCTTCATCGCCATAGGTTATGTCCAACCGCTCCTCGTCGCGCACCGCCCGCCTGACCATGGCAAGATCGACGCCGGCGGGTGAGGGCGCGATGCTGCCCCAGGCGTGCAGGGCATTGGCCGACAGGGTTTTCGACAGGGGTTCGGGCAGGGATGCCGCAATCTTGTCGCTGACCTTTTTGGCCGCCTGCCGCAATTCAGTGTCGCCCGTGCGCGCGACCATGGCGAGCGCAAGCACGATCGCCTCCGTCTCCTCGATGGAAAACATCAGCGGCGGCAGGTTGAAGCCGGGACGCAGTATGTAACCGACGCCGCGTTCGCCTTCGATCGGCACGCGCATGGTCTGAAGGGCCGAAATATCGCGATAGACCGAGCGCACCGTGACCTCCAGTGCCTCGGCAATGGTCTGCGCGGTGATCGGCCTGCGCGCCACCCGCAGGATCTGGATGATCTCGAACAGTCTCGATGCCTTGCGCATTGCCGTTTTTCCCGGTGGTTTCCCAACGCAACTGACACAACGCTGTCAGTTGGCTTTTCCTATAAGCAGCAAAACACATTGAGAAACATGAGTTTTCCCGAATGTGTCGAAAACTGTTTTGGGAGATACTGACATGAGTTACGCCGAAAATCTCTGGCTTTTCTTTCTGGTCCTGTTCGGCATCATCATCCTGCCGGGCATGGATATGCTGTTCGTGCTGGCAAGTGCGTTGACGGGTGGCAAAAGAACCGGGCTTTCCGCCGCAAGCGGCATGAGCGCCGGCGGCATGGTGCATTCACTTTACGGTGCATTTGGCGTCGGCATGCTTGCCGCCTGGATGCCGTCGCTGTTCCTGCCGCTGCTGGTCGCCGGCGCCGCTTACATGGTCTGGATCGGCGTCGGCCTGATGCGCAGCGCTATCACCGTCAATGGCGATGATGCGCAGGCGAGCGCCTCTGTCAGAAAGGCGTTCTGGCGGGCCGTGCTCACCTGCCTTTCCAATCCGAAAGCCTATCTCTTCATGATGGCGATCTATCCGCAATTCCTCAAACCCGACTATGGTCCAATCTGGATGCAGGGGCTGGTAATGGGCGCGATGGTGGCCATCACGCAGTTCACGGTCTATGGCGCTCTGGCGCTGACGGCGGATAAAAGCCGGGCATGGCTCGTTTCCTCGCCTGCCGCGACGATTTTCATCGGCCGCGCCGCCGGTTTCATGCTGATTGCCGCAGCCCTGGTTACGCTTTGGGAAGCACTCTCCTAGACTTCTGTTTTCTTGGGGAAATTCACTGCAATGTGACTTCTTTTCGCCATGCGGAAAGGGCATCCTCGCGCCGTTATCGCGCGTTCGGCATCTGCCGGAATCAAGGAGAGAGTGTATGAAACTGAAAACCATCGCGGCGGCCATGCTTTTCGGCTGTCTTTGCGCCGGAGCGGTCTTCGCTGCCGGCGAAGTCGAAAAACGTGAAGGCATGATGAAGCAGATCGGCGGCTCCATGGGGGCGCTTGCTGCCATCTCCAAGGGCCAGAAGCCTTATGACGCCGAAGCCGTAAAGGCTGCCGTGACGACCATCAGCACCAACGCCAAGGCTTTCCCCGACCAGTTTCCCCCGGGCAGCGAGACCGGAAGTGCTGCGGCACCCGCGATCTGGGAAAATTTCGATGACTTCAAGTCCAAGGCCGCCAAGCTCGGTGCCGATGCGGACAAGGTCCTCGCCAGCCTTCCCGCCGATCAGGCAGGCGTCACCGCCGCCATGCAGACCCTCGGTGCCGATTGTGGTGCGTGCCACCAGACCTACCGTCTGAAGAAATGATCCTATTAAGAACGCCGCTTCCCGGCGGCGTTTTTTTCAGCGGGAATGATGCCTGATCTCATCAGGTGATAATGGGGAGAGGGGTCATGGCCTCCATTTGGACGAAGCTCGCGGGCGGGATCGCGGTGGCGGCCATTGCCGGTTTCGGCATTTTCGCCTGGGTCACCGCGCCTGTGCGTCAGGCACCCAGCCACTGGGTGAGCCTTGGCGAGCCGGACCTTGCCAATGGCGAAACGCTGTTCTGGGCGGGTGGCTGCGCAAGTTGCCATGCGGCACCAGATGCCAAGGGCGATGCGCTTTTGACGCTTTCGGGCGGGCAAGCGTTGAAAAGCCCCTTCGGCACCTTCCATGTGCCCAATATTTCCTCCGATCCGCAGCATGGCATTGGCGGCTGGACGCTTTCGGAATTCGGAGATGCGATGACGCGCGGCGTCGGCAAGAACGGCGAACATCTCTACCCGTCCTTCCCATACGCCTCCTATGCCCGCATGACGCAGAAGGACATCAACGACCTCTTCGGTTATTTGCGGGTTCTGCCCGCCAGCCAGAATGACGCGCCGGATCACGAACTGCCGTTCCCCTTCAACATGCGCATGGCATTGGGCGGCTGGAAATTCCTCTATTTCGATACATCCGCGCCACCCCGCGTCGAGCTTGCCGATGCCAATGCCGAATTGCTGCGCGGCCAATATCTGGTGGAAGGCCCGGGCCATTGCGGCGAATGTCACACGCCGCGCAATGCACTTGGCGGTTTTCTCGATGGCAAATGGCTGGCCGGTGGTCCAAATCCCGAAGGCGAGGGCCGCATTCCCGATATTACCCCCGGCTCGCAGAGCGTCGGAAGCTGGGAGGCGGCCGATATTGCCAACTATCTGGAAACCGGCTTCACCCCGGAATTCGACAGCGTCGGCGGCTCCATGGTCAAGGTGCAGCAGAACATGGCGCATCTGACGGCCGAAGACCGCAATGCGATCGCCGCCTATCTGAAGGCCATCCCGGCACGGTAGCCCTTCGCCGTCATGCCGGACTTGATCCGGCATCCAGCCGCGGCGCGCAATTCTCACGCCGGCCTGCCATTGACTCCCACCCACACCCATCGGATAACGGTCCTGTGATGGTTCCTTCCGGGCGTTCCGGAAGGTGAAAAGGGAACACGATAGGGAGACATCCTCATTCGTGGCTGCCCCCGCAACTGTGAGCGGAGAGCCTGAAACGAAATGCCACTGGTAAGCATCTCGCCGGATATGGGCGAGGGCAATGCCGGGAAGGTGTTTCAGGTTTTGACCCGTAAGCCAGGAGACCTGCCATCACGGAAATGTCCATGCCGGCGGGGTGTCCGGAAGAGCGGAATTTCAGGGTGGTGGCGCTTGAACGTGCCGCCCTGTGTCAGTCTCGTATCCCCGTGGTGAAGTGTATCGCATGCGGCTGCACGGCGTTTTGCCGTTCCGCCGCGTCTAAAGGCGCGGGGTCGCGCCGTAAGAGGGGTCACCATGTCCATCAACCAGAATACGGCAAATGCCGCCGTTTCAGCAAAAACGGGCAGCTTCGCGCAATCGCTGACGGCGATCGTGCTTGGTCTGTTCGTCGTCGGTTTTGTCGGCTTTTCGCATGTGGAAGCCGTTCACAACGCCGCGCATGACACGCGTCATGCCAATGCTTTCCCTTGCCATTGAGGTGGGAAGCATGTCGTTCTTTCGCAATATCGTTTTTACCGCCGTCCTCGTCGGCATCGTTGGCGGCTTCGCCGTTTCGGCCATGCAGGCTTTCGGCACCACGCCGCTGATCCTGAAGGCGGAAACCTATGAAAATGCCGGTGGCGAAGCGCCCCACAGCCACGATGCTCCGGCCACGACCGGCGCTGCCGTTCCCGCGCACGAACATAACGAGGAAGCCTGGTCTCCGGCCGACGGCTTCGAGCGCACCGCCTATACGGTCGCCGCCAACGTGCTGACCGCCATCGGTTATGCACTGGTGCTCACCGGCCTCATCTCGCTGCGCGGCACCGATGCCGGCTGGCGCGAAGGCCTTTTGTGGGGTGTGGCCGGTTTTGCCGCCGTCATGCTTGCGCCGATGATCGGCCTGCCGCCGGAACTACCGGGCAGCCCGGCGGCCGCGCTTGAGGCGCGTCAAATCTGGTGGCTTTCGACGGTTGCGGCGACCGCAGGCGGCATTGCGCTGATCGCATTCCGCCGCGAACCCTGGGCAATCGTGCTCGCACTGGTGTTGATCGTTGCTCCACATGTGGTGGGCGCGCCCCTGCCGCCGGAAGGTGAACATGCGCTGGCACCGCTGCCGCTGGAACGACAGTTCATCGTCGCCGCCACCGTGACCAGCTTTGTCTTCTGGACCTTGCTCGGAACATTGAGCGCGTTTTTCCTGAAGCGCTTCCAGCAAGCTTGAAACCATGCAGGGCGCAGCCGAATGGAGTGAGGAACTCGATGCGCTGCGTTTTGCCGTTCCCGGTCACGGCGCTTTCTGCGCCGTGCACCGCCTTGCCTTCAAGGCAGTCCTCGTCGTCAGCCCGGAACGGGAAGCGGCGCTCGCCTATTTTCATGAGAATGAGGCTGCCTTTACGGCCGCAGCCCTTGCCAAGATAAAACGCTCGGCTTTGCCGGCCGGTCGCAGTCTGCATCTCAACAGCCGCGATATTCGCCGGGCGATTGCGGGGGAGTGCGGGGATGTCGCGCCCCGTGTCTGCCGGGTGCTTGATCAGGGGTGATTTGTGATGGTCTCACGGCTTAACTTCCCCACCACCTCATTCCTGTGACAAGCACAGGAATGACGATGAGAGGATCCGCAAAACTCTCGACACCAAGGTGAGCCTTACCGGTGCTCCGCCGCAAAAACCTGAAGTTCCGCCTCGGCTTCCGGACCAAAGAGGCCGAGGTGTTTCAGAATTTCCACTGCGAAACTGACGGGTGCACTGCCGGCTGCGGTTACGATGCCGCCATCGCTGACCGCCTTCGGCTGGTCGCGATAGAGCGCTTCACCGCGATAGGACGGATAGGCCTTGTGAGAGGCGAGCGAATTGCCGGTATGGGCGACGTCATCAAGGGCGCCCGTGCCGGCAAGCGCGCTGGCAGCCGCGCAGATGCCGGCAACCAGCCGGCCCTTCTCGCGAAACCGCTGTACCAGCCCGCCAAGATCGGCAGCCGTTCCCTTTTCCCAGCTGAGACCGCCGGGAATGACGAGCGCATCGATGTTAGCAGGATCAAGCGCATCATAGGATGTGTCGGGCGTAACGTTGAGCCCGCCCATTGAAACCACGGGCCGGCCATCCGGGGTTGCGTAAACGATCTCGACGCCGAGATAGCCGCGCGCGGCGGCGGCAAGCAGCGCCGGTTCCCAGTCCGCAAAATCCTGCGCAAGCGCAATGGCAATCCGTGTCATGACCGTCTCCGAAGGTTGCAATCAGGCGATAGACTGCATGTAGCGCATGCCGGTGACCGGGCGCGGCGCGAAATCCATGCTTTCGTAGAAACGATGCGCGGCGACATTGCCGGTCGTGGCGCTGACGGAAAGATAGTCGCAACCGAGGCGCTTGGCGATATCGCGGGCGCGGGAAACCAGGTGCTGGCCGGTGCCATGGCCGCGGTGACCGTCACGCACGAAAAGATGGTGTAGCTCAAGCCCGCGGCGGCCTTCCTGCGCCCTGTAGAGCGGCAGCATCAGGGCGTAACCGATCAATGCGCCGTCGGCTTCCGCCACCAGCCCATGCACCCAGGGAAGCGGGCCGAACAGGTCGCGTTCCAGTTTCGCCGGCGTAATCGCCGCCGCATCGCCATGAAAGGTGGCAAGCAGGGTGATCATCTCATTGAGCTCAGGCAAATCGGTCTTGCGTGCGCCACGAATGATGACGACGGGCGGTCTTTCCAATGTAAGGGAACTGTCTTCGGTCATTTTTCTGGTCCTTCGGTTTTATCGGTGCCGTCAGGACGCTTGAAAAACAACAAAGCCGCCTGACGGCGGCTTGTTGACAAAATGATCTGTCGAGCCGCCCTTTACAGGTAGGCCCAAAAGTACGAGCAGGAGATGGGTGCGCGTTCGTTGATCATGTCCATGCAATGCGCTCGAATCTGAAATCTGTCAAGCCTGCTCTTCAGCCTCAATGCTCCCCTTCGCACATGCCATGGTCGGAAAGTGCGCGGATGACGTAACAATCCTCGATCGAATGACCATGGCAATGGGAGACGATACGTTCCAGCTCATGCTCGAGCTTCTTGAGGCTGGTGATTTTTTCGCGCACATGGGCGAGGTGTTCGGCGGCAATGCGGTCCGCACCCTCGCACGGCATTTGCCGGTGCTGGCTGAGCGCGATCAATTCTCTGATGGCGTCGATATTGAGCCCGATATCGCGGGCATGGCGGATGAAAGCCAGCCTTTCGAGATCGGATTTTTCGTAACGGCGCTGGTTGCCTTCCGAGCGGTCTGCCTCGCGGATGAGGCCCATCTGCTCATAATAGCGGATCGTCGGAACCTTCACGCCGGTACGTTTGGACAATTCACCGATGGACAGCATTGCCTTCTCCATATCCTCAAGAGCAGCCGGGACAAGAACGAACCGGATGCTCTAGTCTCTAGAGATATAGCTTTTCAGCCTGCCGTTCAATGGGTGTCAGGCGGCGGCATCCACGCCGAGTGCCTGCGCCAGGGCTTTGAGAACTTCTGTCTCGATGCTGGCGGCGGCGTCAGGCTGCGCTGATGCGGCGATATCTACCGCCGGTTCGGTTCTGGCCTGTGCGCCGCTGTCCAGGTTCCAAAGTGCTGCGGCAAGGCCGGCGGAAACGCTGGCGGCGGCAGGTGTGGCGGAAACGGCAACGCTCTCGGCGCTGGAAATCGCGCGGTGTGCCGCCCGTGTCAGTTCCAGCAGGGCCTCGGTGGTCGCATTTGTTTCCCTGGTCTTTGTCGGCTCAAGGGTCCGGACCGGAGTTGCGTAATAGCTGCTGGTTGTTGCTGCGATAGTCGTCATGACTGAGTCCCCTAAGTTTCATGGGGTATTTTTAGGGGTCGAAACATTCGCGAAGATTGCGTCGCGCAGGGCTTGAACCAAAAAACGTCGCAATATAGTATACCCCCCTATAGTATATGAGGTACTCATGTCCCATACGATCCGCAACAAGGAGAAGCTTCTCGCTCGTATCCGTCGCCTCAAGGGGCAGATGGAGGCGGTGGAGCGTGCCCTGGACGATTCCAAGCCCTGCGGCGAGGTGCTGCAATTGCTGGCCTCGGTGCGCGGTGCGCTTTCCGGCCTGACGGGGGAGGTGATGCAGGAACATCTGCATGAGCACGTCGTGCACGCCGAAAATGAAGACGAGCGGGCGCGTGCGGCGGAAGAGCTGGCCCAGGTGCTGAAGACCTACATCCGCTAACCTCTCTCCCAAAAGTGTCCGCGGCTTTGGGAAAAGACATGCGTGAAACAGAATATTCCAGGATCGAACAGGATTAGCGACATGACGACGACATCCGAATTTCCCGCAGCGTCCGGCCACGACCATGTTTTCTTAGGCCGTAACCATGAGCGCAATGAAAAGCGCGTGTGGATGGTGATTGCGCTGACCACAGTCATGATGGTGGCGGAGATCGTCGCCGGCCACTGGTTCGGTTCCATGGCGCTGACGGCGGATGGCTGGCACATGTCCACCCATGCGGGCGCAATGCTCATCTCGGCGCTGGCCTATCTATATGCCCGGCGCGAGGCGCGCAATCCGCGCTTCACCTTCGGCACCGGCAAGTTCGGTGATCTCGCCGGTTTTGCCAGCGCCATCGTGCTGGCGGTGGTGGCGCTGCTCATCGCCGTCGAAAGTGCGATGCGGCTTTTCAATCCTGTTCAGATAGACTTCAATCAGGCGATCCTCGTCGCCGTCATCGGTCTTATCGTCAATCTCGTCAGCGCCGTGCTGTTGAAGGATGACCACGATCACGATCACGATCACGGCCACGGCCATGGTCACGCACATGGTTCGCATGCCCATCACGGCCATGGCAGCCACGCCCATCACGATCACGGCTCGCACGCGCATCACGGCGAGCACGGTGCGAAGGGCGGCAGGGACAATAATCTGCGCGCAGCCTATCTGCATGTACTCGCCGATGCGTTGACTTCCGTTCTCGCCATTGTCGCGCTGCTGCTCGGCAAGTGGAACGGCTGGTCCTTCCTCGATCCGTTGATGGGTATTGTCGGCGGTGTGGTGATTGCCCGCTGGTCATGGGGACTCATTCGCTCCACGGCAACGACGCTGGTGGATGCGGTTCCGCTGACGGAGGACTTGCCGCAGGAAATCCGTGAAAGCGTGGAAACGGAAGAAGATCGCATCACCGACCTGCACGTCTGGCAGGTGGGGCCGGGGCATCACGCTGCCATTGTCGCCATCCACTCGCAGGTGCCGAAGGCGCCGGCTTTCTACAAGCAGAAGCTTGCAGCCATACATGAACTCTCACATGTAACGGTGGAGGTCAGCCCGGCAAGGGCCTGATCGGAATCATCTATTCGTATTCGGAATAGGCGCTGCGCACCCATTCGGCCTGCGCTTCTGCCTTGTCCTCGGCGGAGGTCGCAGCCTGCGTGTGGGCGGGCGCGCTGCCATTGCCGACGGCCCACAGCACGTTGGCCAGCGAACGGGAAAGAACGGTGCTGGAAACGGTCGGGTTGCCGGGGCCGCGTTTAACGGCCTGTTCCTCGGGCGCGCTCTGCGCGCTGCCGGGTTTTTCGATGTCGCGGACACGAGCCTGATAATTGTATCCGCCAATATTGCTTTCGATCTGCATGCCAGTGATTCCGCGTTCAAAAGTTAACAAATGGTTAACGGCGGCGGCTTGCCCGAAGCTTGCGCTTGCTGCATTGCAATGTCGTTCCCGGCTTGACACGTGGCAAAGGGGTGCTTCGTTTTTGCATGGTTGGATGGGAAGGCGGGCGTTACCGGCCTTGCCCACACTTCGCGTCGTGCTCGCCATGGCGACCCTGTTGTGCCGCTCAAACTCTGGCGCCAAACACCCCACTCCCGTCATACCGGCTCTAGGCCGGTATGACGAAAGAGTTTGGACGCGGCCAGGCAGCTCCGATGTCTTTTGCGCAGCGGGGCTGGGGCTTTTTCGGTCCTCTGAAAGAAAGGCAAATCCTGTTGGTGCCGGATTACGCAGTTTCCTTTTCCACAGGCGCCGCCGGTTCCGGGATTTTTTCCGCTTCCTCCACGACTGCCACCCCGGCCTCCGTCTCCTGAGGTGCCGGCGTGACCATCGCCGCCACCAGCGTGTCGAGGCCGATGGCGCCGACTGGCTTGCCGTCTTCATCCACCACATGGGCGCTGGTTTCGTTCGCCTCCGACATATCGCGGGCGATGGTTTCCAGTGTCGCGTTTTCCGGCACCGACATGCCCTCGGGTTTCGCCGTCAGCGGTTCCATCACGGTGGTGGCCTGAAGCACGCGGCTGCGGTTGACGTCGCGCACGAAGTCGGTGACGTAACCATCCGCAGGGGAAAGGATGATGCTCTGGCCGTCGCCCTGCTGCACCACTTCGCCGTCTTTCAGAATGGCAATGTGGTCGCCGAGTCGCAAAGCCTCATCCAGATCGTGAGTGATGAACACCACGGTCTTTTTCAGCTCCTGCTGAAGGTCGAGCAGCATCGTCTGCATATCGACACGGATCAGCGGATCGAGAGCCGAATAGGCCTCGTCCATCAGGAGAATATCGGCATCGTTGGCAAGCGCGCGGGCAAGGCCGACACGCTGCTGCATGCCGCCGGAAAGCTGGTTCGGATAATAATCCTCATAGCCGGCAAGACTGACACGATCCAGCCAGTAACGGCCTTTCTCTTCGCTGTCCTTGCGTGGCATGCCCTGAATATCGAGGCCGTAGACGCTGTTTTCCAGCACGGTGCGATGCGGCAGGAGGCCGAATTTCTGGAACACCATCGCCGTTTTGTGACGGCGGAATTTCCGCAGCGCCGAAGTGCTCATGTCGCAAATGTCCTCGCCGTCGTAGAGAACCTCACCTGCGGTCGGGTCGATCAGCCGGTTGATGTGGCGGATCAGCGTCGACTTGCCGGAACCGGAAAGCCCCATGACCACGGTGATCTTGCCGCCCGGCATGGTGATGTTGATGTTGTTGAGACCGAGCACATGGTTGTGTTTGTCGTTCAGCTCGACCTTGTCCATGCCTGATCGCACCGCTTCGAGATATTTCTCGGGATGCTTGCCGAAGATCTTGTAAAGATTCCTGATTTCAATGCTTTTAGCCATGGGAGACCTCGCGGTATTTCTGCAGGCGCTTGCCGAAAGCCTGGCTTGCCCGGTCGAACATGATGGCGATGGCGACCAGAGCGAAACCGTTCAGGAAGCCCACCGTGAAAAACTGGTTGTTGATGGCCTGCAGCACATTCTTGCCGAGCCCGCCGACACCGACCATGGAGGCGACGACGACCATGGCGAGTGCCATCATGATGGTCTGGTTGATGCCGGTCATGATGGTGGGCAACGCCAGCGGCAGCTGCACATTGAACAGCTTCTGGCCGTTGGAGGAGCCGAAGGCATCGGCGGCTTCCAGCACTTCCCGGTCTACCAGGCGGATGCCGAGGCTGGTCAGGCGGATGACGGGCGGAATGGCGTAGATCACCACTGCGATCAGGCCCGGTACCTTGCCGATGCCGAAAATCACCACCACTGGGATGAGATAAACGAAGCTTGGCAGGGTCTGCATCACGTCGAGCACGGGATTGATGATACGCTGCAACCGTTCGGAGCGTCCCATCAAAATGCCGAGCGGCAGGCCGATGACGATGGCGATCAGCGTGGCGATGGCGACGATGGAAAGCGTCGTCATGGCGTCGCGCCAGAGGCCGACTGCGCCGATCATGAGCAGGGAGATGGCCGTGCCACCGGTGATCTTGAAGCTGCGCCCGGCCAGATGCACGATCGCCAGAATGACCAGCATAGTGACGATCCACGGGGTCTGGATGAACAGCCGCTCCGAGGAGTTGAGAAAGAGCTGCAGCGGATGCACGATCACATCGATCGCATCGCCGTAATTGCGCACGATATCGCGAAAACCGTCATCGATGGTCTTGCGTGCCACACGCATCGTGCCGTTATCGATGGCCGGAAACTTGCACAGCATATCCGGCAGATAGTTACAGAGGGCCATTATTGTTGTTTTCCCTTTGGTTTGGATGAATGGGAGGAAGAATGGAGTCGCTGGAGCGTGCGGGCACCCCCCTCTGTCCTGCCGGACATCTCCCCCTCAAGGGGGGAGATCGGCAAGACGCGCCACATCGCTTCATCCGCTAGGTTGGAGTGGAGCGAGGCCTTGCCGCTGGTCGATCTCCCCCCTTGAGGGGGAGATGCCCGGCAGGGCAGAGGGGGGGTAAGCTACGGATACAAACCCAAGCTTTTCCCTCCTGCGGATGCGTTACATCGAAGCCTTGATCTTCTCCGCCACCTCGGGCGAAACCCACTTCGTCCAGATATCCTCGTTGTTCTCGAGGAAATATTCCGCGCCGTCTTCGTTGGTGCCCTGGTTTTCATCCATCCAGGCAAGAACCTTGGCGACGGTCTCGTTGTCCCACTGCCGCTTGCGGATATAGTCGATGGAAGGACCGGCCTTCTCGGCGAAATCCTTGGTGACAACAGTGAATACCTCTGCCACCGGATAGGCGTTTGGCTTGGGATCGGCGCAATCAGGCTTGGCGATGCAATTGTCGTAGGCCTCGCGGTCGAGTGCCACGCCATCGTCCAGTTTCACCATGTCGTACTTGCCAAGAATGGCCGTCGGGGACCAGTAATAGCCGAGCCAGCCCTGCTTTTTCTCATAGGCATTGGAGATCGAGCCATCGAGGCCTGCTGCGGAGCCGGTATCGATCAGGGCGAAGCCCTTCTCGTCGGCCTTGCGTGCCTTGAACAGGTTGGCGGTCGTTGGCTGGCAGCCCCAGCCCGGCGGGCAGCCAAACACGGCACCCTTGCTGGCGTCTTCCGGCGCGGGGAAAAGCTCGGGATGCTTGAGTGCGTCCTCAACTGTCTTGATATCGGGGTGTTCGTCGGCGAGATATTTGGGAATCCACCAGCCTTCAACGCCACCTTCACTCAGGATTTTGCTTTCCTGGATCAGGTTGCCCTTCTTGACGGCGTCCTCATAGGGGGCGCCAAGGGTATTCACCCACATTTCGGGCGCCATATCCGGCTGGCCCTTTTCATTCATGGAGGTGAATGTGGGAGTGGTGTCGCCGCTAATGACGTTGACCGTGCAATCATAGCCGTTTTCCATGATGAACTTGTCGACGTAAGCCGCAACACCGGCGGATGCCCAGTTCATTTCGGCGATGGTGACGCTGCCACATGTTTCTGCGGCGTTGGCGGAATTTGCTGCACCGGCAGCGATGGTAAAGCCCGTTACGAGAATGGTCGAGGCTAGGAGTTTCTTCATGGGAGACCTCCAAGTCTGATGCAGTGTTTTCAATTGGCAAAGCGGGAGCACTGCAAAGCCCGGATTGCCAAGGGCGAACTGACATGGCGCATGAAAAAGCCGAAAAAATCCGGCGATAAGATTATCCGCAAGACGTGCTGCAGGATTGCCGCGAGAAAGGCGGCGAAAAGGCGCATGAATATGTCAACGGCCCGGATAATACGGCCGAAAAGTGATATTGCAATGCGAAATGGCGCAACGCAGCCATGCGTTCGATTTCCGGAACATTTTTTCCGGTGACGTAATACATGGGAATTATTTGCGTTTGCGGAAGATATATTATGAGTTGCAGCAACCGGAAATAAAAATTCAATGTCGATAAAGATGTTATTTAAATAAAAGATGCGTATGATAATTTGTGGAAAAAATATTCAATAACGAGATTTTTGCAGGTATTTTCGTCCAAAATAAGATCGGGCGACGATTGGATCGCCGCCCGTTTCTGCATTCAGCGTGTCAGACGGTGTCCTTGCCCGCGACCTTCAGTGCGAAGGCATATTCGAAGGCAATTTCTTCCAGCCGCTGGAAACGGCCCGACTTGCCTCCATGGCCAGCCGCCATGTTGGTCTTGAGCAGGATCGGGGCTTCCCCCGTCGTCTTTTCGCGCAGTTTCGCCACCCATTTGGTCGGTTCCCAATAGGTCACGCGCGGGTCGGTGAGGCCGGAAAGCGCAAGCAGCGGCGGATAGGGCTTTTCCCCGACATTGTCATAGGGGCTGTAGGCGGCGATCCACTGATATTCCTCTTCCGATTCCAGCGGATTGCCCCATTCCGGCCATTCCGGCGGGGTTAGCGGCAGCGTGTCATCAAGCATGGTCGTCAGTACGTCCACGAAGGGAACCGCAGCGATGATGCCGGCAAATTTTTCCGGGGCCATGTTGGCGACGGCGCCCATCAGCATTCCCCCTGCCGAACCGCCTTCCGCGATAATGCGATCGTAGGAGGTAAAGCCTTCCTTGACCAGATGATCGGCAGCCGCGATGAAATCCTTAAACGTGTTCTGTTTGTCTTTCATCTTGCCGGTTTCATACCACTCGAAACCCTTGTCCTTGCCGCCGCGAATGTGGGCGATGGCATAGATGAAGCCACGGTCTGCCAAAGACAGCGTTGTGGTGGAGAAGGAAGCGGGGATGGTGATGCCATAGGCGCCGTAGCCATAAAGCAGGCAGGGGGCCGAACCGTCGAGCGCCACATCCTTGCGGTAAAGCAGCGAGACCGGCACCAACTCGCCGTCATGGGCAGGCGCCATGATGCGGCGGGTAATGTAATCGTCGGGATTATGGCCGGAAGGCACTTCCTGCGTTTTCAGCAGCGTGCGGTCGCGCGTCACCATATTGTAGTCGAACAACTGGCTCGGCGTCGTCATCGAGGAGTAGGAGAAGCGGATGACATCGGTGTCGTATTCTGCAGCGCCATGCAGGCCAAGCGAATAGGCTTCCTCGGCAAAGGCGATGGAATGTTCCTCGCCCGTGCGGCGATCGCGGATAACGATGCGCGGCAGGCCGTCGCGGCGCTCCAGCCAGATCAGATGGCGGGCATAGGCATCGACGGAGAGAATGAGGCGACCCGGCTCATGCGGCACGACCTCCTTCCAGTTTTCCTTGCCCGGCGCGGTAACCGGCGCTTCCATGATGCGAAAATCCTTGGCATCGCCGTCATTGGTGAGGATGTAGAAGACATCGCCGCCTTCACACATCGAATATTCGATACCTTCCTCGCGCTCCGCAACCACGACAGGCTCGGCCATCAGGTCCTTGGTGGAAAGAATGCGGTATTCGCTGGTCTCATGGTCGTGAATGTCGATGAAGATGAAGTCGTCGAGCACGGACGCGCCAACGCCCATGAAGAAGCCGGGGTCCTTTTCCTCATAGACCAGCCGGTCGGCCGACTGCGGCTCGCCGATGATGTGGTGGAAGACCTTCGAGGGGCGGTGGTTTTCGTCCTGCAGCGTATAGAAAAAGCTCTTGCCGTCAGGCGCCCATGCCCCGCCGCCGCCGGTATTTTCCACGACATCGGCAAGGTCTTCACCGGTTTCGAGATTACGGATGCGCAGCGTGAAATATTCCGAACCCTTGTCGTCATAACCCCAGATGCCGTGACTGTGATCGGAAGACTGGTCGAGGCCGGCAAGACGGAAATAATCCTTGCCTTCAGCTTCCCTGTCGCCATCAAGCAGCACGTGCTTTTCGCCGCCATCACGCGGGGTGCGGAAATAATGCGGTTGCTCGCCGCCGGTCACGAACAGCGTGCCATAGGCATAGGGTCCATCGTTGACCGGAACAGAGGAATCATCCTGCTTGATCCGGCCTTTCATCTCCTCGAACAGCTTTTCCTGAAGCGCCTTGGTGTCGCCCATTGCGGCTTCCATATAGGCGTTCTCGGCCTCCAGATGGGCGCGGATGGCTGGGTCGAGCAGGGTAGGGTCCTTGAACATGGCCTGCCAGTTATCGGCCCGGAACCATGCGTAGTCATCGGTGCGGGTGATGCCGTGATGCGTATCCTGGACGGGCCGTTTTTCGGCGGTCGGGGCGGCGGGCAGGTTCTTGAAAATCGGCAAGGGAAACTCGCTTTCGTATGAAAAATGCGTGGGCGGCACCCAAGATGTAGAGTGCCCCTCACCACCGATCAAGTTTCAAATCTCCACAGGTGAAATGAGGCTTGGGCACAATTTCGTCAGTTTTCGATCACATTTTGGCAATATCCGGCAAATCAGCGATGATACGCGCCTGCCACCGGCCTGCCGTGCATCGATAAGAACAAACGAAAACTGACAGGATCCCATGCGAAAGTTTCTTCCCGCTGCTCTTTCTGCGTTTTTCCTTGCCTTGCAGGCATCTACACCCGCTTTCGCAATAGACGCCAACGTCATGCGGCAGCTGAACGTGCTCGCCCCCGAGGAGCGTCTGGAGCAGCGTTGCGACATAGAGGCGATGGAGCGGATCGCGACGGAGCAGAAGGGCATGAAGCCGGATAAGGTCATTGCCTATACCTTCGGTGATCCCGAGGTTGGCAAGAATTCGATCAAGGCGTCGGGTGCAGTCTTCAGAAGCGCCGGTGAATGGTACAAGCTCAAATACAAGTGCCAGCTGAAAAGCGACAGCCTCTCCATCCAGTCCTTCGATTACCGTGTCGGCGACAAGATTCCCGAAGAGCAGTGGAAGAAGTTGTATCTTTATGACTGATCGGGGAATTCTTCGTCCGCGGTCGCCGGTTTAAACCCCGCTTTTCTTGCCGCCCTGCCAATGGGTCTGTAACGCTGTCCTTCGATCGAATTGAGGGGCGAGAACATGGCGAAGCAATTCAAGGGACTTTCGGCTTTTCCGATCACGCCCGCTGACGAGGCCGGGCAGGTGGATAGCCAAGCCTTTTCCGCCCTCGTCGAGCGGCTGGATGCGGCGGAGGTCGATTCCATCGGTATTCTCGGCAGCACCGGAACCTATATGTATCTGTCGCGTGCCGAGAGGCGGCGCGCGGTCGAGGCAGCCCATGCCGTCCTCAAGGGCAGGCGCACATTGATGGCAGGCGTCGGCGCATTGCGTACCGATGAGGCCGTGGCGCTGGCGAAGGATGCCGAAGCTGCCGGTGCCGATGCGCTGCTTCTGGCACCCGTTTCCTATACGCCGCTGACTCAGGAAGAGGCCTATCACCATTTCGCCGCCGTCGCCGGCGCAACCGATTTGCCGCTCGCCATCTACAACAACCCGACGACGACGCGATTCTCCTTCAGCGATGAGCTTCTGGTCAGGCTCGCCTATATCCCGAATATCCGTGCCATAAAGATGCCGCTGCCGGCCGATTCCGACTATGCGGGAGAGCTTGCGCGGCTGCGGCCGAAACTGACGGATGATTTCGCCATCGGTTACAGCGGCGACTGGGGATGTGCGGAAGCAACGCTTGCCGGTGGCGATGCCTGGTACAGCGTCGTTGCGGGCCTGCTGCCGGTTCCGGCATTGCGGTTGATGCGCGCCGCTCAGGCCGGGGATGCGGAGGAGACGCGCAGGCTCGATCTGGCCTTCCAGCCGCTCTGGGCGCTCTTCAAGGAATTCGGCAGTATCAGGGTGGTCTACGCCGCCGCCAACGCTTTGTCGGTAACGGCATGCGAGCCGCCCCGGCCAATCCTGTCGCTCACCAGCGAAGAGCGCCAGCGGGTGGAAGAGGTGCTGAACGCTCTGTCCACGCTGGAAGCCGCGCCATAATTCGGGCGTTTTGCAGGCGGATTGCCACATCTTACCCTTCGGAAACTGAAAAATGCTGCGTAGCCTGCCCTTTGCCGCTCTCTTCCTGTCGCTCTCCACTGCCGCCTTCGCGGGGACGGGTCTCGTCGAGCCGACGCTGAAAATGACGCCGAGGCATGACGGCAGGGTGCGGGTGGCGATGACTCTGGACGCCTGCATGGGCAAGACCGACCATCGCATTCTCGATACGCTGGTGCAGGAAAAGATACCGGCGACGATCTTCGTCACTGCCCGCTGGCTGAAGCACAACAGCGAAGCGCTTGCCGTAATGATGGCGCATCCGGATCTTTTCGAGATCGAAAACCACGGCGAGAACCATGTGCCAGCGGTGGATAAGCCCGTTGCCATCTACGGCATTGCCGCTGCCGGTTCGGAAGCGGCAGTCGAGCAGGAGGTCGAGGGCGGCAGGCAGGCAATTGTCGCCATGACCGGTCTTCAACCGCAATGGTTTCGCGGTGCGACGGCGAAATACACCACCTCGTCCATGGCCACCATCAATAGACTAGGCATGCGGGTGGCGGGTTATTCCGTCAATGGCGATGGCGGCTCGCTTCTGGGCGCGGCCGCCACGGCAAAGCACATCGCTTCGGCCAGGGACGGCGACGTCATCATCTCCCACATCAACCAGCCCACCCACGAAGCGGGTGAGGGCGTGGTGAGGGGCCTTCTGGCGCTGAAGGCCCGCGGCGTGGTGTTCACAAGGCTGGACGACCCGTCGTTTACGCCGCCGGGTAATTGAGCGGGGCGGCTCTCTCCTCATTCCTGTAACAAGCACGGGAACGAGGGAAATGAGCATCCCACATCCACGCCCGTTTTTCGGCGGCATACCGCGCAAATTTGCGCTAGCATCCTTCCATGCTGTTCAAACGCCCCGACACCGAAACCCTATATTCCGCCCTTGTGAACAAGGACCCCGCCTATGAGGGCGTGGCCTATGTGTGCGTGACCTCGACGAAGATCTTCTGTCGCTTTACCTGTACGGCGCGAAAGCCGAAGATCGAAAACTGCCGCTTTCGCGAAACCATCGCCGAATGTCTGGAAGCTGGCTTCCGCCCCTGCAAGCGCTGCAAGCCGATGCTTTCCTATGGCACGGCGGATGAAACCGTCACCACCCTTCTGACGGCGCTGGAAAACGAACCGGCGCGGCGCTGGCGTGAGGACGATGTGGTGGCGATGGGCCATGACCCTTCCACCGTGCGTCGCACCTTCAAACGCCGTTTCGGCATGAGTTTTCTGGAAATCGCAAGGCTGCGGCGGCTGGGAGATGCGGCGACAAGCCTCGCATCAGGAGAAGCCGTGATCGGCGCGCAGATCGATGCCGGATATGAATCCGGCAGCGGTTTCCGCTCGGCCATCAACCAGTTCTTCGGCACCTCTCCCGCCGCCATGAAAGGCAAGGGGTTCCTGAAGGGCGACTGGATCGACACGCCGATCGGCCCGATGCTGGTGGTTGCCGATGATCACGCCCTGCATCTTCTCGAATTTGCCGACCGTCCAGCGCTTCCGGCCGAATTGAAGCGGCTGAAGGCCCGCACCGGCGCGGATATGGTGCTGGGCAGGACGCCGGTCACCGGCCAGATCGCAGCAGAACTCGCGGCCTATTTCGCCGGGCACTCGGCTGACTTCGAAACCCGGCTTGCCGGACACGGCACACCCTTCGAGCGCGATGTCTGGCACGCATTGCGGGAGATACCGGCGGGAGAGATCGTCAGCTATTCTTCGCTTGCGACGTCGATGCAACGGCCATCCGCCGTGCGTGCCGTCGCCCGCGCCAATGGCGCTAACCAGATTGCCATCGTCGTTCCCTGCCACCGGGTGCTGGGCGCAGATGGCAGCCTGACCGGGTATGGCGGTGGGCTGTGGCGCAAGAAATGGCTGATCGAGCACGAGCGGCGCATGGCCGATAAGCTCCGCATCCCTCTCGCCTCTTGACCGGCCATCAGGCCGGCAGGTTTGGAACGATGCGGCGTGAAGGAAACAGCTCGCGCGTTACTGTCATGGCGATCAGCGACAGCGGCAGTGCCAGCATGGCGCCCGCAGCACCCCACATCCACGTCCAGAAGATGATCATCACGAAGACGAGGAAGGGGTTGATCTCCATGTTGCGGCCCACAACTGCCGGAAAGGCCAGGTTTTCCATCAACAGGTGAATGGTGAAGAAGATCGCGGATGGCAGCAACGCCAGCACCATGTTGTCATGCGTGATGATGCCTGCCACCGCCAGCGACACCGTCATGGCGGTGATGCCGAGAAATGGCACGAAGCTGGAGAGAAAGGCGAAAAGCCCCCACAGAAGCGGCATGGCCAGCCCGCCGAAATATGCGATCGCCACCATCGTCACGCCCAGCGCCGCATAGATCAGCGCTGCCGTGGCAAAATAGGTGCCGAGCACTTCTTCCACCGAAGCGATGATCCGAATGGCCCTCAGCCGCTGGTGCCGGGCCGGAAAGGCCATGATGATCGCCTTGCGCAGCCGCAGGCGGCTGTAGAGGAACATCAAAAGCGCGGCGAGGAAGATCATGCCCTGAACGACTGCGGGGGTGACGTTGGAACCGAGCAGGGAAATTATCTCGCCGCTGCGCGAAATCAGCGATTCCATCGAAATCGACCCCATGCTGAAGGTCGCTGCCGAAATGTTCAGCCATCGGATGCTTTGAAGATAGGGCAGGAAGCGGTCCATACTGCGTTCGATCAGCGCTGGTCCTTCGGAGGCGAGCTGTGACAACGGGTCGATCAGCGAATTGATCACGAAAAACATCACGGCCGCGACAAGGCCGGAGAGAATGACCGCCACACCGGCTCCGGGAATGCCATAGGAACTAAGCTTCTCCGCCGCGATGCCGAGGATCATGCCCACGACAATCGCCAGCACCACCGGTATGAGGATCAGAGACAATTCATGAATGACCGCCATCATGACGACGAGAAAAATGCCGATAACCGACCATGCAACGGCCACATCGAGCGCTTCTCGGCCAAGCGGCTGCTGGCTGCGCGCGTCGTCACGGTGCGAGCCGGACGCCAGACCCTCGAAAGGGTCGGCCTTCGTCGACGGAGCGTTTGCGGCGCGCCGCCCGATATTGCCCAATATGCCGGTTTTTTCCGGCCTGGCATTCTCATTCATCGAACTGTCCCCCAATAAGACATCAAACGTTCGAAAAATGAGGCGGTTCCGGAGCGGCAAAAATTTCTGCCGCCCCGTAGTCTTTACGCGGAAAGCTTCAGGCCTATGCCCCACGGATCTTTGAGAACAATACCGTCGCTCTGCCGTTCCGTAGCTATTTCCAGCCGGTCGAGAGCGGCGATTGCAGTATCGAGCGCCGCACTATCGTTGAACTTCAGCGAGTAGCCCGAGAGGCCGGTCATATTGTCCGTGCGGGCCGTGGCGCCGCGGCTGTTCCAGATATTGGCGGCCACATGGTGATGATAAGCGCCCGAGCCGAAGAAGCTGGCACCCGGATAACGCGCCATGATCTTCAACCCCAGCACATCCTGATAAAACTCATCCGCCTGCGGAATATTGCCGACCTGCAGATGCATGTGGCCGATGGCCGTTCCATCGGCGGCGCCCTCGAACGCCGTTTTCGGCGCACTGTCATACAGCGCCTGTAGGTCGAGGCGGAGCGTGGCCATCTCCACCGTGCCGTCCTCCTGGTAGGTCCATTCCGACGGCGACCGGTCGCGATAGACCTCGATGCCGTTGCCTTCGGGGTCGGCCAGATAGATCGCTTCACTCACCAGATGGTCGGATGCGCCCTGAAGCTGGATATTGTTGTGCGCGGCATGGGCCAGCCAATGGGCCAGATCCTCGCGGCGTGGCATCAGGAAGGCGGTGTGGAACAGGCCTGCTGCATTGCGCGGCGCGCGTTCAACCGTGCCGGAGGTGGAAAGTGTCAGCAGCGGCTGGCCGTTGACACCAAGAACCTCGCCGCTCGGGCTTTTCTCGATGACGGAGAGGCCGATGATTTTCTGGTAGAATTCCGAAATGCGCGGCAGATCGTGAACGACAAGATGAGCCTGACCGACATAAGCCGGCCGCGTCAGGGCGAATTGTTTGATTTCACTCATCATAATCTCCATATTGAATCCGGCGTGCTGACGACGCGGATTTGCGCGTCTGCATCAGCCGACGCCGCTTTGCGGCGTTCATTTGTGGTGAATATGGGCGGGTTTTGTCGTTCAGCAAAGATCGCCATCTGGCGATTGACCGTCCACTATTCGTTGACAATGCCCCTGTTGCTGCTCCGACGCAGCTTTGACTTCAATCAAGGCGAAGGGCGCATCGGCAGGGAAATATGAGCCCGACACGTGAACGGCAGATTACGCCAAAGGAGATAGCCATGTACAAGAAAATCATCGTACCGGTAGACCTCAGCGCCATCGACAAGGGAGAGAAGATTCTCGCCAAGGCCAAGGCGCTGCTGGATGTCGATGGCGAGATCGTCCTCATCAATGTGGTTGAGGAACTGCCCGGCTATATGGCGATCGACCTGCCGGTAGACCTCATCGAAAATGCCATCAAGGATGCCAAGACGAAACTTGCGGATATTCAGGTGAAGGCCGGCTTCAAGGGCAAGCACGAAATCAGAAGCGGCGCGCCGGCACGTGAAATCATAGCCGCTGCCGAAGAGCACAAGGCCGATCTCATCATCATCGCATCGCATATGCCTGACTTTACCAATTATTTCATCGGAGCCACCGCCGACCGCGTGGTGCGCCATGCCAAGTGCTCGGTGCTGATTGACAGGTAAAGTGAGCTGAAATCTTGGGGTTGCGGGCGATTTTCGCCCGCACCGGCTGGAGGAGAAGACCATGAATGTCGAAAGTTACGAGAAAATCCTGCGCGACCGCCAGCGCGAGCTTTACAGCCGCCTGCACAAAATCGAGGCGGATTTCGAAGAACCGCGCAACCCCGATGACGACGATCGCGCCGCTGAACGCAGCAATGACGAGGTGCTGGATGAAATAGGGCAGGTGGGCCAGGACGAGCTGCGCGCCATCGACGCCGCACTGGACCGCATCGCGAACGGTACCTACGGCACCTGCGTCAAATGCGGCAAGAAAATTTCGGAAGACCGCCTGAAAGCCGTGCCCTATACGCCGTTCTGCCAGGAATGCGCTGCGGCCTTGTGAGGGCGCTCCGTTTTCCCTCCTCATTCCTGGTGACAAGCGCAGGAATGAGGGAAACGGCGAGGCCGCCACTCAACCTCTCCTTTCGCAACAGCCCGGAACGCAATTTGATCGCCGTTAACCGGCTGCTGTCTTGTTCCTGTCTAATATTGCCTTCATGCTTGGCCACAAGCAGGCAAACGGGAATGGACTATGAGTAACGTATGGCGGTTTGGTCGCCAGTATGATTTTCACGAGATTGTCGCCGATGGTATCGTCCACGGCGTGGGTATCGTTTTTGCGCTGGTCGGCGCCACGGCGCTGATTTTTTACGCGACCGTCTGGGGCAGCCTCAGCGCCATCGCGGCCGCCTGGATTTACGGACTCGGCCTTGTCGCCTGCCTTTCCGTGTCCTTCACCTATAATATCTGGCCGCATTCCAACGTAAAATGGTTCCTGCGCCGGCTGGATCACTCGGCGATTTTCATCCTGATCGCCGCCACCTACACGCCGTTCCTGATGCGCGGTGTCCACGAGCCGCTGATTGCCACCATGCTGGGGCTGATCTGGCTTGCCGCCATCTGCGGCATATTGCTCAAATGCCTGTTTCCCGGCCGTTACGACCGGGTCGCCATAGGCCTTTATCTCGCAATGGGCTGGAGCGGCATCATGGTGGTGCAGCCACTCTCGACGCATCTGGCCCCCGTCACGCTCTGGCTGATTGTCGCTGGCGGTGTCATCTATTCGCTCGGCGTGGTCTTCCATGTCTGGGAAAAGCTGCGATTCCAGAACGCCATCTGGCACGGTTTCGTCGTTGCCGCCGCCGTTGTCCACTATTTTGCCGTGGTCACTTCCTTCAGCCTCGTTCCCATGTCTTCCTGAGCTAGAGAGCACTGGACAGCCATCCGCGTCATCGCCTAATGCTCGCCTGAAGGTCGTGTCCCGAAACTTTGGGCGCGCGATGCAGACAAGAATGAGGGCGAACGATAATGAGTTTGGAACTGCGCGATGCCACCGTGGACGATCTTTCCGGCATCATGGAGATTTACAACGACGCGGTCCTGAACACGACGGCGATCTGGAACGAAGTGCTGGTCGATCTGGAAAACCGCAAGGAATGGTTTTCCGCCCGCAAGTCACGTGGCTTTCCTGTGATCGTCGCGATTCTTGACGGTAAGGTTGCCGGCTACGCTTCCTATGGCGACTGGCGCGCCTTCGACGGCTATCGCCACACCCGCGAACATTCGGTTTATGTCCACAAGGACGCGCGCGGCCACGGCATCGGCAAGCGGCTGATGCAGGCGCTCATCGACCACGCCTCCGGCAACGATGTGCATGTGCTGATCGCCGCGATCGAATCGGAAAACGCCGCCTCCATCCGCCTGCACGAAAGCCTCGGTTTCACCGTTGCCGGCCGGTTTTCGGAAGTGGGCACAAAGTTCGGCCGCTGGCTGGACCTGACTTGCATGGAGCTTAAACTGAACTAGTACGCGGGCCGGGATTTCTCTCAGGCGGGGCGCCGGGCGAAGGCCAGCATGACGCCGAAAGCCATCATCATCGAGCCGCTGATCCGGTTGACGCGCTTCAGGGCGCGCGCATTGCGCATAAGACCGGACAGTCGCGAACCGACAAAGGCATAAACGGTGATCGCCACCACCTCGAGCAGCAGGAAAATTGCGCCGAGCGTGGCGAAGCTCTGCCAATAGGCATCCTGCTGGATGAATTGCGGGAAAAAGGCCGTAAAGATCAGGATGGCCTTCGGATTGCCGGAGGCGACAAAAAACTCCTGCCGCAGATAGGTCTTGAGAATATTTCCGTTGCCCGAGGAGATATCGGGAGCGGTGACATCCGCCCTTGAGCGGATGAGCTTGAAGCCGATCCATAGCAGGTAGAGAACGCCGATCCATTTGATCAGCGAAAACATCATTTCGGAAGCCATCAAAAGTGCGCCGAGGCCCAAAGCAGCGATCGCGATCATGCCCGCAAACGCAACCAGCCGGCCGCTCGCGGCCATCACTGCCGTTGCCATGCCGTATCGCGCACCAACCGTCATCGACAGGAGATTGTTGGGCCCGAACGCCATGTTCAGGGCAAAGCAGGCGGGAATGAATATGAGGATGGTTTCGAGCGCCATGACGGTGATCCGGAAGAAGTGAGATCGCGATAATCTCACTCTCCGGTCCGGCTGTCGAGACGGTCATTTTCTTCGCAAAAACGGCCGGCAGGCAGCCGGCCGTTACCCGTCTCTCATCAGATCGGTTCGAACACCATCGAATGGCCGTTGATGCAATAACGCAGGCCGGTGGGCGGTGGGCCGTCCGGGAAGACGTGGCCGAGGTGGCCGCCGCAATTGGCGCAGCGGATTTCAGTGCGCACCATGCCAAGCGTCGCATCGCGATGTTCCGTCACCGCACCCGGTTTCACCGGTTCGAAATAGCTCGGCCAGCCGCAACCTGCATCGAATTTGGTATCGGACAGGAACAGCGGCTCGTCGCAGGCGGCGCAGCGATAGAGGCCTTTCTGGAACGTGTCCCAGTAGGGACCGGTAAATGGGCGCTCGGTGCCGTGTTCACGCAGGATGCGATATTGCTCCGGCGTCAGCTGCTCGCGCCAGTCGGCATCGCTCTTGTTCACTTTCGGGGATGTCAGATCGCTCATGGAATGATCCTTTCTGTTCCTGCCAGAAATAGGCATCAGCGCTGCAGATTGAAAGAGGGCAGCTGTCATAACGAGTACGTTATGGGCAGGTATGAGAGTCGATTTGGGTTGAGATGGCGGTGTCTATGCCTTAACTGAAAAATACGATTTGAAAAGAACGCCATTCATGGGCGTACAGGGGTAGGGGAAGCCCTGGGAGATGTGAATGACATCAGATGTCACGCAGCTGACATTCCTGTCGCTGTTTTTGCCGTTTCTGGCAGCGCTTGCCGCACCGATGCTGGTGAAAAGATTAGGTCACAATGCCGTCTGGATATTGGCGATCGCGCCCGCGCTGGCTTTTGTCCACTTCGCACTGATGCTGCCGCAGGTGGCGGCTGGCGGCGTGGTCACGGGCGGTTACGTCTGGGTTCCAAGTTTCAACCTCAGCTTTTCGTGGTTCATCGACGGCCTGTCGCTGACCTTTGCACTTCTGATCACCGGTATCGGTCTGCTGATCGTGCTTTATGCCGGCGGTTACATGAAGGGGCATCCGCAGCAGGGCCGCTTCCTGTCTTTCCTGCTTCTGTTCATGGGCGCGATGCTGGGCGTCGTGGTTTCGGACAGCCTGTTGATGCTATTCGTTTATTGGGAACTGACCTCGATAACCTCGTTCCTGCTGATCGGATTCGACCATGCGCGCCCGGCCGCACGCCGTGCCGCCTTGCAGGCGCTGGTGGTAACGGGCGGCGGCGGTCTGCTGCTGCTCGCCGGGTTGATCTTCATCTGGGACATGAGCGGCATGACGCAATTGTCCATGCTGGTGCGTGGCGGCGATATATTACGCGACAGCCCGTTCTATCTGGCTGCGCTGCTGCTGGTTCTCGGCGGCGCGTTCACCAAATCGGCGCAGTTCCCGTTCCATTTCTGGCTTCCCAACGCGATGGAGGCACCGACACCGGTTTCGGCCTATCTGCACTCGGCAACCATGGTGAAGGCCGGCGTCTATCTTCTGATGCGCCTCAACCCCGTTCTCGGCGATACCGCTGCCTGGCAGATCCTGCTGCCGTTCTTCGGCGGGTTGACCATGCTGACCGGCGCGCTGCTGGCCGTGCGCCAGACCGACCTGAAGCTGATGCTGGCCTATACCACCATGTCCTCGCTCGGTCTGCTGGTGATGCTGACCGGCTTCGGCTCGGACCACGCGATCGAGGCGGCTGTGCTTTATCTGGTGGCGCATTCGCTTTTCAAGGGCGCACTGTTCATGGTTGCCGGCATCATCGACCACGAGACCGGAACCCGCGATGTGACGAAGCTCGGCGGCTTGCGAAAGGCCATGCCGATCACCTTTGCGGCAGCGCTGGCAGCGGCCATCTCCATGGCCGGCCTGCCGCCCTTCTTCGGCTTTCTCGCCAAGGAAGAGATTTATTATGCGCTGGCGCATGGCAATCCGCGTGCCGTGCTGTTCACCGGCATCGCCATTCTCGGCAATGCGCTGATGTTTGCCGTCGCTTTTGCCGTGGCGCTGAAACCTTTCCTCGGCAAGCCCGTGAAAACCCCGAAACACGCGCATGAGGGACCACTGCTGCTGTGGCTCGGCCCGGCGCTGCTGGCGATAAAGGGGCTGACCATCGCTCTCTTCGCTGGCCTTTCGCATTTTTACATTTCGACGCCGATGGCAAGCGCGATCGCGGGTGAGGCGCGCCCGGTGGAAATCTCGCTCATTCCCCATATCGGCGTGCCGCTCGGCCTGTCGCTGCTGACGATCGCGCTCGGCATCCTCCTCTATATGCAGCTTTCCGCCGTTCGCGGCCTGATGGTGCGCACCTTCAAGGCGCTGGGTGCAGGGCCGGACAGGGGCTTCGATGTTTTCATCGAAACGCTGGTCAAAATCTCGTTCCATGTTGTCAGGCTTATCCAGCCCGGCAGGCTGGAATTTTACGTCACCGCCACTTTCGCCGTCATTGCCGTCGTGCTGCTTGCGCCGCTGTTTCTCTATGGCGAACTGCCGTCCATGCCGGCGTGGCCGCACGACATGAAAATCCATGAGCTGACCTTCATTGCCATCGCGGTTGCGGGCCTTGTCGCTGTGCTCACGGCGTCCAGTCGGCTTACGGCCATCATCGCGCTCGGCATTCAGGGGTTTGCGGTGGCGGTCATCTTCCTGCTGTTCGGTGCGCCCGATCTGTCGTTTACGCAATTCATGGTCGAAACCCTTTCCGTGGTCATTCTGACGCTGGTCATGACAAGGCTTCGCCTGTCGCCGTCAGACCATCGCGGCCCTGGCCAGAAGCTTCTGGACAGCACCATCGCCATTGCCTGCGGAACCGGCTTTGCCCTGTTCCTGATGCGGGCGACGGAAGCGTCGTTCGATAATCGCCTCACCGATTTCTACAACACCTATTCCAAGGTCATCGCCCACGGGGCGAATGTGGTGAATGTCATCATCGTCGATTTCCGCGGCACGGATACGCTGGGCGAGATTGCGGTGGTGATGATAACAGGCCTGGCCATTCTCGCGCTCATCCGCATCCGCCCGGCTGCTGCCATCAAGGGACCAGCAAAAATAGCGAAGAAGAAGGGAGCGCGGGCTTGAACACGCTTATCCTGCGCACCGTCGCCCCCGTGGTCACCAGCCTCATGGTGCTGTTTTCCATCTTTGTATTGCTGCGCGGCCATAACGAGCCGGGCGGCGGTTTCATCGGCGGGTTGATCGCGGTCTCGGCGCTGGCGATCTACGGCATCGCTTATGGTGTGGCCGCAGTCCGGCGCGCCATCGTGTACCATCCGCTGTCCATTGCCGGCGCGGGGCTGCTGTTGGCGATGTTGTCTGGTCTCGTCTCGATTGCAGCCGGCGTGCCCTTCATGACCGGGCTGTGGGTCTATCCGAGCCTGCTCGGTGTGGAAGTGCCACTCTCCACCGTCATGTCCTTCGATATCGGCGTTTATCTCGTCGTGGTCGGTGCCATCACCTCCATTGCGCTGGCTCTGGAAGAAAGGGATAGCGACTGATGGAAGCTGTTTTCTCCATTCTCGTCGGCATCTTCTTTTCGGTGGCGATCTATCTCATGCTCTCGCGTCACAGCATCCGCATGCTGCTCGGCATCGCCATTCTCGGCAACGCAGTCAACCTCCTGCTGTTCACGGCGGGAAGGCTGACGCGCGAAGTGCCGCCGATCATTCCGCCCGGCATGGACACGCTGCCGGCGGGTGCCGCCAATCCGCTGCCGCAGGCGCTTATCCTCACGGCAATCGTCATTTCCTTTTCCTTCTTCTGTTTCCTGTTGGTGCTGACTTGGCGCGCGTTCCAGGAATTGCAGACCGACGACACCGACGAAATGCGCACCGCAGAACCGGCAGGCGAGCCTTTGCCGCCGCTCGGTTATTGAGCGGGGCGGGGCACAGACACATGGCTTCATCCACCACTTCCGCAATATCAGATCTTTCCGCAGCGCTTGTCACGGCACCCGTGCCGCTATCCGACTGGCTGATCATCCTTCCCGTCGCGCTCTCAATAGGCGCAGGTGCGGTGCTGATGATGCTGCGCCACACCATGCGTCTGCATGCGCCCATTGCAATCACGGCACTTGTTCTGCTGGTACTGCTCGATGCTGCGCTTCTGTGGAAGGTCGTGACCCAAGGGCCGTTCACCATGGTCATGGGCCGCTGGCTGCCACCCTTCGGCATTGCCTTTACGGCTGATCTTACCGGCACGCTGCTGTCGCTCGCCGCCGCCATCGTAGCGCTCGCCGGTGCCATCCATGCCAGCGCCGATATCGATGCCAGCGGCAGGCGATACGGTTTTTATCCGTTCCTGATGCTGTTGATGGCGGGTGTCACCGGTGCGTTCCTGACCGGCGACCTCTTCAACCTCTATGTCTGGTTCGAGGTGCTGCTGATCTCGTCCTTCGGCCTCATCGTGCTGGGCTCCACGCGCGAGCAGATCGATGGCGCGCTGAAATACGCCATCCTCAACCTCATCGGCACGACGCTGTTCCTGATCACGGTCGGTTATCTCTATGCCATCTTCGGCACACTCAATATGGCCGATATCGCGCTGAAGGCGACGCAGCTGCGCGGCACGGCTCCGCTGATGACGCTTGCCAGCCTGTTTGCTCTCGCCTTCGCCATGAAGGCGGCGGCCTTTCCGGTGAATTTCTGGCTGCCCGCCTCCTATCACACGCCGCGCATCGTCGTTTCCGCCCTGTTCGGCGGCCTGCTTACCAAGGTCGGCATCTACGCGCTGCTGCGCGTCATGGTCATGCTGTTTCCGGTCGAGCGGGAGGAGCTGAGTATCGTCATCGCCATCTCTGCGGCGCTGACAATGGTGCTCGGCGCCATGGGTGCGCTGGCACAGAACGATATCCGCCGCATGCTCGGTTACATCGTCATATCGGGCATCGGTTACATGATGGCGGGCATCGCCATCGGCACGCCCTCCGGCGTTGCTGGCGCGATCTTTTACGCGCTGCACTCCATGGTGCTGATGACGGCGCTTTATCTCGCCGCCGGCCACGCCGCCCGCCTTGGCGGCAGTTTCGCCCTGACTTCGCTCGGTGGCCTTTATCGGCAGGCGCCGTGGTTTTCGGGCCTCGCGCTCGCCTTGTTTTTCGCCGGTTCCGGACTGCCGCCGTTTTCCGGCTTCTGGCCGAAGGTGGTTCTCGTCAAATCGGCGATCGATATCGGCGCCTGGTGGCTTGCCGCAGCCCTTCTCCTGTCCGGCTTCATCGCCACCATCGCCTTCGGGCGGGTCTTCCTCTTATGTTTCTGGCGCCCGGCAGTGGCCTCAACCGGCCAGGCGCCGTCGCTGCCTGCGTCGCATCTGGCGGCCCCTTCTTTCGTCCCGCTGGTCGGGCTGACATTGCTGGTGGTGTTCTTCGGCCTGTTTCCGGAAAGCCTGCTCAATCTCAGCCAGCAGGCGGCTGCGGGGCTTGGCAACCCCGAAGCCTATATCCAGTCGGTGTTTCCCGAAGGGAGCAGACCATGAGCCGCTACATCCTGTTACTGCTCTTCGTTGGCGTATGGCTCGCTGTGAGCGGCAGCGTCACGCCGGCGAACATTCTCTTCGGCCTCATCGTCTCGGCGCTGGCTCTGGGCCTTATCCGTCACCAGATCCCCAAGGGCGGCCGTCATCGGCTGCGTCCCGTCCGCGTGCTGTCGCTGCTGCTGCTGTTCTTCAAGGAGCTGGCGCTGTCGGCCTGGAAGGTGGCGGTGATGGTGACGCGGCCGAAGCTCGATGTGCAGCCCGGTATCTTCGCCTATCCGCTCAGGCTGACGACGGATTTCGAGATCACGCTGCTTGCCAATCTCATCACGCTGACCCCCGGCACACTTTCGGTCGATGTTTCCGAGGATAAAACAACGCTCTACGTCCACGCGATCGATTGCAGCAATATCGAAGCCGCCAAGAATGACATCAGAAACGGCTTCGAAAAAAAGATCATGGAGGCGTTTCAGGGATGACGCCGGAACTCATAGTTTCATTTGCAACTGTACTTGCCACGGTTGTACTGTCCGCTGCCTTTTTGCTGACAGTATATCGCGTCGTCGTCGGTCCGACCTTGCCGGACCGAATCGTCGCGCTCGACATGCTGGTCGGTATTGCCATCGGCTTCATTGCGGTTATCGCCATCCGCACCGGCGTCGATCTTTATGTCGATATCGCCATTGCGCTCGGACTGGTGGGTTTTCTCGCAACGGTGGCTTTTGCCCGCTTCGTCCTGTCGCGCGGTGCAGATGGCAGGCGCAGGACAAAGGCTGTTCTGGACGGCGAGCGGGCATCGGAAGTTGTTGAAAAGCCTGAAAAACAAGTATCCAGGCGTGGAAAAAGAAGGGGCGGTCGATGATGGGCTGGATCGTGGCTATTCTGGTTGCGGCACTGACGGTCTCAGGTGCCGCCTTCTCGCTGATTGCGGCAATCGGGCTTAATCGCCTGCCGGATGTCTACACCCGCATGCATGCGGCTTCCAAGGCGGGAACGGTGGGCTCAGGCCTGTTGCTGCTGGCCGTTGGCATTCATTCCACGGAAATATCGACGCTGGCACGGGCACTTGCCGGTTTCTTTTTCTTTGTTCTGACAGCACCGGTCTCCGCACATCTTCTTGCAATGGCTGCACACAAGGCAGGTTATCCACTTGCTGATAAATCGGTAGTTGATGACCTAAAGAAAATTTGAAGTTGAATTACCCCCTAATAATGGGGGGTCTTCGTTTTGCATTACTACTTGGCATAGTATTTTATTACCCGTGATTTTTTGTATTCCAATTAGACTGTTTTGAACTGAAAAAATCATAATAGGAATTTGACTTTTGCTGTTTTGATGCTATCCAAATTAAGTGTAAAATTGCTTATTGCGATTTGCATCTAGCCTCTTCATGGTCGGCATAGGCATTTTATTAATGTCTAATCTATGGTTGATCAGACCTTTGTTGGCCATGTCGCGGGCTACAAGTTGAATCTCGGATCAATTCGTTTCCGGTTTCGCTTGAAATCTAGGGGTAGATTTCACGTTGGTTTCAACAGGGCGAAGGAGGGGCACCGGGTAACTTCACATCGCTCGATGCGGCGTTCATCCGTGTCTGGAGATAAATAACAGGAGATACTTAAATGACGGAAACTGCATACGGTAACGCCCAGGATCTGCTGGTCGAACTGACGGCGGATATTGTGGCTGCCTATGTTAGCAACCACGTCGTTCCGGTAACTGAGCTTCCCGGCCTTATTTCGGATGTTCATACGGCACTCAGCGGAACATCGGCACCGGCATCGGTGGCGGTCAATGTTGAAAAGCAGAAGCCTGCTGTGTCCGTTCGCAAGTCGGTTCAGGACGATCATATCGTCTGTTTGGAATGTGGTGGCTCGTTCAAGTCGCTCAAACGCCACCTGACGACGCATCACAGCATGACGCCGGAAGAATATCGCGAAAAATGGGATCTGCCGGTCGATTATCCGATGGTTGCTCCCGCCTATGCCGAAGCCCGTTCGCGGCTCGCCAAGGAAATGGGTCTCGGTCAGCGCCGCAAGGCGAACCGTTGATTTTCTAAGACGGATTGTGTCGCGGCTGTATTTTCTCCCCGTCCGGGGAAAGATGGCCCGAAGCGCCGGATAAAGGGGACCTTGGCAGCATATTGCTGGCCTTGCCCCTTAACTCGCCGCCGTGACCTTTTCCCTTAGCAGGAGATGGCGGCAGGGCGCACATGCCCGCTCCATACACATCTTGCACCTAGTGTTATGTCCAGCTGGTCCTTAGACCGGCTTTTTTATTGCCGCGCGCAATTTCGACAGAGGAAAAAAATCCTTGTCGAGGCGTCACCTTTATTCAAAAACAAAGCGAAATCAATCGCATGTTTTTCGACGCCAAATTTGCACTTCCCCGCGTCCATCCTCAGGTGTATGAATTAATTCCTATTCGTAAAGGAGTTGCATATGCCTTCGGACATATCGTCTTTGCCTGCCCCCTTTCGGCCCTGTGTGCAGGTTGCCGATAGCAATTTCCGCCGTTTTCCGCCTGCTGCCGGGCGAGATGAGATTTCCCGGATTTGCCGGCTGGTCCGGCAACTGGCCGGGGAAATGGTGCAATTGACCGGCGATCGTGTGGCTGCGCGCCGGGACAGGCGGCGCACCGAATGCCATATCCGCCAGATCGCCATGTATGTGTGCCATGTGCAGCTCGGTATTCCCATGTCGGATATCGGCCCCTGTTTCGGCAGGGACAGAACGACAGTCGGCCATGCATGCCAGGTGGTTGAGGATCGTCGCGACGAACCCGCCTTTGACGAGTTCGTCGCCACACTGGAGCGGCTTTCCGGCAGCATTTTCAACGTGATGAAAGGTGTTCGGGATGAGTGAGACAAAAAGCGCTCCATCGATACTTCCCGATCCTGTCCTGTTGCGGCTCCTGCGCTGCATTGCTGCGGGCACGGCTGAGATATCGGAGGATCGCGGCGATATGGTATTGCAGCGACCGGAGGCCGGGAACGGCGGGACAGGGCGTCCGGCGTTGCGGTTTCCGGCCACCACGGTGCAGCTCGCCCTCTCTTCGGGGCTGATCGAAAGACGCGAAAACACACTCTCCGCCGCGCCGCCGCTCGCCTCCTATTTGAAGCGCGCTATAGCCAGGGATCGCGACGAGATTTTTCAGGAACAGCACTGGGATTTGCAGACGGTGGTTCTGGATGTCGGCAAGGACAGGCAACCGGCCCGGCGCAACCTCAACAGCTCGCCACTGACAGGGCTTTCACGGCTGAAGGAAAAGGATGGCACGGCATTCTTCCCCAGCGACGCCTTGCAGGCGGGCGAACGCCTCGCCGCCGATTTTCACCGCGCGCAATTGAACCCAAAGGTAACGGCAACATGGGAGCCGAAAATTGCAAGCCGCACGAAGGGGGAGGCGGGTGGCAAGCTCGATCTTACCGATGCGGCGATTTCCGCCCGGACGCGGTTTTCCCGTGCAGCCGATGCTATGGGGCCTGAACTTTCAGGTGTCGCCATCGATATCTGCTGCTTTGAAAAGGGGCTGGAGGCCGTGGAGCGCGAGCGGCAATGGCCGGCGCGTTCGGCAAAACTGCTGCTGCGGGCCGCTCTGCTATCGCTTGCCCGGCATTATGCGCCGCAAGCGCAACGCAGCAGAAGGACAAGCCACCATTGGGGCGACGAAGATTATCGCCCGCCGATGGCGCCAACGATGGCATCAGAATGAAGGCTCAGGCGGTCAGAAGTCTCGCTTCCTCGCGGATACGTTTGACCATGGAACGCAGGCCATTGGCGCGCTGCGAGGACAAATGTTCCACCAGCCCGATCTTGTCGAACACCTCAATGGCGTCCAGACCGGCGATTTCGGAAGCTTTTTTACCGGAATAGACGGCAAGAACGATGGCGACGAGGCCGCGCACGATATGCGCATCGGAATCGCCCTCGAAGGTCATGAGAGGATCTTCCGCACCATCGCTGTGGCTGACGAGCCAGACCTGGCTTGCGCAGCCCTGCACCTTGTTCTCAGGCGTGCGCTTGTCTTCCGCAAGGTCGGGAAGCGCCTTGCCGAGTTCGATGACGTAACGATAGCGATCCTCCCAGTCGTCGAGGAAGGCGAAATCGTCAAGGATCGTATCGAGAGAGGCCATGTTGCGCGCCGTATCGTTCGTTATTGCCATGCTTTGCTACGATATAGGGCAAGTGCGGACGGTTTTGAACCATGCGGACCATGAAAAAGCCCACGGAAAACAGGTTTCCGTGGGCAAGTTTGGCAGGCAGTCACGCAGGCGGACATATCCGGCTGCAGAGAAGGGGCGGCGCGGCGTTAGGCGGCGGCGCAAAATATCAGGGGGTAGGGCGCTTCTGCGGCAGGGGAATGATGGTGCCGGTCTTCAGCATGTCGGCATTCCCAGGGAATTCGACGCTGATCGCCGGTGCTGAGGCCAGTTTTTCGCTCTCGCTGGCGAGTTCGGCTGCGGGTGCCGTTTTATCACCGGATGCAAGCTGCGCGTCGAGCAATTCATAGGCGACCTTGGCGCCTTCCTTTGCCCGTTCACCGAGCGCGTGGAAGGTTTCGGCGCCCTTGACGCAGACGTCGGGTTTTTCGATGCAGATGGCGCTGACATAACGATAGGCCTCACCGGCTGCCGAAACGGCGCTGGGAATATCGAATGCCGAAGGTTCCTTGGTCGGATCGTTGCTGCTACCGAAATAGGACAGCGCGACCAGCACCAGCGAAAACCAGAATGTTCCTTTGATCAGAAACCACATTGTCAGACTACCCTGCCAGATGATCTTTGTTTTGAAGCCCCGCCCGTTTTGGGTCATCGGCCTTTGTCCCGTTTTTCGGGCTTGGAGAGAAGCTACAGGCGACCGGCGAACAGCCAATTGCAAAAAGCCGCGCAATTTAATTCAAATTGTATCTATTCTCCTCGTATCGGGACCGGCTCCAGCAATTCCGTCGCATTTTAACAGTCCATGTTAAGCATAATTGCGACAGATGCCGTCTGTTCCGGGCAAAAGTGCTCACCCGTGCCGCCACAAAGGTTAACGCGATGGCAAAAATAAAGCGAAATCCGTCGCTTACCCGTCATTAACCATGATTGGCAAAGCTTGGTTGAAATGCTCCGTAATGGGACTGCGGCGCATTTCGCGGCTGTTTGGTGCCGTTCTTTTTATCCATTCCTTAAGCCGCGGGCTTCTATTGTCGGAGCCGTTAGATCCGTCTCAGGGATTCAGGTTTGGTATTGCGTAATATGAGAAAAAAAGCGGTCGCATTGGTCGACCATGCCGCAGGCAGATGGCTTGCGCGTATGGAGGAGGACGCCGAAAGGCGCGCCGGCACCGTTGCGCGCCTGCGCCGCCTGTTTGCCTTCAGCGCCGTCGGCTTTCTGGTCGTTCCCGCCCTGTTCAGCCTCGTCTTCAGCCCCGCCATCGCGCTGCCCATCGGCGCCGCTCTGGTGCTGGCGCTCTATCTGGCCGCAGCCGCCCTGTTGATCGCCTTTTCGCGTCCTGCCCGTGGTGCAGCGTCCCTGTCCGCTCAAGCCGGCGACGATGACCTCGTTGCGGCATCGCAGTTGCCCGGCCTCGTACTCACCATCAATGAAAACGGCCTCGTCGAGCGCGTCTCCGGCCGCGACCTTGAAACGTTTCCAGCCGATCTTCAGGCCTGCAAGGGCCATGTCTTTGCCGAATATGTCTATGTTTCTGATCGCATCGAGCTGATGCAGGCTTTCGACCTTCTGCGGCAGGGCGAGGAAAAGTCCAGCGTGGAACTGCGGTTCGAAACCGGCGCGAAATCGCGCCAGGCGCAGTTCATCCACGCGCGTATGGAAATGACGGCGATCCGCAATGCGGCCGGCAGGCTGCGCCGCGTCGTCGCCCAGCTCTCCGACGTCACCGAGATGGAGCTTCTGCGCCGCGATGTCGCCCGCAAGGCGGCAGAGGCGGAATCGGCCAACGACGCCAAGTCGCGGTTCCTCGCTGCCGTCAGCCACGAGCTGCGCACCCCGCTCAACGCCGTCCTCGGCTTTTCCGACATTCTGGCGGGCGAATATTTCGGCCGGCTGGAAAACGACCGCCAGCGGGAATATGTCGGCTTGATCCGCCAGTCCGGCGCGCATCTCCTGTCGGTGGTCAACACCATGCTGGATATGAGCAAGCTGGAAGCGGGCCGTTACGAGCTGATGATGGAAAGCTTCCCGATCGGCGAAACCATCTCGTCCTGCGAGGCCATGCTCGGCTTGCAGGCGAAGGAAAAAGGTCTGACATTGACCAGCCGCATCCAGCGCGGTATCGGCGAAATCTCCGCCGACCAGCGCGCCATCCGCCAGGTTCTCATTAATCTGGCCGGTAACGCCATCAAGTTCACCGATGCCGGCGGTGTAGTGTCGATCGATGCTGCGCGTGAAGGCAGGATGCTGAAACTGACGGTCAGCGATACCGGCATCGGCATCGCATCCGACAAGATTGAACTCCTGGGCCAGCCTTTCATGCAGGTCCAGAATGAATATACCCGTCGCTATGAGGGCACGGGTCTGGGATTGTCCCTGGTCAAGGGTCTGGTAGCACTGCATGGCGGCACTTTCGCCATCACCAGCCAGCCCGGCGCGGGGACGGTCGTAACGATCATGTTGCCTGCTGACGGTTCCGGCATGGCAGGTGGCGAAAACGCTGAAACCGAATGCATGGTGGAGTTTCCGCCGCGCATCAAACGGCTCGGCGAAATGGCCGCGATTATGAGGAAGGATGGTGACGATGGCCCCGCGAAAGCGAAAATCGCCTAAGAAAACAACGGCCCAGATTGGCGCCGGGATTGTTTCCTTGGTGGTTTCGGCCATCGGGCGCGAACTCCTGCGCCGTCCGAAACTGGTGGGCGGCTCAGGCGCCTTCGTGGTCGTCTTCGGTTTTGTCGCCGCCAACGCGCTCTGGTACCAGCCGGGCGTTCACCCGTCTCCTTTCCTGCGTACCCGCGATGCGGCAAACCCGAACGGCATTGCCGGCTATCGCGCGGCGGAGCCGCTCGGCACGCAGGGCCATGTCACGACCTTCCGCATAGAACGCCCGAGCGAAACCGAAACGGCACAGCAACCGGCGGCCGCAACGGCGACGCCCGCGACATCGGTTGCGGCGGAAAACCAGAAGCCGCAGCAGATCGTTGCCGATATTCAGGCCGAACTTAAAAAACGCGGGCTTTACGAAGGCGAGGCGGACGGCAAGATGGGACCGCGCACGGCTGCCGCCATCATGTTCTTCGAAGAAACGCTTGGCATGGAACAGACCGGCGAACCGACGACACGGGTGCTGGCGGCGCTCAGGATCGACGGCGCAACCGTCGCCGCAATCCCGAAGGATCGGCCTTCCGACGCCAACACCGGCGGCGGCGTTGAGATCGACCCGGTCGCGGCCGCAATCCGCAAGGCTGAAGCGCCTCGTCCCAAGGCCGAACCGGTCTCCTTGAACAGCGCTGCCGCCGCTTCAAAGCCGGTGAGCCGCGATCTGATTGCAAAGATCCAGCAGGGACTGATCAATATCGCCTATGCCGATGTGAAGGTGGACGGTGTGGCCGGCGAGCAGACCCGCAACGCCATCCGCCATTTCGAAAAACACTACCGCCTGCCGGAGACCGGTGAACCGAGCGAAGCCGTGCTGAAGAAGCTGAAATCGATCGGGGCGCTTTAGGGGACTGGGTCTCAACTCTCCCCATTCCTGTGACAAGCGCAGGAACGAGGAAAGAAGAGAGCGTAACAACACGGACAGGCAGCGGCCTGCCGCCTCCATCGAAAGCACCCCAATGCGCCTCAAATCCGAAATCTTCGTATCAGCTCTTATCCGCCGCGTGTTTTCCGCTGGTGGCTTTGCCGCTGTCGAAAAGAAGGGTGCCGAAGAGGCCGGTGCGATCTTCATCCGCCAGCGCCTTCGTGATGGCCGCGAAAACCTCTATGGACCCGCGCCGCAGAGTTTTGCCGAGGACGAGGAAGTCCGGGCCGAACGCCGTTTCGAGACGCGTCTTGCAGGTGTGGAGGGGGAGGAAAGTGCTGCTCTTCTCGAAAGGGAGCGGCGCTTCGACAGCGATCTGTGGGTCGTCGAGATCGAAACGGACGAGATCGGCACTCTCCTGACGCTGGTGGACCAACCGAAGATTTAAAGCGTGCAGCAGCTTTGCGCCCGGAATTGCTCCGGGCGAGGGGTGGCCGCCTTAACCCTCACGTCCCCGTTCTGTGAATGACAGGTGCGCTGTGGTTCGGTCGTTCGCGGCCGTGGGTGTAGCTGTCGGCGCGCCGCCAGCTTTCCACCCGCTCTTCGCATTCAATGATTTCGAGGCGGTCGAGCATGGCCTCGGCGCGGCTCATGTCGCCTTCGGCGGCGGCAAGATGCGGATAGAAGCATTGCAATATGAAGGCGGCTTCGGAAAATTCCATGCCGAGCCCGATCAGGGTGGTGGCGAGCTGCGTGCCTGATATGTCGAGCATGATGCGCTCCGACAGCCAGTAGCTGGACGACAGCGAATCCGCCAGCGTCACCGCAAACTGCCGCGCATCACGCTCGCGCGCGAACCGCACGAGCAGCGCTTCCTGCACGTCACTCAGGCGGCGCAGGCCAAGAACGTCGCTTTCCGGGCGGCTGAGCTGATGCGCCATCCGTTTGATGCGCTGGCGCATTTCCTCTTCCACGGCGGTGGATTTGATCTGGGCGTCTGCCGGCTGCGCAATGGCGGGCTCCGGCATGGCGGGAGGCGTCGCGTCATCGGGTCGCTTCAGGTCTTCCATGTGCCGCAGGCCGACAAGCGCGTCGATGACGGTCGGCGACAGGTCCTCGCGCCGCACGATGGCGCGCGCATGGGCGGCCCCTTGCGTGCGGGCAATGGTGATCAGCGTGTCGTCATCAAGGCACTTCGACGAAATCAGGAAGGGGGCGGCAATGGAAATCGGCTGGCAGGCGATGAAGAAGGCAACCGCCGAAGGCACGTTTGGGTGCTGAGAAAGCGCTGCAATGGCTTCCCGCTTGGCCTCTTCGGTGGAAGCGTTGAAAAGCGGCATGAAAAGCTCGGCAAACTGCCGAAGGTCCGTTTTTGACGGATGGGGAACAGTCTCAAAATTCGTGACAGTGGCCATTAGCACCACATCTTTCTTCCTCACGGCTCTTGGCCTCTCAAGTTCTCGAAACCGGTCGGTCAACGCACTACCCAACAAAAACGCAAACACAATATCGGTTCAAATTAGAGCAAATCCGTTGACACCCTGTTAACTATGGGGGGTGGCAAGCGTTATTGTGCGTTTATCAACAAGGAAATTTTAAAACCTTCGTGACGGACAAAACGTCATGGAACCTTGCCGTCTCGCCTTTGTTTTCAACGGGTGCAGCTTTATGAAGGATAAGTTGGCGCCCGGCGATTAGGGTTAACGGATCATTAACCTCTGTCTGTTTCTAATTTCATGGGCAGTATTAGGATTCCATGTTATTCTGATTGATAGAATAATTTCGAAAATGGCATGCCGAAGCCTTGATATGCGCACGACACCTTGCAAAATCGCCATCGATTTTTGGGTCGTGCCAAAACCAGTCTGTGGGCTGGATTATGCGCAATGTGATGGTGATGAAATTCCCGACGCAAGACGAGGCTTGCGCGGTTCCCATGGGCAACATTGACTCCCGAAGAGGAGACGAGCATGGCAGTTATTATTCCAATCGCCGAAGCCCGACGAAGCCTGCGCCCGGCCGGAATGCCCGGCAAGGTTATGGGCCCGGCAAAGGTCGTGCTGTTTACCGGCGTGCGTTATGAAAAACGCGATACGGAACCGGCTGGCAAGGACGCGCGCAAGCGCAAGCCCGCACCGGAAACCGTCTTCAAATCCTGATTACGCTTGGTTGACCGGCGCTATTTCCACGGTGTCGGCTGGCATTTCGCCTCGTTCAGGAACCGTTGCGCTTCTTCCCCGAAGCTCGGCTGCGGCACCATGGTCCGCAACACCACATACCCTTCCGTCTGATCCGATTCCGCCAGAATGGCCTGTGAGAGGGATGGCGGCTGCGCCTTGCGAATGGCCGCGATCTGCACCGAATCCGCCACCAGAATATCCATCACCCCGCCTGCGGACGTGCGGTCGTTCATGCTGAACACCTCGTTCGACGCCTTGTCGTAAACCGCGACCGACCAGAAGGGCACCGCGCCGATGGCCGTCAGCCTGACGGGCTTTTCCTCGATATTGAAGGTGCAGACGGCAACCCGCATGAAGGGATCGCCGCTTCCCAGTGTCTTTTTCTCCGTCGTTTCTTCGAGAAGATGAAACTGATGCGGCTTACCTTCCGCCAAGGCGCGGGTATAGGCGTCGCGATTGCTGAAATGCGGTATCGCCAGAAGAATGACGACATGCAGCACGGCGGCGGCGACAAGGCCGGTGAGGATGGCGAGCAGGGTCCTAAGCATTGCCACACCCCAGCTTGCGGATTTGCGGCATGGCGATGTCTATAAGGCCGGAACTGCCGGCAACCGGCGTGTCGAGCAGCGTCATGACCAGCTTGAATGTCTGCCCCTGCGGCACGGCCAGCCAGTTATAGGTCTGGGCATCGGGTGCAATGGTGATGTCGATGCCGCCATCGGCGCTGCGCAGCAGCGTGCGCGAATTGAGCGCAAACGGTCGTCCGGCATCTTCCGCCAGAACATTGCCCTGCTGGTCGGCGGTATAGAGCGTCCAGAACCGCGAGGGCGGCACGGCGCCCGCCAGCTGGTAACGGCATTCGCCGGTCAGGCGCTGGCCGTCGCTGTCGACGGAGGCGGTGAAGGCCAGCCCCTCGGCCGTTCCATAAAGCAGCTTGCCGGCATCGGCGCGGTGCGACTTGGCGTAGGGATCGGCCTCGATCGTCTGCGCTTCCGGAAAGGCATCCCATGAGCCGATGCGGATCGAGCCGAAGCCGGATGTCGCCTCAAGTGCTGCCAGCGTCGCGGCAATGCCGCCGCCAAAGGCGATCAATAGGGCGATGCCGACAAGGAATGGAACTCGAAACACGCTGTTTTCCCGTTTTTGAACAGGTCGAGGACTATCACTGATTCCCTGTTTGGAAAATGGTACGCCTTGTTTAGTCTTGATGGAAATGACCAGAAGAGGGATTCCACCATGTCGCGACAAGCCGCCATCGACCACGCCACCCGCTTTTTCGACGATGGCAGGTTCGAGCAGGACTTGGCGCGGCGCGTTTCGCTGCGCACCGAAAGCCAGGATGAGGCGCGCGGTGCCGAGCTGGCGCTCTATCTGGAGCGCGAAATGCAGCCCGCTTTCACCGCCATGGGGTTTTCCTGCACGATCCTGCGCGACCCGGCGGCGGATTTGCCGTTTCTGATCGCCGAACGTTTCGAGGGTGAAAATCTGCCGACCGTGCTGGGTTATGGCCACGGCGATGTGGTGCGTGGTCTTGATGACGGCTGGGCAGAAGGCCTTTCGCCTTTCGTGATGTCCGAGCGCAATGGAAGGTGGTACGGGCGCGGCACCGCCGACAACAAGGGGCAGCATTCGGTCAACATGGCGGCGCTGAAAGCGGTGCTGGAGACGCGTGGAAGACTTGGGTTCAACGCCAAATATCTGATCGAGATGGGCGAGGAGAGGGGCTCTCCCGGCTTGAGGGAAGTTTGCCGGGACTATAGCGAGCGGCTGAAAGCCGATCTTCTGATCGCCTCCGACGGCCCGCGCCTGAATGCGGAGCGGCCGACCGTTTTTCTCGGTGCGCGCGGCGGCATTACCTTCGATCTGGTGATCGAGGCGCGGGAAGGCGGCCATCATTCCGGCAATTGGGGCGGGGCGCTGTCCAATCCCGGCGTGCAGCTGGCGCACGCCATGGCAAGCCTCGTTGGCCCATCCGGGCAGATCCGCGTGCCCGAACTGGTGCCCGAAGAACTGCCGCAGGCCGTGCGTGACGCGCTTGCCGATTGCGAGATCGATGGCGGCCCGGATGGTCCGAAAATCGATCCTGACTGGGGCGAGCCCGGCCTTTCCACCGCCGAGCGTGTGTTCGGCTGGTGTGCGCTGGAGGTGCTGGCCTTCGAGACCGGCAATCCGCGCGCGCCGGTCAATGCCATTCCGCCACGGGCATGGGCGCGGCTGCAATTGCGCTTCGTTGTCGGCATCGATCCGGAAGCGGTGCTGCCCGCCATCCGCCGCCATCTCGACCGGCAGGGATTCAGCATGGTGCGGATCGTACCCGCCGGCGACGAGATTTTTCGCGCCACGCGGCTTGATCCGCAGGATCCATGGGTCGGCTTCACTCTGAGTTCCATGGCCCGCACGACGGGCAAGAAACCGGCACTTCTTCCCAATCTGGGTGGCTCGCTGCCCAACGATATCTTTGCCGATATACTGAAACTGCGCACCATCTGGGTGCCGCATTCTTATCCCGGCTGCTCGCAGCATGCGCCGAACGAACATCTGCCGAAAGAGATTGCCCGCGAGGCGCTTGCCATCATGGCCGGGCTTTACTGGGACCTCGGAGAGGGAGAAACCCCTCCGCTTTAAGCGCCCATGACCAGCTTGAAGGCGATGGCCCACATGGTGAAGGCGATAACCCCTTCGAGGATGCGCCAGGCGGACGGCTTTTCGAAGATCGGGCGCAGCCAGCGCGCGCCGTAACCCAGCGAAAAGAAGAACAGCAGGGAGCCGGTGGCGGCACCCGCCGCGAAGGTTTTTTCAAAGCCGGGAAATTGCGTGGAGATGGTGCCGAGCAACACGACGGTATCGAGATAGACATGCGGGTTGAGAAAGGTCAGCGCCAGGCAAATGGCAAGCGTCTGCCACAGGCTCGCCTCCCGCCTTTCCGCCACCGAAAGCACCTCCGACGAACGCAGGGCCGAATGTAGGCTTTTCGCGCCATACCAGATGAGAAACGCCGCACCGGCATACCGCATGATGGGATCGAGCGCCGGCATGACGGCGCTTATCCGCTGAAAACCGAAGACGCCGACGGTGATCAGCAGCGCATCGGAAATCGCGCAGGTGGCACAGACGGCAAAGACATGGGAGCGCGCCAGCCCCTGCTTCAGAACGAAAGCATTCTGCGCGCCGATGGCAACGATGAGGCTGAGACCCATCGTCAGGCCGGTGAAGAAGATCTGAATGTCCATGCTGGCTGCTGCCTTTTTTCTCTGCCTGTGCAGATGGATGATGCCACCGCTTCCAGACCGAGTGCTTTGATATTTCCCTCCCATGGTTTAATCAAATTAAACAAACTCAGTTCAAGTAAGTAAAACTAATGACGGGCAAAAACTATGCGACAGGGCGATTTCATGTGCGGGCACCTCGCCTGACCCTTTTTCCTGTGACAAGGACAGGAATGAGGGAAGAGGAGAGTGCTACTGCTACTGCCCGGACGCTTCCCGCCCAACACGCCCATATCAACCTTTACAAGGAGGCCTTTGATGCTGGACTATCCTTCCATGCGCGCCGTAGCGCTCGTGGCCCAGACCGGCAGCTTTGAGAAGGCGGCACAGGTGCTGTGTGTCACGCCCTCGGCCGTTTCCCAGCGTATCAAGCAGCTGGAGGAGCGCCTCGGCGTGGTGCTGATCGTGCGCGGTAATCCTTGCGTGGCGACGGAAAAGGGCGAATGGCTTTGCCGGCACATGGACCATGTCGGCATGCTGGAAACCGAACTGTTCCGGCAACTTCCGGTTCTTTCGGAAGCGGGCGCGGCGGCGGATCGTGTCACACTCAACATTGCCACCAATGCCGATAGTCTCGGCACATGGTTCCTCGACGCGGTTTCGAAATTCACCGGTGGCAGCGACTATCTCGTCAATATTGCGGTGGACGATCAGGACCATACGGTGGAATGGCTGCGCGGGGGCAGGGTGCTCGCCGCCGTCACCGCCCATGCCAAGCCTGTGCAGGGCTGCCGGGTCTTGGCTCTCGGTGTGCTCAGATATCACGCCACCGCCAGCCCGGCTTTCATGGCGCGCCATTTCTCCGATGGCGTCACGCCTGCCACGCTTGCCCGCGCGCCGGGGCTTACCTTCAACCAGAAGGACAGGCTGCAGGCCAGCTGGATCAAAAAAGCGCTGGGTGAGGATATATCCTATCCCACCCACTGGCTGCCCTCGACCGACGGTTTCGTGAAGGCAAGTCTTGCCGGCATGGGCTGGGGCCTCAACCCGGTGCAGCTGGTGGGAGAGCACCTTGAGGCGGGGCGGCTTGTGGAAATCGTTCCCGGCACGCCGCTCGATATCCCGCTTTACTGGCAGGTCAATCGGCTCGCCGCTGAACGCCTCGGCACGCTCACCGCCCATGTGGTGGAAACAGCACGGGCGGCGCTTCTTTCCTGAGGCAGATCAAATAGTCTGCCATTCGCTCCAGTTCAACACGCGCGGAATCTGCGGTTTTGCTTCGCCGCCAAGAAACGCGATATATTCCAGCGAGTGGCCGTCGGGATCTTTGAAATAGACGCTGGCTGCCGGCATCCATGGAAAGACGACGGGCTCGTCGATCTCCTTTTCGCCGTCAAAACCGAGCGGCGTTACGCCGTTCCGGCGGAGATAGTCCGGTGCGGCGAGAAGCTGATCAAAATCGACGCTGAAGGCGATGTGCAGTCTCATATTGATGGGTGCGGACTGGATGGACCATAGGCCAAGCATCGAATGCCCACGTTCGCCGGTCCAGAAGAACGCCACATTCCGTTCAGGGAATCGTTGTGCCAGCTCCAGACCGACAACATTACGATAAAACTCAACCGAGCGTTCCAGGTTCGAAACCGTCAAATGCGTCTCGAACAATGCTTTTACTTTCACCATTTCCTGTCCTCAATTGCCTAGCGCTGCGCCTTTCGGGCATTCGCTTTCTTGCAATCGGACTGTGCAACCTCAACCATGATTGAGGTCAAGCACCAAATATGGATTTTTCTAAAGCCGAGTGCAGGCAGCAATCTGGAGGGAAAAACGCCTTCAGCATTATGAGCCAAGGTTGCCAAGCCGTCACCGCCGGGCCGCATCCCCCGGGCCATCCCGCAACGACGCATCCGCAACCTTTTGCGTCGTGACGGTCAAAGGCGCGGCTTCCTTCATCTTCTTGGCGATGGAACGGATGACGCGGGTTGCTTCGGCTGAGAGCGAGCGTGGGCGGGTGAGTGCCGGCATGGCAGGTGCAGCGGTGGCGGATGCGGCAGCGACCTGGGCCGAAGGCTGCGGGCGCGCGCCTGTCGGCAGCGGGTTCTGGATGCCGGGAATGGGGCGCAGCTCCATGCCTTGATGGGCGTAGTCCATAAGCCGCTTGAAGGTCATGGCGGGAAGCGCGCCGCCGGTCATGTTGTTCATCGGCGTGAAATCGTCGTTTCCGAACCAGACCGCCGTGGTGTAATTGCCGGTGAAGCCCACATACCAGGCGTCGCGGTAAGCCTGCGACGTGCCGGTCTTGCCGCCGGAAACGATGCCGTTTTCAAGCGCGCCGCGCCGGGCCGTTCCCATCACGGGAATGGTGACAAGCATCTGGTTCATCTTCGAATTGGCCTCTTCGGAAAGCACCCGCTTGGCGGGTTCCTCGTCACGGCCGAAATCGTAGAGAACCTTGCCCTCGTAATCCAGCACCTGCTCGATGCCGTGGCGGCGCGATTGCATGCCATCGGCCGGGAACACGGCATAGGCCGTCGCCTGATCGAGAACCGTCAGTTCCGATGTGCCGAGCGGAATGGTCTTGTCGCTGCGCAGCGGCGTGGCGACGCCCATCGCCTTGGCGGTGTCGACGATCACCTGCGTGCCGAGCACGTCTTTGGCGAGACGCACCGGCACGGTGTTGTAGGATTTGGCAAGCGCCACCTGCAACGTCACCTTGCCGGCGTAGGAGCGGCCATAATTCTGCGGCGACCAGCCGCGCCAGGTCACGGGCGCGTCGGAAATCAGCGTCTCCGGCTTCATGCCCTTTTCCATGGCGGCCGAGTAGGTATAGACCTTGAAGGAGGATCCCGGCTGGCGCAGCGCCGCCGTTGCGCGGTTGAACTGGCTTTCGCCGTAGTCACGCCCGCCGACCATGGCGCGCAACGCGCCGCCGTTTTCGATCATCACCATCGCGCCCTGCTTGACGCGGTAGCCCTCGCCATACTCGCGCAGCTCCATTTCCATCGCCTGCTCGGCTGCCTGTTGCAGCCCGGTATCGATGGTGGTGCGCACGACGACGGTATGGTCCTTGAACCTGCCCTGCGCCGCCAGCCGCTGTACCTCGTCAAACGCCCAGTCGAGGAAATAATCCGGGGCCTTCACATCGGCGCGGTCAATGACGGTGGCCGGATTGCGCCGCGCGCCGATCACCTGACCCTCGGTCATCAGCCCGCTCTGCACCAGGTTGGAAAGCACGGTGTTGGCGCGCGCACGTGCGGCGGGCAGGTTGACATGCGGTGCGTATTTGGCCGGCGCCTTGAACAGGCCGGCGAGGATGGCGGATTCGGCAAGCGTGACATCGGTCAGGTTCTTGCCGAAGTAAAATTGCGCCGCCGCTGCCGCCCCGAACGTGCCGCCGCCCATATAGGCGCGGTCGAGATAAAGGCTGAGGATTTCCTTCTTCGACATGTTGGCCTCGAGCCACAGGGCGAGGAAGGCTTCCTTGATCTTGCGCTCCAGCGAGCGCTCATTGGTAAGGAACAGGTTCTTGGCAAGCTGCTGCGTCAGCGTCGAGCCGCCCTGCACCACGCCGCCGGCGCGGGCATTCTCGCTCATGGCGCGTGCAAGGCCAATGAAATCGATGCCGAAATGGTCGAAGAAGCGCCTGTCTTCGGTGGCCAGAACCGCCTTGATGAAATGATCCGGCATCTGGTCGATCGGGACGGAATCCTCATGGATGATGCCGCGATGGCCGATGGTGTTGCCGTAACGGTCAAGGAAGGTCACGGCAAAATCACCGCGATAACGCCAGTCCTTCTTGGTCTCCTCGAAGGCGGGCATGGCAAGCGCCAGAAGAACGACACAGCCGGCCGTTCCGAAAGTCAGCGCGTCGCATGTCAGGTTGACGAGAAGCTTCTTCCAGCCGCGCACATGCAGTTTGCGCGAGGCAATGGTGACGTCTTCCCAGAAATCCACCAGCCTTGCCGCAGCCGTCCACAGGCCGGAGTCGATAAAGCTATCGATTCTCAGCAGGATGTGCCGCTTTTTGCGACCGTTTTTATCGTCTTTTTCTTCCTGCACCTGGCGATGTTTTCCTGTTCAACGCAACGCGGATTGTCGATGTTTCTGCGCTTCATCCAATTCCGGACGCAAAACCATGACATGGTTCTGCTGGAATTGCTTGACGCGGCGGCCTCTCGCGGGTCAATGACCCTTTGCCACTCGCCAAAATGCTAAAATATCGTACAAACCAGCCCTTGGCGATACGATATTAAGGATTAGGGATCGGTTAAACCTTGCCCTCCAAGAGATCAAAATGGAACGGAAATGTTAACGATGAATGACGCGCCGTTCTGGAAAACCAAATCACTGGAAGAGATGAGTGGCCAGGAATGGGAAAGCCTGTGCGACGGCTGCGGCCTGTGCTGTCTGAACAAGCTGGAAGATTGGGACACCGGCGAAGTGGTGTTCACGTCGGTCCGCTGTCAGCTGCTTGACGGTGAAAGCTGTCGGTGCTCCGACTATGAGAACCGCCGCGCAACCGTGCCGGACTGTATCCAGCTGGATTTGAAAAAGGTGCACGAAATCGGCTGGCTGCCGCCCACCTGTGCCTACGCGCTGGTGCGCGATGGCAAGGATCTGTACTGGTGGCACTATCTCGTCTCCGGCGACGTGAACACGGTGCATCAGGCCGGCATTTCCGCGCGCGGCCGCACCGTCAACGAGCTGGATGTGGAGGTTGACGATTTCGAGGATTATGTGGTGGACTGGCCGCTCACAGTGGGTGAGACGGCGGGCGAAAAAGAGAATAGCTGACGGAAGTCGCCAATTTTCGTGTTGGTCCTATTCCTGCCCCATCGTTTTCTTAAGGCATGTTTCGGAATAACGGCATGCCTGAAACAAGGGCCGCCGTTCATCCATTCCGGCATATGATCCGCAGAATGCGGACGAGGGACATCAAAACGCATGCGCTATCGGCTGCCCGCCATCGTTCTTTCGTGCATTGCCCTTCAGGGTATTCTGCCGCTTTCCGCCTCCGCCCAGCAATCGCAGGCTTTTGAATGCACGCTGGTCACCTCCATCGAGACCGGCGCTGTCATCAACCAGCAGGGCGCCTGCGATCAGCGCGTGGCGCCGGCCTCCACCTTCAAGGTGCCGTTGGCTCTGATCGGTTATGACGCCGGCATCCTGCTGGATAACAAGACCCCCGCATGGGACTGGAAACCCGGCACGGAAGCCCGCGCGCAAGACCGCAAGACGGTTGATCCGACCATATGGGAGCAGGATTCGGTGCTGTGGTATTCGCGCGAACTCACCCGCCGCCTCGGCCCGGAAAAATTCGCCGCCTATGTCAAACGTCTGGGTTACGGCAATGCCGATGTCTCGGGTGAGCCCGGCAAGAATAACGGTCTCACCCATTCCTGGCTCGGCGCTTCCCTGACCGTTTCCCCGGTCGAGCAGGTGGGCTTCATCCGCCGCCTTCTGGCCGGAAATCTGCCGGTTTCGCGCGACGCGCAGGCAAAGACGCGGGCGATCGTGCCGGTGTTCGATGCGCCGGAGAGCTGGAGCGTGCACGGCAAGACCGGCACGGGCTTCATGCGCGACGAAAAAGGCAACCCCGACCGAAGCCGCCCCTTCGGCTGGTTCGTTGGCTGGGCGGAGCGCGAAGGCCAGCACATCGTCTTCGCAAGGCTTCGCGTTGCCGACAAGCCGTCGAGTGAACCGCTCGGCCCCGCAGTTCGCGACGCCTTCCTGCGCGATATTGCCCGGCTGGCGGTGCACAGATGATTACACGGCTGGCCAGCCCCAAGGAAAAGCGGACATGGCGGACGCCTCCAACGATGTGATCAAGCTCTACACCGACCATGGGGCCGATTTCGACAGGCTGCGCGGTCGCTCCCTTGCCGAAAAACCCTGGCTGGATCGGTTCACGTCGCTTTTGCCGCAGGGCGGATCCATCCTCGATATCGGCTGCGGTTCAGGCGAGCCGATCGCCGGCTACTTCATCGGCAACGGATATGACGTGACCGGCATCGATACGTCATATCCCCTGATAGAAATTTGCCGCACCAGATTTCCGGAAAAGCGCTGGGTGGTCGCCGATATGCGTGAACTCGTGTTGAGTTGCCGCTTCGACGGGTTGATTGCCTGGCATAGTTTTTTCCATCTGAAGGCCGACGATCAGCGCCGCATGTTCGGTATTTTCCGGCAGCACGCCAATGACGGCGCCGCACTGATGTTCACGGCCGGGCCGGGACACGGGGAAGCGACGGGGACCCTTCAGGGAAAGCCGCTTTACCATGCCAGCCTCGCTCGCGAAGAATATGAAAGCCTGCTTGCCGCGCACGGGTTTCGACTTCTCGACCACATCGTCAACGATCCCGATTGCGGTGGGGCGACGATTTATCTCGCCAGACGTGTGGCGGCGTAACCATCGAATTCAGAGCCCTGCCAGGCACTCACGATTGTGCGTGCGATAAAAAATGTCCTTATCCCTTGACCTTCCCATGATGGGAATCCTTACATAGTAGCCATAAACTGGCGAAAGTCGCCCCGAGGGAAGTGGCATTATGAATATCGGACAGGCTTCGGATGCATCCGGCGTTTCCGCCAAGATGATCCGTTATTACGAACAGATCGGCCTCATCACCCCCGCCGCCCGCACCGGCAACAACTACCGGGTCTATGGCGAGCAGGACGTGCATAATCTCCGCTTTATCAAGCGGGCGCGCACGCTTGGCTTCTCGCTGGAGGAGACCGAAACGCTCCTGAAACTCTGGCAGGACAAGAGCCGCGAGAGTTCGGCGGTGAAGGACATTGCGCTCGGCCATATCGCCGATCTCGAGCAGAAGATTGCCGAGATGAAGGGCATGGTGAAGACGCTGTCCCACCTTGCCCATTGCTGCGGCGGCGACCACCGGCCGGATTGCCCGATCCTCGATGATCTAGCGGCAGGCGTCGAAAAGGCCGCCCACAAGCCTGCGAAGGCCCACTGACGGCCGCATCCCGCCCCGCCGCCAGTCCCTAAACCTCGTCGAACGCACCGCCTTCGCGCGAGGGATTGCGGTCGATCACGCGCTCTTCCGCGTCATCGGGAAGGGCCTCGTCGCTTTCCTGATAAGGGTCGTCCTCGCTCTCGGCCTCTTCTTCCTCGATTTCATGTTCGATGGACTGCGGAATTTCTCCCTTTGCCGGAAGGGCGTCGATATCGAGATCGAGCAGTTCCTCGTCCATGGCGTCTTCGTTGAGAGGTGTGATTTTCTTGCGGTCCATGGTGGTATCCTTTCTGTCTGGTAATTGCGCAAACGACCGGGGAGGCAGAGGGTTCCTGATGCCTGCAAGTTCGCTCGAGCGGAATAGGTGAAAAGGCGCCTTGACCTCAATGGTGCTTGAGGTTCTAGTTTGCCCGCCGTATCGCAAGAATGGAAAGGATACGGCTTTGACGAGTATGGAAATGACGGAGAAAAATAGCTGGTCGGAATTGCTTGGTGGGGCGAACCTCTCGCTTCTGACCGTCATTTCCTCCGGTATCGGCCTGCATGCCTTCAACCAGTTTGCAGTAGTCACGGCCCTGCCGGTCGCGGTGCGCGAGATTGGCGGCGCGGCCTTCTATAGCTGGGCCTACAGCCTCTATTTCGTCGGTTCCGTGGCAGGCGGTGTCACCGCCGTTCTGTTTCGCGAGCGTTTTGGCGCACGCAGCGTTCTATTCCTGTGCTGCCTTATCTTTTCCTTCGGCTCCGTCATGTCGGCACTCGCCGACAGCTTTTTATGGGTCGTCATCGGCCGGGCGTTGCAGGGACTTGCCGATGGCCTGATCGTGGCGGTGTGTTACAGCCTCATACCTGCCGGCTTTCGCTCGGCTCTACTGCCGAAGGTCTTTGCCATCGAGGCGGCCATCTGGGCGGTGGCGTCCTTCGTCGGGCCGCTCACCGGCGGGTTTGCCACGGAGCACATCTCCTGGCGCGCCACATTCCTGTTGTCTGCGCCGCTGATCGTGCTGCTGCTGGCCTATACGGCGATTGCGGTCTCGGCGGAACGGTCGGTCGCGACCTCGCGCAAGCCGATGGTGCCGCTGCTGCTTTGCCTCGTTGGCGCATTGGCTTTCTCCGCACCCTCCGCCTTTGAGGATGCCGGTCTGCGCATCATGTCGCTGCTGGTTGGTGCGGCACTGTTGTGGGCGTCGCTGAAGGCGGGCATCCGGCCTTCCACCGGCCTGTTCCCCAGGGATTCCTTCCGGTTGAAAACGGTACTTGGCAGCGGTTTCTGGGTGCTGTTCCTGATGTCCTATGCCCATGCACTCGGCAGCGTCTATCTCGCTTATGTCGCCATCAATCTCTGGCACCATGAGCCGACCTTCGCCGGTTTTATCGTCGTGACGATGCCGCTTGCCTGGAGCTTCGTGGCAATGCTGATCGGCAGCCTGCGTTCGGGCCGCCTGCGGCAGCTTTGCCTGCATTACGGACCCTACCAGATGGTGCCGGGCTGTGCGCTGCTCGGGCTTGGGCTGGCGACGGGGAACTGGCCGGAAATGCTGATCGGGCAGATATTGATCGGTTCAGCTTTCGGCATGTCCTGGGCAGGCATCAGCCAGGCGGCCATGGAAGCCGCGCCGGAAGAGGAGCGCAAGATGACGGGCGCGCTGCTGCCTACGGTCGCGACGCTGGGTGCCGCGGCCGGTGCGGGCGCAAGCGGTACCGTCGCTGCCGCGAGCGATCTCGTTCTGCAGATCGATCGTGCGGATGTGACGATGCCGATGCTCTATCTCTATGGGCTGGGTGTCATCGTCTCGCTTCTGGCGATCCTGACAACCCGCGGCTTGCGAAGCGGACAGCGCTGACGCCTCTGCGGCGTGTGTGCCGTTAAGACTGCGTGGTGGCGATGGTGATCGCCGCCAGATACACCACGAAAGCCATGATCGCGACTGCGCCAATAATGATGACGACACCCTTGCCCGCGCGTTTTTTCTCGGTCTTGTTTTCGTTGGCCTCTGTCGGAAACAGGATGGGATCGCGGGAATCGCTGATTTTTGTCATGCCGTTTCTCCTTTGAGCGGTTGCTGCTTATCAACAGCAGATCCGCCAAAAGGTTCCTCACGGACGCAGCGCCCAGCTGGTGGCGTGCACTACAGCCCCCGGCGCTGCCTTGAGGAGCGCTGAACGCACGGGCTCGAAACCCTCTATGCGTTTTGTGCCCACATACCGGCCCCGGTTGGCGAACACTTCGATGGATCCGTAGTCCAGAAAGACGCGGATGTGCGAGGCCCTTGCCCCTCTGGCGATATAGTGCGGCGAGGGGCCATCGCGCCCGTCATCATGGCGGATCCACAGGCCCGTTTCATCGGCGATGAGGCCCAGTGTGACCACGGGATGATCGAGCACCAACTCGAACGGTGTGCCGGGCGAGGCAAGCTCGATTAGCATCTCCACTGCACCGTTGATGAAGGTGACGCGCTCCCCGGCCGCCAGCCGCGTGCGATCGACAATATGGCTTCGCAGGCTTTCCGTCGCACCGATGGGCGGGGTCAGTAGCTCGCCGTTCGAATAGTGGATTCGGCGAGGCAGCGTCATGGATGTCGGGAAATCGATCTCCGGATTGGCATCCGCCCAATTGGCGAGCCAGCCGATGCCGATGATGCTGTCGCCATCCAGAAACGCCTGGAAGGCGTAATTGTCGGTGCCGAAATCCAGCTCCTGCCCGAATTCCTTGGTGAAAATCTTGCCGTCGAACCAGCCGACATCGGCCATAGTCAGGTTCTTGCGGCCGGTTTCAGGGTCTTCGGAATGCATCAACCCATAGACCAGAACCCAGCGCGTGGATCGGGCATTGGCCGGGCCGTCGAGCGGCAGAAGGCAGGGGCATTCAATGGCAGTGGTCTTGTAGCGCGTTTCCACCCAAAGCTTGCCCACATAGGTCCAGCCTGACGCCGCCGTCGGGTCCAGCGTCTCGTAAAGCAGGATGACGCCGCCACCGTCGCTCTGACTTCCGAGCAGCATTTTCCAAAGTCCATCCGGGCCGCGAAAGACGTAAGGATCGCGGAAATCCGGCGTCAGCCCCTGTCCGTCCGGGCGATGGCCGAGAATGACTTCGGCCTGTCCGGCCATGATGAGATCGGAAGAAGTGGCGGTGAGCTGGATCTGCTGTTCGGGAATGCGATCCTGCACCTGCTCGGTGAAGAACACGCGGATGCCCGAACCTTCGACCAAAGGAATTGTCGAGCCGGAATAAGCGCCGCCGCGCTTGTCCGGCCGCGTCGTCAGGTCCTCGGAAGGGAAGAGGAAGATCGGCAGATGCCTCCAGCGCAGGTAATCGGAGGAAACCGCGTGGCCCCAATGCATGGTGTTCCAGCGCAGCCCGTGTGAATAATGCTGATAGAACAGATGCGGCCGTCCTTCGAACCGGCCAAAGCCGTTCGGATCGTTCATCCAGCCGAAGGGCGGGCGGAAGTGGTAGCTGTCAGGCAGTTCCGGTGCGGCATTGTCCGGCTTGGTATGGACGACGGTTATGCCGGTTTCCAGCACGTCGGCGGCGGTGAACCAGTAGATGACGGAAACGGCGGTCGTGACAGTATCGTAGCTCAGTTCCACATGGCCGCCGCCGAAGACCTGATAGATTCTAAATCCGAACTCTTCCGTGTTGAGGCTTGAAACCTCAGCGAATTTTCCATTCGCATTGGAAAAGGAGACGGCACCGGGTTCCGCCGGTTTTTTCGCCTTCAGCCATACATGGAAAGTGGCGTTAACAGGCAGATCGGTGTGCAGGATGCGGATTGCGCTTTCCGGCTCGGCGGCTACGGCTTCAACGACGGTCATTCCCGTTCCTTTCGTTGCGGCTACTTTGGTTCAGGAAACGCAACGAATGGGACGAAAGAAAGTTCAACCGCCAGAGGTTTCGCCGTCGCCAGCCTCGTATTTGCCATCCAGCTCGAACAGCAGCCCGTCTGGATGATAGAAGGTGCGGCCTTCGCCGGAGAAGTAAGCCGCAACGATCTGGTTGGTCAGCCGCGAGCCGAAACCCGTACGCGTCGGCGTCCTGACCGCAGGTCCGTCCGTCTCGCGCCAGCGCAGTGCGAAGCGGTCATCCTCGTCCAGCGTCCAAAAGATTTCGATTTTGCCGCTCTCGTTGGAAAGCGCGCCATATTTCATCGCGTTGGTGGCCAGTTCATAAATGGCCAGAGACAGGCCCAGGGCCTGTTGCGGCGCGATTTCCATGTCCGGTCCGGAAATCGTTACGCGCGCCTTGTCGTCGAGATGCGGATAAACGGACTCGCGGACAAGCGCGGAGATGCTGGCACCCTTTCCCGAAGCATGAATGAGGTTCTGGGCGTTGCCGAGTGCTGCGATACGTCTTTTGATGGTGTCGCGCGCATCCTCAAGCGTCTGCGAATGGCGCAGGGTGGCGCTGACGACCGCCGTGGTGATCGCCATCGTATTCTTGACCCGGTGGACGAGTTCGCGCCGCAGAAGATCCTCCCGGCTGCGGCTCTGCACCGCTCCGGTCGTGTCGACGGCTATGTCTATCAGCCCTGCGATCTTGCCCTGGTCGTCGTAAAGCGGGCTGTAGGAAAAGGTCCAGTAGGTGTCTTCGGGGTAGCCGTTGCGGTCCATGACGAGATGCATGTCCTCGGCGAACGTACCCTTGCCGGAGAGTGCCTGATCAACGAAGGGTTTCACATCGTTCCAGACATCGGACCAGATGATGTGAAACGGCTTGCCGAGCGCACCCTCTTCCTTCAGCCCGAGAAACGGGCGGTAGGCGTCGTTGTAGACGATGTTGAGGTCAGGCCCCCAGAACAGACAGATTGCATGGCCTTGCTTGAGGATCATCTGCACGGTGGTTTTGAGTGATACCGGCCATGTCTCTATCGGCCCCGTGCTTGTCGACGCCCAGTCGAAGCGGCGGATGGCCTCGCCCATTTCACTGTCGTCATAGGGGAACTCTGGCACGAATTTATCCTGCTTGCATTGCGGCTCATTCATTGGATGTTTGTATGTTCAAATATACCTGAAGTTCAAATTGATTTTTCCGAACTCCGCTGCGGCTTCCCGTAATTGTGGCTATTCACCCCTCGCAACCGGGCGGAAAAAGGGCCATATCAGGTAAAAGCAGGGAGTTTACCCGTGATCACATTCGACAATTCCTATGCCCGCCTGCCGGAAAGGTTCAGCGCCGCCGTCTTGCCAACGCCGGTGAAGGCGCCACGCCTCATCGCCTTCAATCGCGCGCTGGCAGACGAGCTTCTTCTCGACGTCTCAGGCCTCGACGACGACAGGCTGGCGGCGATCTTTTCCGGCAATGTGGTACCGCAAGGGGCCGAGCCGCTGGCGATGGCCTATGCCGGCCACCAGTTCGGCGGTTTCGTGCCGCAGCTCGGCGATGGTCGTGCCATTCTTCTCGGTGAAGTCATCGACAAACACGGCAAACGTCGGGATATCCAGCTGAAGGGTTCCGGCCCGACGCCGTTTTCGCGAAGGGGCGACGGGCGCGCGGCGCTCGGCCCGGTGCTACGCGAATATATCGTCTCCGAGGCAATGTTCGCGCTTGGCATTCCCGCGACAAGGGCGCTCGCCGCCGTCCTGTCCGGTGACAGGGTGCAGCGCGAGGTGGGTCTGCCGGGCGGGGTTTTCACCCGTGTTGCGGCAAGCCATATCAGGGTCGGCACCTTCCAGTTCTTCGCCGCGCGCGAGGATGATGAGGGGATCAGAAATCTCGCGGATTATGTGATTGACCGCCACTATCCCGAAGTGAAAAACGCGGACAATCCCTATCTCGCCCTGTTGCAGGGCATCGCTCTGAGGCAGTGCGAACTCATCGCCCGCTGGATGATGGTTGGCTTCATCCACGGCGTGATGAATACCGACAATATGGCGATCTCCGGCGAGACGATAGACTTCGGTCCATGCGCCTTCCTTGACGAATACAATTCGAACAAGGTGTTCTCCTCCATCGACGCACAGGGGCGCTACGCCTTCAACAATCAGCCGGGCATCGCCCAATGGAACATTGCAAGGCTGGCGGAATGCCTGTTGCCGCTGCTTGACCCTCAAGTGGAGAAAGCAGCCGAACTCGCAAACGCCGTGCTCGCTGATTTCGCCGCCGCGTTTCCCAAGCGCTGGCTTGCCGGCATGCGCGAAAAGCTTGGGCTGACGGGCGAAGAGGAGGGCGATATCGAGCTGGTGCAGGCGCTTCTTTCGCTGATGCAGGCATCGGAAGCCGATTATACGCTGACCTTCCGGCGTCTTTCTCACGCGGTAGAGGGCGATTCCGAGCCGTTTCGCGGCATGTTCATCGATATCGCGGCGGCGGATGCATGGCTGGCGCGCTGGCAGGAGCGGGCCGGGCGGGAAGAAGTTTCTGCCTCCGAGATGTCGCGGGCGATGCTCGCCGTCAACCCGGCCATCATTCCCCGCAACCACCGCATCGAGGAACTGATCGAGGCGGCGGTGGAAGACGGCGATTTCGAACCGTTCCACGCCATGCTGGCGGCGATTGCCACGCCATTTGAGGAACGGCCGGACAATTTCGTCTACATGCAGCCGCCGATGAGCGATGAGAAGGTGTTTCGGACCTTTTGCGGGACGTGATTTGGGAGAGGCATTCCGCCGCTCGTCGTCATGCTCGGGCCTGTCCCGAGCATCTGCGACCTATCGATTTCGTGAGACGTTAGATCCTCGGGACAAGCCCGAGGATGACAGTGTCGGGGCCGATTGCTCCCCTTAACTCACCCAACCCGGGCCAGCGGCTCATGCGCGCCGTAATATCTTCCAAACCGGTTTTCCAGGAATTTCGGCAGGGCCACTTCTTCCTGCCGGACAAACCCCTTCTGCGGCAGGGCGCCTTCCGCAAGCAGGTCGAGAACGGTGCAGATACCGGCTGCGGTGGTGATCTGGATTGCGCTCATCATCCGGCCGGAAACGGGGCCGGCATAGACCTTGTTGGCATAGGTTTCCTGCAGGAAACGGCCGTTGCGGGTGCCGCAGACGGTGACGAAGACAATGACCACGTCCTGCATGGTGCCGGGCAGGGCGTTTTCGAACAGGTCCTTCAGCACATCGCGGCGGTTGCGCAGGTTGAGGTCGTTCAAAAGCGCCTTCATGATTGCGACATGGCCGGGATAACGGATGGTGCGGTAATTCATCGTCCGCACCTTGCCTTCCAGCGTCGCACATAGCGTGCCGAGGCCGCCCGAGGTATTGAAGGCCTCATAAGTCACGCCGTCGAGCGAGAACTCTTCGCGCTCTTCCAGCGCCGGAACGGCGGTGAGGCGGCCTTCGACGATGGCTTCGCAGGGCTCGATATACTCGTTGATCAGCCCGTCCGTGCTCCAGGTAAGGTTGTAGTTGAGCGCATTGGACGGATATTGCGGCAGCGCGCCGACACGCATGCGCACGCTGTCCAGCTTGTCGAACCGGGCGGCAAGATCTGCGGCGACGATGGAAATGAACCCGGGGGCAAGGCCGCATTGGGGAATGAGCGCGGTCTCAGCCGTTTCCGCCAGTGCCTTGACCTTGCGGGTGGATTCGACGTCTTCAGTCAGATCGAGATAATGCGTGCCGACTGTAACCGCAGCTTCCGCAATGCCTGCCGTCAGGTGGAAGGGGGCAGCGGAAAGCACGGCAAACTTGCCTTTCAACAGCGCTTCCAGCGCCGGACGGTCGCCAATGTCGACGATTTCAGTGTCGACACGCTCATGCGCCGGCACATTCGTCAGCTGGTCTGCCGAGCGATCGGCAACCGTGATGCGATAATCGCCGGTGACAGCAAGCATCCAGGCGATGGCTGAACCGATATTGCCCGCGCCGATGACGACGATGTTTTTCATGTTTTTGTTCCCCGCAGTAAATTTATATGCCTCTGCGCACCGGATGCGCTTCATAGACAGAATGCCAGCTTTTTTGGACGATTCGCAGCTTCAATATGTGCGGATAGCGGGTTAATATTAGACAATTAGACGACAGGATTGGTCATTATGACGATTGCCGACAAGGACCGGGCGCTGCTCGCCCTGCTTTCCGAAAACGCCCGCATACCGGTGGCGGAACTGGCCCGCAAACTCGGCCTTTCGCGTACCACCGTGCAGGCTCGCATCGAGCGGCTCGAGGCCGAAGGGGTGATCGCCGGTTATGGCCTGAGACTTTCGGAAAGCTATCTTTCCGGGCTGGTGCGCGCCCATGTGCTGATCACCATCGGGCCAAAGGCACTGCCTGGCGTGACGGCGGCGCTCACCGCCATCAAGGAGGTGACAACGCTGCATTCGGTCAGCGGCACTTTTGACCTGATCGCCATTCTGGCAGCACCTTCCATTCTCGACCTTGACCGGTTGATCGACAGGATCGGCGCGCTGGATGGCGTGGAACGCACGCTATCGTCGATCATTCTTTCCACGCGGATTTCGCGGTAGGCGTTGGAGGGTTTGGCAGGCGAAAGGCGGACGAGTGCGCGCAATGCTCTCGTCTCCCTCATCCCTTTGACAAGCACAGAAATCAGGAAGGTGGGGGCTTGCCTTACCCTAACCCACCCCTCTCGTCATAAGCCTTCTGCGCCGCCAGCACCGCGTCCATGTTGCCCTCCGCCCAGTGGGCCAGTGCCGCAACCGTGTCGGTCAGCGTGCGCCCGAGCGGCGTCAGGGAATATTCGACCGTGACCGGCACCGTCGGAAAGGCCTGCCGCGAAATCAGGCCGTCGCGCTCGAGCTTTTTCAGCGTCTGAGACAGAACCTTCTGCGAAATGCCCTTGATTTCCCGCCGCAGCAGATTGAAGCGCACCGCGTCCACCCGCAGCTTGTCGAGGATCAGCAGCGCCCATTTGTCAGCGATCCTGTCCAGCACCATGCGTGTGGGGCAGCGATCCTCGTAAACGTCATAGACATGTTCCATGGGTCTCATCCAGCTCTGAAAAGCCCGGGTCGGTTTCCTTGAGGATACCAGATAACCGGAAAGTGCTCTCTTTTCCTGATTTCGAATACGCAGTACGTATGTTTTCGAAACATGGTTTCCACTAGATACTACGGAGATTTGAGATGACTGGCAAGATACTCGTAATCGGCTCCACCGGCACCATCGGCACGCCGCTGGTAAAGGCGCTTCTGGCCAAGGGCGAAAGCGTGAAAGCAGCCTCGCGCACCGGCAAGGCAGCCGAAGGCGCGGAAGGGGTGCGCTTCGATTATACCGACGCCTCGACCTACACGGATGCCTTCGATGGCGTTGATCGTCTGTTTCTGATCCTGGCTGGCGGGCGTCTGGATGCAATCGACGCGCTGACGCCGGTTGTCGAGGAAGCTGCCCGCCGCAAGGTGAAGATCGTGTTTCTCAGCGTCTTCGGCGTCGATGCCGACGATTCCATTCCCTATCGCCAGGTGGAACTGAAGATCATCGCTTCCGGCGCGCCTTACGTCATTCTGCGCCCCAACTGGTTTGCCGATAATTTCCACACCTACTGGAAGGCCGGCATCGAACACGGCCAGATCGCCGTTCCGGCAGGCGAAGGCAAGTCGAGCTTCATCGACGTGCGCGATATCGCCGACAGTGCAGCGGCAGCGCTGACCTCGACGGCTTTCGACAATAAGGCGTTCAACCTGACCGGGCCGAAGGCTCTGAGTTACGGCGAGGCGGCCGCGATCATCTCGCAGGCCATCGGCAAGCCGGTCGGCTATAGCGCGGTTTCGGACGATGTTTTCATCGGCATTCTGACCGGCGCTGGCGTTCCGAAGGATTACGCCGCCTTCCTCGCGTCGATCTTCTATCCGGTGCGCGAAGGCTGGACGTCGGCGGTCACCGGTGATGTCGAGACTTTGACCGGCCACGCACCGCGCTCGCTGGAAACCTATGTGGCCGACCATGTGGCCGCGCTGAAGGACTGACGCTCAGAAACGACACGCCCGTCGCGTCACGCCGGATCGGTGGAGCCGCGGCGGGCCTTGAACAACATCTTGAGCCGCTGGATATCATCCGCATTCCAGCCCTGCGGTGCGGTTACCTCCATCCAAGCATCGATATAATGCTCCGGCGCGTAGACATGGCCGTAACCGATCGGCGCCGTGGTGGCGGCGGCAACATCAAGACCGAGCTGCAGCAGGGTCACGACGGGGAACCAGCGGAAGGACGTGGAGACGTCAGGGCCGTGATGAACCATCCATTGCGGTCGCCGGTAAAGCGATGCGGCCTCGAAGAAGGTGATCGGGTCGCTGGCATATTGCAGATAGACGATGCGCATCGGCCCCCACTTCGCATCAGGCATATGCGCGGTGGTATATTGGTTGGCGAAGCGGATGACCGAGGAATCGCGGAAACGCGGCAGCCATTCCGGCGTACCCGCCACCCGCCCATTGGTGGCCATGCGCCATGTGGGGCTGGAAAAGGGCGGACCGCTCCACAGCGCACCCTGGAACGGGTCCGAGAGCACATCGTAAAGATCGGATGATTTCTGCGAGTTCAGCGAACCGAGGCTCAGCCCGTGCAGATAGAGTTTCGGGCGCGTTTCCTTCGGCAGGGTGGTCCAGTAACCGTAGACGGCCTGAAACAGCGCGCGCGCCGTTTCCACACCGTAATCCGGTTCGGTCAGAAGCGCGATCCAGCTGGAAAGATAGGAATATTGCACGGCAACGCTGGCGATATCCCCGTCGTGCAGATATTCGACCGTATCGAGCGCTTCCGGATCGATCCAGCCGGTGCCGGTGGGAATGACGACCAGCAACACCTTGCGCTCGAACCCGCCAACCCGCTTCAGCTCCTCCAGCGCAAGTGCTGCCCTTTCCTCGGGCGTTGCCGCAGAATTCAGGCCTGCATAGACCCTGAGCGGTTCCCTGGCCGGGCGGTGGGTGAAGGCGGAAATCTCCTGTGCCTCCGGCCCGCCGGCCACGAATTCGCGGCCTCTGCGGCCAAGCGATTCCCATGTCATCAGGGAAGCGCTGCTGCCGGTTTTGAGCGCATCGGAGGGGCGCGGTACATCCGGCTCGATCAGCGCATCCACCTGTTTCAGCGAGGAATCGGCAAACTTCAGGCCGATATCGAAGATCAGACCGTTCAGCAGCATCCATGACAGCACGATGGCGGCGGCTATACCGAGCACATTGGCGAGCCGGCGCGGCAGGAAGTGACGGCTGCGCACCGAGAAGAATCGCCGGATGAGCTGGAAAAGCCGTCCAGCGCCGATGAGGAGGGCGGAGACCAGCACCGCAACGCCGCCGGTCTTGGTGGGGTGCGCGCTGGGCAACGGATCTAGCTCCATCAGGATACGGATGGAATTCTGCCAGTCTTTCGCCTGCCAAAGAAACGCGATCGCCGTTATCGCGCTGGCAAGGGCGATGAGAAAGCGGATGCTGCGCCGATTATGGCGCGAGGGGTGGGGCAATTCCAGATAGGTCCAGATGGCGGTGAGCGCCACGCCGATCAGATAACCGATGGCAAAGGAAAATCCGCACAGCACACCCTGCATCAGCCATGTGCGCGGCAGAAGAGACGGCGTGAGCGAAGCGCAGAACAGAATAGTGCCAAAGACGATGCCGGTTGCCGAAAGACCCGCAAACAACCGCCCAACCCATTGTTCCAACAACTTGACTTGCCCCTTTTTCCCGCCGTCTGGCACGAGTGTAGTATGCGGCGGGCGAGGGTGCAAACCCTGTTAGCAGGATAAAAATCACAATTATAGGAAAATAATCCTTTACAGCGTGACGGTGGTTTGATAGGTTTAGGTCACAGTCGGAGATTTGCGGCTGAGCGGCAAAGGTCGGTTTAACCGATGCTTTTTCCGCGACACGTCATTTCTCTCGCAGGTCCACCTCATGGCAAATATCCTTAATTGCGATCTGGCGCTCCACGGCGTCTGGCAGGAAAGCTGCGCCTATGGCGGCGAGGGCAGGCTGGAGGCCGCACCTGAGATAAAATCGCGGGCCGACAAGCTGGCTGCCGAAGATGCGGCGCGCAATGGCAATCTGCGGCAATTGCTGAACGAGCTGACGGTGGAGATGCGCGAACAGTTCTGCATGTACCGCAACCTGCGGCAGACAAGCGAAGCGGCATTTTTATCAATGGTGGAGGATGCTTCGGGCAAACAGGCGCGCGCCGACGTGAAGGCCGCAACGGATCAGCTTTCGCTGATTGTGCGCACACTGGAACGGATCGATGCCCTGCAACGTGTGCTGGCAGAAGAGAGGCAGGCTCTTGCCGGCGAGGACGAAGCCGATACCGAAGATTACGAAATGGCGGTGGCGCATTTCCTCAAACGCATCGACGAACTGGCGGAACAGAAATGCCGCGCGAGGCTGGAGGCAGATCTGGCCCGTAGTGCATCTACAGAAGCAGACACATGACGGATGTTTCGAGCGAACCCCAACTGCAAAAGCAGGTCTTCACCCTTCTGCGCGACTGGCGTTTCATCGGCAACCTGCCGCAACAGCCGCCTGAGGGTGACTGGCGGACGTGGCTACTGATCGGCGGGCGCGGATCCGGCAAGACCCGCGCCGGGGCCGAATGGGTGCACAGGATTGCGTCCGCCGGCAAGCAATCTGATCTGCGCATCGCGCTTGTTGCGGAAACCCTGGGGGATGCCCGTGAGGTGATGATCGACGGCATTTCCGGCATCTGCCGTATCGCCCGCCGTTGCCGCCCCGCCTTCGAGGTATCGCGCCGCCGGCTCATCTGGCCAAACGGGGCCATGGCGCAGGTGTTTTCCTCTGAAGACCCAGAAAGCCTGCGCGGCCCGCAATTTCACATGGCTTGGGCCGATGAACTTGGAAAATGGAAATATCCGCAGGAAACATGGGACATGCTGCAATTTGGTCTGCGTCTGGGTGAGGCCCCACGGCAATTGGTGACGACGACGCCACGGCCCATTCCGCTCCTGAAGGCGCTTCTCACCGACCCTTCGAGCCGGGTGGCCAAAATGCCGACGGCGATGAATGCGCAAAATCTCTCACCCGGTTTCCTGAAAGCCATGCACGACCGTTACGGCGGCACGCGGCTGGGGCGTCAGGAAATCGGCGGCGAACTGATCGATGAGCGCGAAGGCGCGCTGTGGAAACGTGCCGATCTGGAAGCAATTGTGGAAACCGACCATGAGCCGCTGGCGCGGATCGTGGTCGCGGTAGACCCGCCCGCCGGTATCGGTGAAAATTCCTGCTGCGGCATCGTGGCGGCCGGGCTTGGCATTGCAGGCAAGTTGGTCGTGCTTGCGGATTGTTCGGTGGAAGGTGAAACACCGGCCGGCTGGGCGCGGGCCGTTGTCGCTGCCGTTCGCCGTCATGAGGCGGACCGGGTGGTGGCGGAAGTCAATCAGGGCGGCGAGATGGTGCGGGCAATGTTGCAGAGCATAGACGCCAATCTGCCGCTGACCCTTGTGCGAGCAAGCCGGGGAAAGTTCACCCGCGCCGAGCCGGTGGCGGCACTCTACGAACAGGGCAGGGTGCACCACGCCGCACGGTTTGAAAAACTAACCGACCAGATGGCGGATTTCGGACCCGACGGTCTTTCATCCGGACGCTCGCCCGACCGGCTGGATGCGCTGGTCTGGGCAATAACGGCGTTGACGACGAGTGTTGCGAGTGAGCCGAGGGTGCGCGGAATGTGATATCGGCGATTATTGGCCCCATGAATGAGAGCCAATTGCCTATCTAGCCGATGCATATTGGTTCTTCTCCCCGGCGGGGAGAAGAAATCCGGGTCGCCGTCAACGCCCAAAATCGGACGTCTGGCAGATCCTACTTCTTCGGAGACTGCGCGGGTTTCGGCTGAGAACCGGTTTCGCGCATCTGGCGCCACTCGTTTTCGAGCCGGTCATAAACGGTCTGGGGGATTGTCGCTGTCATGGTGGCATTCCTCCTTGAATGGTCAACGCTGCGGAAGTGCGCGGTGAATGGAGTTAGCGCGCTAAGGTTCCGCAACTCAAGGAATTTTTTACCTCAAAACCCCGGTCAGCGGATTAAAATCGATTAGGATTTTTTCAAATCGATTTAGTTCTGACGGCTGTCATGTGGAAAAAACAAAGGGTGATATCGCCCCCGATTTTCAGGAGCCGGCTGTGGCCTATGACGAGGCGCGATTCTTCGCGTCGGTGCGAATTTCCATCTACGGTGGTCGCCTGCGAGCTGCACAGCTTGACGGGACGAAGACGATCTTGGCCGGCTTCGGCAAGGCCCTGCCGGGCGGTGATCCCCGCTGGCTCGCCTACATGCTGGCCACCACTTTTCACGAGACGGCTGCGACCATGCAGCCGGTGCGCGAGACATTGGCGGTAAACGATGCCGAGGCGATCGCAAGGCTGGACCGGGCCTTTGCGGCAGGCAGGCTTCCCATGGTGCGCAAACCCTATTGGCGGCCAGACGCCGAGGGCAAAAGCTGGCTCGGGCGCGGTTTCGTGCAACTGACGCATCGCCGCAATTACGAGGCCATGTCGCAGCTGACCGGTGTGGACCTTCTGGAGCGTCCCGAGCGCGCCATGGAACCGGATGTGGCAACCGCGATCCTGATCCACGGCATGGTAGCCGGCAGCTTTACCGGCCGGAAGCTTGCCGATGTCTTCGAGGGTAAGCGTGAGGATTGGGAGGGTGCGCGCGCAATCATCAATGGCCGCGACCGGGCGCGGCTTGTCGGGGACTACGGCCGGGCATTTCATCGCGCCCTTTTGGCGGCGCGGATTGAACCGGCGCGGGCCAGATGATAACCCGTTAGCAAGCGCCGCAAGGGCCATATTCGAATTTTGCATGACAGGTGACACCGTGATCCGCCATATCGTTTTTTTCACCGTTCCCGAGGAAAACCGCGACGCCGTGCGCAAGGGGCTCTCCGGCCTCACCGCCATACCGCATTCGCTGAAGCTGGAAATCGGCGAGAATGTGAAGAAGGACCAATGGGGCAATTCGGTCGATTTCATCGTCTATGGCGAGTTCGAAAACGAGGCGGCGCTCGCGGCCTACAAGGCCGACCCCGCTTATGATCTTTCGACGCGTACGGTGAAGCCGCTGCGCGAGACGCGGGTTGCCGCTGATTTCAACAGCGATACGGCAGTGAAAGCGCCAATCCGGTAAGTTTCGTCAAGACTCGGGCTCTCGATCCTCATTCCTGTGCTTGTCACACGAAGCCAGCCGACGCGCGTCTGCGCGGCGAAAAGAGTGCTTTCAGTCCAAAAACTTGGGCTGGCTGAATCCCTGTGACGAGCACAGGGATGAGGGCCTGGCGGGAAACTGAGCCCGCATTAAAACAAGGACAATTCCATGCGATTTCCGTTTTCCCTGCCGTGGCGGCGCCCGGCGGATGGCAGAGCCGTGCCTGAACGCAAGACAGCGACGGGCGGCTTCATGGCGGTTGCGGCGCAGGGTGGGCAGGCATTCTGGTCCGGCCGCTCCTATGCCGCACTCGCCCGCGAGGGCTTCATGAAAAACCCGGTAGCGCACCGCGCCGCCCGCATGGTGGCAGAAGCCTCCGCATCGGTGAGCTGGCTGCTTTACGATGGCGATGAGGAGATCGGCGATCATTCGCTGCTCGCACTTCTAGGTAAGCCGAGCGCTCATATGGGCGGGCCGGACTTTTTCGAGACGCTGTATGGCCATCTGATGTTGGCTGGCAACGCCTATATCGAGCCGCTAGTGGTCGGCGAACGACTGCGCGAGCTGCATCTTCTGCGGCCGGACCGGGTGAGCATCATCGAAGGCGCGGATGGCTGGCCCGTGGGTTACGATTATCGTGCCGAGGGCCGCGCCATCAGGCGCATTGCCTCTGAACGTGACGGGCTGGGGCTGCTGCACCTGAAGCTTTTTCATCCGCTGGACGATCGGGTCGGGTTCGCGCCACTTGCTTCGGCGGGCGCGGCTCTCGATCTCCACAATGCCGCAAGCCAGTGGAACAAACGTCTGCTCGACAATTCCGCTCGCCCTTCCGGTGCACTGGTCTATCAGCCGAAAGAGGGTGGCAATCTCTCCACCGAGCAATATGAGCGGCTGAAGCGCGAGCTGGAGGAAGGTTATCAGGGCGCGATGAATGCAGGCCGGCCGCTTCTTCTGGAAGGCGGTCTCGACTGGAAGGCCATGGGGCTTTCGCCGCGCGATATGGATTTTCTGGAAGCACGCAACGGTGCCGCACGCGACATCGCGCTTGCACTCGGCGTACCGCCGATGCTGATCGGCATTCCCGGCGACAATACCTATGCCAATTACCAGGAGGCAAACCGCGCTTTTTATCGTCTCACCGTGCTGCCGCTCGTCAACCGCACGGCGGCACGGCTCTGCGGCTGGCTGTCGCCGATTTTCGGCTCCGGGCTGCGGCTGGAACCGGATCTTGACAGGATCGCCGGTCTTGCCGGTGAGCGGGACGCCCTGTGGACAAGGATCGGCGCAGCATCGTTTCTGACCGACGAGGAAAAGCGGGAGGCGGTGGGGTATTAGCCACCGTGCTTGAGCCACCGGGCTGCGTCTTCGACCAATTTCTGAACCAGCGGAATCGTTTTGTGAGGTTCGCCGTTCAAGCGATTCTGAAGACTCGCGAAATGGCGTTTTGAAACTGCACACCCGACCTGCGGGCGACGCGACGCGTCTGTCCGATTTTTCACATCCTAAACCGGAATGATTACCCATGTCTGAATTCGCCAATGAAGGCGGCATCTGGGCCGCCCGAATCACCGGTGCCGTCGCAGGCGCGGGTGTGTCGCTCGTCTACCTCCTGCCGAAAAGCAAACGCGAGGCGGCGAGCCGTTTCGTGACCGGCGTCTCCTGCGGCATGATCTTCGGCGGCCCCGTGGGCCTGTGGATCGTGCAGCAACTCGAGATTGCCGGCGCGCTTTCAGGCCGGGAAATCATGGTGGCGGGCTCTGCCGCTGCCAGCATGGTGGCCTGGTGGGGGCTTGGCCTGCTGGTGCGCGTCGCCGACCGCTACAACGCCCGTCCGCGCGCTTAGCCTCGACGCGGCACCCCTTTTCACATCGCAGGAGTTTCCCATGCACGTCTATCGCGGGCCGCGCCCCGCCACGCGCAAATTCGCCAATCTGGAACTGCGCGGCATAGCTGGCGACGGCACGTTTTCCGGTTATGCCAGCGTCTTCGGCGAGGTCGATCTCGGCCGCGACGTGATCGAGCGCGGCGCTTTCCGCCGCTCCATCGAGGAACGCGGTGCGGGCGGTATCCGGATGCTCTACCAGCACGATCCGGCCGAGCCGATCGGCGCATGGCGCACCATCCGCGAGGATGAGCGCGGGCTTTACGTGGAAGGTGTTCTCGCGCCCGGCGTCGCCCGCTCGCGAGAGGTCCATTCGCTGATGAAGACAGGCGCGCTGGACGGGCTGTCGATCGGTTTTCGCACGGTACGTTCCAGCAAGGAGGGGCGCTCCGGCAAGGCGGCACGCTCTGGCGTCAGGCGCATTCTTGAGGCCGATCTCTGGGAAATCTCTGTGGTGACCTTTCCGATGCTGCCGTCCGCGCGGGTATCGGATGTCAAACACGCCCGCTTCTTCCGCGACCGCGAAACCGAGCTGATGCGCACCATGCGCCGCGCGGCGCGTTCGCTTTTCGACACAGCCTTCAAACGCTGACTTCCTCCCAAACACTTCCGAAAACAAGGATGGCGACATGACAGACCAGATGACAAAACCGGCCGCAATGACGGTTGCGCCGCAGGTGAAGGCCGTGCCCGATACGATGACGGCGGCCTTCGACGAGTTCATGGAGGCCTTCGAGACCTTCCGCGACACCAACGACCAGCGGCTTTCCGATATCGAACGCAAGATGGGGGCCGACGTCGTGACCCGCGACAAGCTCGACCGCATCGACAAGGCGCTCGATGACAACCGCAAGATCATGGACGATCTGGCGCTCAAGAAAGCGCGCCCGGCGCTCGGCCGCAAGCAGGCGCATTCCCTCGATACGGATGAGCACAAGGCCGCCTTCGAGGCCTATATCCGCCGGGGTGAGGAGGGCGCGCTGCGCGATCTGGAGGCCAAGGCCTTTGCCGGATCGACAGGCGTCGATGGTGGTTATCTGCTGCCCACCGAAACGGATGGCGAGATCGGCCGCCGCATGACGGCGATTTCACCGATCCGGTCGCTGGCGACCGTGCGGCAGGTTTCCACTGCCGTGCTGAAGAAGCCGTTTTCGCCGGGCGGATTTGCCACCGGCTGGGTCTCTGAAACGGCGGCTCGCCCCGAGACGACGACACCGAAGCTCTCCGAACTTTCCTTCCCGACCATGGAACTCTACGCCATGCCTGCCGCAACCCAGGGGTTGCTGGATGATGCGGCCGTGGATATCGAGGCCTGGATCGCCTCGGAAGTGGACATTGCCTTTGCAGAACAGGAGGCAGCGGCGTTCATCGCCGGCGACGGCACCAACAAACCGAAGGGTTTCCTCTCTTATACGGCCGTCGCCAATGACAGCTGGAGCTGGGGCAATATCGGTTATGTCGCCACCGGTGTTGCGGGTGGCTTCGCCTCCGCGGGGCCAATGGATGTGCTGCTGGATGCCGTCTATGGACTGAAGGCAGGCCACCGCCAGAACGGCAACTTCGTGATGAACCGCAAGACGCAAGGGGCGCTGCGCCGCTTCAAGGATACCAGCGGCGCCTATCTCTGGCATCCGCCCGCTGCCGCCGGGCAGCCCGCCTCGCTGATGGGCTTTCCCGTGATGGAGGCCGAAGACATGCCGAATGTCGCGGCAAACAGCTTCGCCATCGCTTTCGGTGATTTCCGCGCCGGTTACCTCGTGGTGGACCGCACCGGCGTGCGCATCCTGCGCGATCCCTATTCGGCAAAACCCTATGTGCTGTTCTACACCACCAAGCGCGTGGGCGGCGGCGTTCAGAACTTCGAGGCGATCAAGCTGGTGAAGTTCGGGGTGAATTGACCACAATCTTCCCCGTCACCCCGGACCAAGTCGGGGGTGACGGCGTGCGGATGCTACATTTTCGCCAAACGCTTTCGGCCGAAATTCTTTCTGTCCCATACCCGGAGACCCCATGACCTATGCCCTCATTCATCCGCCGCAGGCGGAGCCGCTGACGCTTGCCGAGGTGAAGGCGCATTTGCGTCTCGACGGCGGCGACGAGGATGCGCTGCTCGCTGCGCTGATCCTTACCGCCCGCGAGCATCTGGAACGTACGACGGGACTTTGCCTGATACGCCAGACCTGGCGGCTCTATCTCGACCGGTGGCCGCCGAGTGGCATGATTCTGATTGGTAAGGGACCGGTGCAAACCATCGAAACGATTCTGGTTTTTGACGGTCAAGGGCGCGCGGCCGACATCACAGCCGCCGACAGATTGCTTGACGGCGAGGCGCGCCCGGCGCGGCTGTGGCTGCGCGACCTGCCAGCACCCGGACGGGTGATGAACGGCATCGAGATCGACTTCATTGCCGGTTACGGTGAGGCGGGAACCGATGTGCCCGATACGCTGAAACGCGCCATGCTGATGCATGTGGCCCAGATGTTCGCCTTCCGCGGTGCCGTTGCTCTGGAAAATCAACCCGCAGCGGTTCCGGCCGGTTACGAGCGGCTGGTGTCGCCGTTCTGCCGTGTGGGGCTCTGAGCCATGAACCTCGTTTTTCTCGACCCCGGCAAGCTTACGGCGCGGTTGGAGCTGGAGGTGCGCAGCGAGGTAACGGACGGGCAGGGTGGGGCCGCGGAAAGCTGGAGTTTCCTGCGTTCGCTCTGGGCGGCTATCGAACCTGTTTCGAATGCCTCGCATGAGCGGGCCTCGGCTGAGGGCGTAACAATCACCCACCGCGTCTGGCTGGTCTGGCGCAGCGACATTGTTGCCGGCATGCGCTTTCGCAAGGGACGGCGCATTCTGGCGATCCGGGCCGTGATGGATCCGGACGAGACCCGCCGTTTCATCGTCTGCCGCTGTGAGGAGGAAAGCCCGTGAGTGCCGCAAATGTGCTTCTACAGACGATTTTCGCAAAACTTTCCGGCGACGCTGCTCTGATGGCGCTTATCCCCGGCGGTATCGTCGACCGGCTTTTGCCGCGCGCCATCCTGCCCCTGATCGTTATCGGCGAACTTGAAAGCCGCGATTACTCGACGGCGACGGAAAAGGCCGAAGAACATTTTCTGTCGCTGGACATCTGGAGCGATGCCAATGGCCGCAGGTGCGCGGGTGAGATTGCCGGGCGGGTGAAAACCCTGCTCGACGATGCCGCCCTTCCGCTTGTCGGTATCTCGCTCGTCAATCTGCAGCTTCTCTCGAGCCATTCGCGGCGCGAGCCGAAGACACGGAACTTCCTCGCAGAAATGCGTTTCAGGGCGGTAACGGAATAGGGTCGGTTCAGGAATTCTGTTTGCGCACGGTGCGCCAAAGCACGATCAGCAGCAGAAACGAAATGCTGATCAGCACGGCGGCGATGGTGAGCATGGCCGCCACCCCTCCGCGATCCAGCGCCAGCGTGAAAATGACGGGCGCCACGGCAATGGCAAGGTTCTGCGGCAGGGAGATACGCGCAGCCTGAAGGCCATATTGTTCCGGTGAAAATACTGCGAGCGGCAACACCGCGCGACTGACGGTGAGCACGCCCGCGCCAAAGCCGAAGAAAATGATGAAACCGATGAAAGCGGGCATGGCCGGGGCAAATACGAGCAACAGCACGAAGGATGCGAGCAGCATACCTAAGCCGATCATGCAGGTGACGAAGGGATTGCCGTGTTTTCCAAGCAGAAAATCCAGCCCGCGCGCCATGATCGCAAGCACGCTGCGCACGGCTGCCAGTTGCACGGCGAGCGATTGCGATGCGCCGGCATGGACCAGCAGCAGAGGCAGGAGCGGCGAAAAGCCAAAGGCTGTGAAGGCGCTAAGCGTCGTCATTGCCGCCAGAAGCAGAAAGGCGCGCCGCGTATCGACAGGCGATGTCGAGACCGCCGCGCCTTTCGAAGTGCCTGGAGTATTGCTCGTCCTTCGTCCGGGAAGGACAAAAACATAGAGTGGCAGAAGCACGAATATCTGCAGACAGGCATATACCAAAAGGGTGCCGCGCCAGCCCAGGTGCTGATCTGCGACGGTGGTGACGGGCAGGAAAACCGCTGCCGAAAGCCCGGTAAACACCATCAGAAGCGTCAGCGACCGGCCACTTTCCGCGCCGACACGTTCCACCACAGCCGTATGGGCCGCCGTCGTCAGGCCGCAGGTCGCGGCCAGACCCATCACGACCCAGCCGAGGACATAGCTGATCACGCCGCCCGCAAAGGCGAGCACGACAAAACCCGCCGTGAAGAGCAACGAACCCGCCACAAGAACAGGGGCGGCACCACGGCGCACCAGCGTTCTTCCCAGAAGCGGGCCGCAGAGGGCGCTGATCGTCATCATGACGGTGAGACCGGCAAAAACGACCTCGTTGGCGATGGCCAGTTCCTGTCCGATGCGTGGCCCCAGTATGGCCAGCATGTCGAAACCGGTGCCCCAGCTGACGACCTGCCCAACCGCAAGCACGCCGAAAAGGCGCGCGCGAGACGTGAAGGGGGTGGCATCAGACATGATGAAAATCGCGGGTGCGAGATGCGGGAATGCTTTTGGTAGCAGGCCAGTTGCGACCCGGCAACATCAAACGAGACGACATCAATCGAAACGAGAGGGAGACCACCATGGTGGCGCAGAAGGGCAAGGACCTGCTGCTGAAGTTCAACAACGCCGGCTCCTATGTAACCGTGGCGGGGCTCAGAACCAAGCGTCTGGCCTTCAACGCGCAGGCGGTCGATATTACCGACGGCGAAAGCGCCGGGCGCTGGCGCGAGCTTCTGGCCGGCGCCGGCGTGCAGCGGGCATCGCTGACGGCGTCGGGCATCTTCAAGGATCAGGCAAGCGATGCGCTGGTGCGTGGCGCATTTTTCGCCGGCTCCATTCCGGGCTGGCAGATCGTCATTCCTGACTTCGGCACGATCACCGGGCCGTTCCAGATCGTCGCGCTCGAATATTCCGGTCGCCACGATGGCGAAGTGCAATTCGAGACCGCGCTGGAATCGGCCGGTTTCCTTAATTTCGGAGCACTGTGATGCCGCAAGGGTTACGTTACGGGCGGGCGAACCGCCATCGCGGCGAGATCGAGGCGCTGATCGATGGCGAAAGGCGCGTTCTTTGCCTGACGCTCGGCGCTCTCGCCGAACTCGAAACCGCCTTTCAGGCCGATGATCTCACCGCGCTCGCCGAACGTTTCGCAGCCGGACGTATGAAGGCGACCGATATGATACGGGTGATCGGCGCAGGTCTGCGCGGCGCGGGCAACGTGTTTTCCGATCAGGACGTGGCCGCAGCCACGGTAGAAGGCGGCGTTGCCGGCCACGCCGCCATCGTCGCCGATCTCCTGACAGCCACCTTTGCCGGTTCGAGGGGCACACCGCCGGACCCTTGAGTGCCGCAGCAGGTGAGGTGGGCGATCTGACGCCGCGTCCTTTTCCCTGGGAGGCGGTAATACACACCGGTTTCCACCTGCTGCGGCTTTCCTCCGAAACCTTCTGGCGGCTGACGCCAAGGGAATTCTTTGCCATGACCGGCGGCATCCGCCCCGCTTTCCACACCCTCGACCGCCCGGCGATGGATGCGATGATGCGGCGGTTTCCGGATGGGTGAGTGTGGTTTGCTATTTTGGGGGACGTGCATCTTTCGTGAAAACGACCAGGCAATTCAAACATCTACGGCTCCGTTTTGAATCAGAAAGGCAAGCGTGATGGCAGGCGAAGTATCGATTGCGGACAGTCGCGAGGAAGCGGAAGCGCTCTCGGAGGTGATGGGTGATCTCGAACGGCGTTCCGAGCGGTTCGGGGCGGCGTTGACTTCTGCCATGCAGGCCGCGGTGACGGGCGGCAAGGGGTTGGATGACGTGTTGCGCGGGCTTGGCGAACGGCTCTCCGGCATTGCGCTTTCCGCCGGGCTGAAGCCGCTTGAGAACAGGATCGGCAATGCCGTGGGCGGGCTTTTGAATGGCGGCGGTTCGCTGTTTGCCTTTGCCGATGGCGGGGTGCCGGGACGCAGTATCACGCCCTTTGCCGATGGCGGTGTGGTCGCAAGCCCGGCCTTCTTCCCGATGGGCGGCGGGCTTGGCCTGATGGGCGAAGCGGGTGCCGAGGCGATCCTGCCGCTGAAGCGTGGTTCGGATGGGGCGCTCGGTGTTGCCGCACCGGCGGGTGGCGGCGGCGCGCAGATCGTTTTCAATGTGACGGCGACGGACGCGGCGAGCTTCAGAAAAAGTGAAGGCCAGATCGCCGCCATGCTGGCGCGCAGCGTCGGGCGTGGCCAGCGCGGCCTGTGACGGATTGGACCTCCTCCCTGCAAGACCTCTGTGTCGAGCGTGATCCTTCCATCTTTCCCAGACTATCAAAACGAATCCAGGAACAACGACATGGCGGCATTTCATGAAGTGCGGTTTCCGCTGAGGCTGGCGCTTGGCGTGAGCGGCGGGCCGGTAAGGAGAACCGATATCGTCAACCTTTCCAATGGGCGGGAGAACCGCAACCAGCGTTGGAAGAATGCCAGACGCGCCTATGACGCAGGATCGGGCATTCGCTCCGTTGCCGATCTTTACGAGGTGCTGTCCTTTTTCGAGGCGCGGCGCGGTGAACTCCATGGTTTTCGGTTTCGCGACCCGGTGGATTTCAAATCATGTCCGCCGGGCCAGACACCTGCTGCAAGCGACCAGAAGATTGGCACCGGTGACGGCACGACGACGGCTTTTCAGCTGGTGAAGACCTATGCCGATGCGGGCGGTTCTTTCACCCGGCGGGTGGAGAAGCCGGTCGAGGCTTCGGTCATCATCTCAGTCGATGGGGTGAAAGCCGTTTTGTCGGATTTTTCGGTCGACCGTGTGACCGGTACGGTGACGTTTCGCGCCGGTAAGGCGCCGCCTGCCGGTGCCGCAATCCGGGCCGGTTTCGAATTCGACGTGCCGGTGCGATTTGCAATCGACCGCATCGACGTGAACCTTACCGCCTTCGAGGCGGGCCGCATTCCCTCCATTCCATTGATGGAAATCCTGCCATGAAGACCATTCCTGCCGCTTTGGCCGAACATCTGGCGGGCGAGGCCACGACCACCTGCCATTGCTGGAAAGTGACGCTGAAGGACGGCGAGGTCATCGGTTTTACCGACCATGACGGGACCCTTTCCTTCGCCGGTACCGCCTACCTGGCCGCAACCGGCTTTGGTGCGAGTGACAGCGACAGCGAGGCCGGACTTGGCGCGAGTGCGGGCGAAGTGACGGGCGGCTTTTCCAGTGAGGCGATTTCCGAAAGCGATCTGGCCGCCGGACGTTTCGATGGTGCGCAGGTGGCGCTCTACCTCGTCAATTGGCAGGTGCCGGAACAGCATGTGCTGCTGAACATGCGCGAAATCGGCGAGGTGACACGGGCGGGCGGAGCGTTTCGTGCCGAGCTGCGCAGCATCGCCCATCGTCTTTCCCAGCCGCAGGGCAGGGTCTATGGGCGGCGCTGCGATGCCGCCCTTGGTGATCGGCGATGCGGCGTCGATCTCAAGCGATTTACCGGCACTGGCAGCGTTGCGGGCATGGACGCGGCGGGCAACCTGCTGGTGACAGGGCTGGACGCTTTCGCCGATAGTTTCTTCAGCCGTGGGAAATTGCAGTTTCTGAGCGGCCAACTTGTCGGCAAGGGTTTCGATCTCGACAGCCACGAGAAACGCGATGGCGGCACGCTTCTGTCCTTTTGGCTCGCTCCGGAGCAACCGCCGCAGCCGGGTGATGTTTTTTCCGTCATCGCCGGTTGCGACAAGAGTTTTGCGACCTGCAAGGCCAAATTCGCCAATCACCTGAACTTTCGTGGCTTTCCGCATCTGCCGGGGGCGGATTTCGCCTATTCCTACGCCAGCGGCGGCCAGACCCATGACGGCGGGGCGCTGTTTCCATGAGCAGTACCTCAGAAAAAGTGCTGGCGCTCGCGCAAGGCTGGATCGGCACGCCCTACCGGCATCAGGCGTCGTTGCAAGGCGTTGGCTGCGATTGCCTCGGCCTTGTCAGGGGCATCTGGCGCTCGCTTTACGGCGAGGAACCGGAACTGCCGCCGCCCTACACACCAGATTGGGCCGAGCGGGGCGGCGAGGACCGGTTGCTGAAGGCCGCGAAACGTTATTTTTCGGCGGTGCCTGATATGGAAGAGGCTATGCCGGGCGACCTGCTGCTCTTCCGCTGGCGGGCCGATGCAGCGGCGAAACATCTCGGCATTCTCGCCGGGCCACAGCATTTCATCCATGCCTATGAACAGGCGGCAGTTGTGCGCTCGGCGCTGGTGCCCGGCTGGAAGCGACGTATTGCTGGCGTCTTCCGATTTCCCGAACCCTGACATTTTTCGAGGCGACCATGGCGACCATTCTCTTTCAGGCGGCGGGTGCAGCACTCGGCGGCGTTTTCGGCCCCGTGGGTGCCATCATCGGCCGCGCGGCTGGCGCGCTGGCGGGCAATGCCGTCGACCGCGCGCTCCTTTCGAACGGGCGGACGGTGTCCGGCGCCCGGCTTTCCACAGCGCGTATTCCGGGTGCGGACGAAGGCGCGGCCATCAACCGGCTTTACGGCACGGCGAGAATCGGCGGTACGCTGATCTGGGCGACGCGCTTTGAGGAAAGCGTCGAGGTGACGCGTCGTGGCGGCAAGGGCAATCGCGGCCCGAAGGTTGAGACCTTTCGCTATTTCGCCAATCTCGCCGTCGGGCTGTGCGAGGGCGAGGCGGCCATGGTGCGGCGCGTCTGGGCCGATGGGCGGGAACTGGACCTGAGCGCCATCGAGATGCGCTTTTATCCCGGCAGCGAGACGCAATTACCGGATCCGCTGATCGAGGCAAAACAGGGCGCAGGCAATGCACCCGCCTTTCGCGGGTTGGCCTATGTGGTATTCGAACGCCTGCCGCTTGACAGCTATGGCAACCGCATTCCGCTGATGCAGTTCGAGGTGGTGCGACCGGTCGGCCGGCTGGAAAAAGCCATCCGTGCCATCACCGTCATTCCCGGTGCGACGGAACACGGTTACGCCACGGCGCAGGTTTCGGAACGCACCGGCATGGGCGAAAGTCACATCATGAACCGCAATTGCCTGACGGCCTTGACCGACTGGCAGGCCGCGATCGACGAATTGCAGGCGCTGTGCCCCAATCTGCAAAGCGTGGCGCTGGTGGTGGGCTGGTTCGGCACCGACATGCGCGCGGGCGAATGCCGCATTCTGCCGGGTGTGGAAGTGGCGGGTCGCGACAGGGAAAGTGCAGCATGGTCCGTCGCCGGTGTTTCGCGCGGGCAAGCGCATCTCGTCAGCCATCACGGCGGCGGCCCGGCCTATGGTGGCACGCCGGATGATCAAAGCGTTGTGCAGGCGATAGCCGACCTCAAGGCGCGTGGTCTGAAGGTCTGCCTTTATCCATTCGTGATGATGGATGTGCCAGCCGGCAACGGCCTGCCGGACCCATGCGGCAAAGGCGAGCAGGACGCCTATGGCTGGCGCGGACGCATCACCTGTTTTCCGGCACCTGGCCTGGCAGGTTCGCCCGACCGCAGTGCAGGCACGCGCACGGAGATTTCCACCTTCTGCAACCGCACTGAGGGGTATCGACGCATGGTGCTGCATTATGCGGCGCTGGTGGCGCAGGCGGGTGGGGTGGATGCCTTCCTGATCGGCTCGGAGCTGCGCGGGCTGACAAGCCTGCGCGACCATAACGACGCCTTTCCTTTCGTGGAGGAACTGGTGCGGCTGGCGGCGGATGTGCGCGCCGTTGTCGGGTCGGCAACGAAACTGACCTATGGCGCGGACTGGAGCGAATATTTCGGTTATCAGCCGGCGGACGGTTCCGGCGACGTGTTCTTCAATCTAGATCCGCTTTGGGCAAGCCCTGATATCGATGCCATCGGCATCGACAACTATATGCCGCTTTCCGACTGGCGCGACGAGGATGCCGCAAACGGCAATCCTGATGGTATGAGCGGCCCGGACGATGCTAACGCCTTCCGTCGTGCCATCACGGCGGGCGAGGGTTTCGACTGGTATTACGCCAGCCATGCCGACCGCGCGGCGCGGCGGCGCACCCCCATCACTGATGGTCTCAAGGGCAAGCCGTGGGTATTCCGCTACAAGGACCTGCGAAGCTGGTGGCAGAATGCCCATTTTGACCGGGTGCGCGGTGCAGAGAAATTGACGCCAACCGCATGGGTGCCGGGGTCGAAACCGATCTGGTTCACCGAACTCGGCTGCCCGGCGGTGGACAAGAGTGCGACGCGCCCGAATGTCTTTCCCGATCCGAAATCGGCGGAAAACGCTTATCCCTATTTTTCCCGCAGAAGCCGCGCCGACAGCCAGCAGCGACGGTTTCTGGAGGCGCATCTCGACCATTGGAGGGGGAAGGGGGATGCGGCGATGGTGGATCATAACCGCGTCTATATGTGGACCTGGGATGCGCGGCCGTTCCCCGCCTTTCCGCAGAACGGCGCGGCCTGGAGCGATGGGGCCAACTGGCGTACCGGCCATTGGCTGAACGGCCGGCTTGGGACTGCCACACTTGCCGATACCATCGCCGCGATCCTGACGGACCATGGCTTTTCCGGCTTCGACGTCTCCGCCGTCAGTGGCGATCTGACGGGATATGTGCAGGGCGACGTGACCTCGGCCCGCAACCTCCTGGAGCCGTTGATGTCGGCGTTTCAGGTGGATGTGGCCGAGGACGGCGGAACCCTGCGCTTCCGCTCTCGCAATACGGCGGTTCTGCCAGTGCGTGACGCTGCCGTGCTGGCCGATCTGGACGACGAACCGCTGTGGTCGGAAAATCGCGGCCATGACAGCGATTTCGCCGCAGAGGCCGTGCTGACCTCGTTCAATCCGGCGCTGGACTACGAGCAGGCGAGCGTGCGTTCGCGCCGTATCGACAATGCCGGCAGCCGCGTCATGCGGCTCGACCTTAGCGCAGTACTCCCGGCGGAAACAGCGGAAGTCGCAGCTGAGGCCCTGTTGCGTGACAACAGGCAGGCGCGGCGCACGCTGCGTTTTGCGTTGCCGCCCGCAGATATCGCTCTGGAACCCGGCGATTGCATCCGTCTCCCGCAGAATGTGTTTTCGGAGGCTCCGGCAGGGAGGTTCCTGGTTAGCCGGATTGAGGACGGTACTGTACGGCAGGTGGAGGCGCGCGCCTTTTCCGCCGCATCCGCTGCTTTTTCGGGCGCTGTGGATGAGCGTCGTGTTGGCGGGGCAAACGGCGCGGAAGGCTTTGCCCCGGAGGTGCTGTTTCTCGACCTGCCGCGCCATGACGGCACAGCGTCTGAAAATTCGGCGCAGATTGCCGTTTTTGCACGGCCATGGCGGCCAATCGTCGTTTCGTCCTCCGCAGGCACGGAAGGCTACCGGCAGCGCGCCGTGCTTGACCGGCCCGCGATGATCGGCACGTTGGCCATGCCGCTGACATCAGGCCCCTCCGGCCGTTTCGACCGGCAAAACACCATCCTGATCGATCTGCCATCCGGTGAGCTTTCCTCGGCCACGGAGCTTTCGGTGCTGAACGGCGAGAACCGCATGGCGGTGAGGGCCGCAAACGGTGTTTGGGAGATCATCGCTTTCGCGCGCGCAGAGGAAATTGCGCCCGCGCGCTGGCGGCTTTCCGCTTTGTTGCGTGGGCTTGGCGGCACGGAAGATGCGTTGGCCATTGGCGCGCCGGTGGGCGCCCCTGTCGTGGTGCTGGACGCGGCGGTGCAGCCGCTCGGTCTTGCCGCGACCGAACGCGGACGGCGGCTGAACTGGATCGCCGAGACGGTGGGAATGGCGGGCGCCCCCGCCGGTCCTTTTGTCTTCGAGGGTGGCTTGCGGGCTGAAACGCCGCTCGCGCCGGTGCATCTTGCGGCCGAGCGGCGCAGGGACGGCATTTTGCTGCGCTGGGTGCGCCGAGGCCGGATGGAGGCCGATGGCTGGGACGCGAGCGAGATACCGCTGGAAGAGCCGTTCGAGCGTTACCGCGTGGAGGTGCTGGATCGCGAGGCCGTTCGACGCACGGCAGAGGTCTCCGAACCCTTCTGGCTGTACCCCAAAGCGGGCGAACTCACAGATTTCCCGACCTTGCGGGATCACATTTCCGTGCGTGTCCGTCAGCTCGGCCGTGCGGTGCCTCTGGGAGTGGCGGCGCACGCCGTTCTCCCACTCTGACAACCACCTGAAAAACAACGCAAAGGACGAGATTATGGATAGTACCAAGGCATGGTATCAATCGCGCACGATCTGGGGCGCCCTGGTTGCGGTTTTCGCACCGCTTTTCAGCGTCGCTGGTCTTGATCTTCCCGCCGGGCTGCACGGCGAGCTGGCGGAGGGACTGGTGACCGTTGCGGGCGGAATTGGCGGCCTCGTCGCACTTTACGGCCGCCTTTCGGCAACCCGTGCCATCCGCTGACGCCACTAGCGCCCATACCGTCCCCGCCGTGCGTCGTGGCGTCGGGGGCGGCATTCATTTGCCATTCAGACGCTTTGCGCTACATATTCGGTCACAATACGGTTCGAGACGCAGCCGATTTTTTTGGAAGATTTGTGCAATGGCATCACCTCTCATCATCGCGACGCTTGCAGCCGGGCTTTCCGGTTTCACGGCGCCCGAGGCTGATTTGCAGGGCCATTACATTCTGGCTGCAAGCGATTGCGGCGCGGCCGTTGCCCGCGTGGTGCGCGAAACCGGTGGTCAGCTTCTTTCGGTCTATCCCTCCGGTGACGGTCAGTCCTGTGTAGTTACCGTTCTCGTCCAGGGTAATGGCGAGCGCCCGCGCAAGGTAACGATGCGCGTGCCGATGTAGCCTTGCCCGCATCGCCGAAATATCGGAAAACAATCCGACACAGTTAGCATGACCGGCGACGCGCGCGCGGGCCGGGACGTAAGGAAAGGGCGGATAATGCGTATTCTCGTGGTTGAGGACGATGCCAATCTCAATCGTCAGCTGACCGACGCGCTGAAAGAAGCCGGTTATGTTGTCGATCAGGCATTTGACGGCGAGGAAGGCCATTATCTAGGCGATACCGAACCCTATGACGCGATCGTTCTCGATATCGGCCTGCCGCAGATGGACGGCATCACCGTCGTCGAGAAATGGCGCGCGGCGGGCAAGGCCATGCCGGTCCTCATTCTCACCGCCCGTGACCGCTGGAGCGACAAGGTGGCGGGTATCGATGCCGGTGCCGACGATTACGTGACCAAGCCCTTCCATGTGGAAGAAGTTCTTGCCCGCGTGCGTGCGCTCATCCGCCGCGCCGCTGGCCACGCTTCCTCCGAGCTCGTCTGCGGACCGGTCAAGCTCGATACCAAATCCTCCAAGGCAACGGTCAACGGCGTGACGCTGAAGCTCACCTCGCATGAGTTCCGCCTGCTTTCCTATCTCATGCATCACATGGGCGAGGTCGTCTCGCGCACGGAGCTGGTCGAACATATGTACGATCAGGATTTCGACAGGGATTCCAACACGATCGAGGTGTTTGTCGGACGTTTGCGCAAGAAGCTCGGGGTTGATCTGATCGAGACCATCCGTGGCCTCGGTTACCGGATGCAAGCGCCGGCAGATGCGAAGTAGCTCTCTTACCGCCCGCGTTCTTCTTCTCGCCTCCGCCTGGTCGGCGCTGGCGCTGGTGGTCATTGCCGTCGTGATCTCGACGCTCTACCGGCAGGGCGTGGAGCGCAGCTTCACCGATCTTCTGCGGGCGCAGCTTTATAACGTCATTAATTCCGTGACGATTTCGAACGAGAATACGCTGGCCGGCAGCCCGCAGCTCGGCGATCTCCGGTTCTCGCAGCCCGATACCGGCTGGTACTGGGTGGTGGAGCCGCTCGGCAATTTCCAGACCGCACCGCTGGTCTCCTCTTCGCTCGGCGTCGCGTCCTTGCCGGTGCCGAGCATTATCGATGCTCCCTTCGATAACAGATACGAGCGGTTTTATGCCGTGACCGACGAGGCGGGCAACAAGGTGCGGGTGGCGGAAACGGAAGTCGTGCTGGATGGTGAGGGCCGTGCGGCGCGTTTCCGCGTTTCCGGCAACCTGAATGTCGTTGAAGACGATGTGCGCAATTTCTCCAACAGCCTTTATCTGGCGCTCGCCGTCTTCGGCGTCGGCAGTCTGGTCGTCAATGGCCTTGCGATTCTCTACAGTCTGCGGCCGCTCGATCAGGCCCGTCTGGCGCTCGGAAAGATCAGGGGCGGGGAGGCGGAAAGCCTCGAAGGCGAATTCCCGCGCGAAATCCAGCCATTGGCGAACGAAGTCAATGCGCTGATCGACAGCAACCGGCGCATCGTCGAGCGCGCCCGCATGCAGGTCGGCAATCTCGCACATTCGCTGAAAACGCCGATTGCCGTGCTTCTGAACGAGGCCCGCACGCTGGAGCCGCAGCACGGCGATCTGGTGCGCGCGCAGGCTGACGCCATGCAGGCGCAGGTGCAGTCTTATCTTTCGCGCGCCCGCATTGCCGCCCAGCGCGGCTCGATTCTTGCGCGCGTGGAAGCGGAGCCGGCGCTGGAACGGCTGGTGCGCGTCATGCGCCGCCTCAACCCCGACAAGCAGTTCGAGCTGAATTTCGAGCATCCGGGGGCGGTGCTGGGCATGGAACAGCAGGATCTGGAGGAGATCGTCGGCAATCTTCTCGAGAATGCCGCGCGTTTTGCGCAGACCAAAGTCGTCGTCACGCTTGCGACCGGCACTCACCCGTCCTCCGACCCCGAAATGGGCCGGCGCTCATGGGTGGAGTTGATCGTGGAGGATGACGGGCCGGGGCTGGAGCCCGGGCAGATAAGCGAAGCGATGAAGCGCGGCAGGCGGCTGGACGAAAGCCGTCCGGGCACCGGCCTCGGATTGTCGATCGTTTCCGAAGTGGTGTCTGAGTACCATGGCCACTTTTCCCTCTCGCGCAGCGGGATAGGTGGCCTGAAAGCCGATTTGATTTTGCCTGGCCTCTCGAAAGAGCTTGCGTGAGGCAAGAAAAAAGGCAAGAAATTCAATGCCGATATATAACGCGCGGTGCGGTAAGGAAAAGAGGACAGGGTTTGGTTGACGTGTATGATGGCTGCCGCTCCGTGACGATGCGTTCGCTGGTGTCACGCCCGGCACTTCTCTCGATCCTGTGCGTATCGATGCTGAGCGCCTGCACCACCACGGGCACCCGCTCGGCCGGTGGCAGCCTGTTCGGCGGTTCGGCACAACCTTCAACGCCGTTCCTTGCCAACATGCAGGGCGGCATTGTCGGACGAAGCGGTCTGCAGCTCGAAAAGGGCGACCGCACCAAAGCGCTGGAGGCCGAATATCGCGCACTGGAAACCGCCCCGGTCGGTACGCCGGTGACATGGACCGGCGACGATGCCAGCGGCCAGGTGGTTGCCAATGCGCCCTATCAGGTGGGCAACCAGAATTGCCGGCAATATTCCCACACGCTGACTGTCGATGAAAAGGAAACCCGGGTTCGCGGTGCGGCCTGCCGCAATGCCGATGGCAGCTGGTCTCCTTTGACGTAAATCAAGGTCATGGACCTTTCCGAGTGACAGGAAGGGCTATAGCGATGCACCTGGACGCCGGGCGGTGCGGCGTGATGTCTCAAATTCGCGTCCTCTCCGCGCTTCATGTTTCCATGTGCCGTGCATTCGAGTAATTGAGCCTTATGTTCTGGATTGTCGTTGCGATATTGACGGCGGCTGTCGCCATCGTCCTGATGTACCCGCTGATGCGGAAGACCGAGGTGTCGCAGACGCGCCGCGACGGCGAGGTTGCAGTCTATCGCGACCAGCTTGCCGAACTGGACCGCGAGCGTGCCGCTGGCCTGATCGGCGAGACGGAGGCGGAATATGCCCGCGCCGAAATCGGCCGCCGGCTGCTTGCCGCAGCCGATACCCGTCAAGACGCTGAAAGCAGCGCCCGGCCGCTGCGGCACAATCTCGCCGTAACCCTGATTACCGTTTTGCTGCCCGCACTTGGCCTCTGTCTTTACATCTGGAAGGGAAGTCCGGAAGTGCCGGACATGCCGCTCGAGGCGCGTCTGGAGCAACCCGGCAACGACATGAACCTTCTGGTCGCCCGTGCCGAGCGGCACCTGGCCGAAAACCCCGACGACGGTGCAGGCTGGGATATCCTGGCGCCGATCTATTTCAAGACGATGCGGCTTGGCGATGCCGAGCTTGCCTATCGCAACGCGCTTCGTTTGCAAGGGCCGAGCACAGAACGGCTGACGGGACTTGGCGAAACACTGGTGGCGAGCAATGACGGCATCGTCATCGAGGCTGCGCGTGAGGCCTTTGCCGAAGCCGAGCGGCTGAAACCCGGCAATCCACGCGCCCGCTTTTATCTGGCGCTGTCGCTGGAGCAGGCGGGCAAGGCGCAGGAGGCACGTGCGGCCTTTGCAGCACTGGCGGCGGATGCACCAGCCGGTGCGCCATGGTTGCCGCTGGTGCGGGAACATATCGCCAGAACCGGCGGCGAGGCAGCGCCCGGCCCGACCGCAGGCGACGTGGCGGCGGCGAAAGACATGACGCCCGCCGACCGGCAGGCGATGATCGAGGGCATGGTGGCGAGCCTCGACGCCAAGCTCAAGGAAAATCCCGGTGATTTCGAAGGCTGGATGCGCCTCGTGCGCGCCTATTCCGTCTTGAACAATGCAGCGAAGGCGGGCGAGGCACTGAGAGCCGGTTTGCAGGTTTTCCCGCCTGAGGGCGAAGAGGGTAAGCAGCTTCTGGCGCTGGCGAAGGAATTGGGAGTTTCCGCCGGACCCGTTCGCATGGACGGGCAAGGGCGCGCGATGCCGCAGGGAGTGACGCAATGACCCGCAAACAGAAACGGCTCGCAATCATCGGCGGCGGCATGAGCTTCATCGTCGCGGCCGTGCTGCTCGTCATGTTCGCCTTCGGCCAGTCCATAGCCTATTTCTACATGCCGGCCGATCTGGAGAAGACGCCGGTCAATCCCGGCACCCGCATCCGCCTTGGTGGGCTGGTGGCGGAAGGCTCCGTCAAGCGCGGGGAGGGCCGCACGGTGAGCTTCACAGTGACTGACGGTGAAGCAAACGTGCCCGTCAGCTATACTGGCATTCTGCCCGATCTTTTCCGCGAGGGGCAGGGCGTGGTGACTGAAGGCGTTTTCGATGCCGCGACCCATGGCTTTGTTGCCGACAGCGTTCTGGCCAAGCATGACGAAAACTACATGCCGAAGGAAGTGGCCGACCGGCTGAAAGACAAGGGCCTGTGGCAGAACACCGGAGAGGGCGGGCAACCTTCCGGCGCAGCGCCTTCTCCTGCGGGGGCTTCAGCCGACAAGACCGGAGCGATAAAATGATCAATGAGATCGGCCACTACGTTCTGGTTCTGGCACTCGCCGTGGGGCTGATCGTCTCGACGCTGCCGGTGATCGGCGCGCGCCGTAACGACCGGGCGCTGATGGATATCGCCTCGCTCGGCTCCGTCGTGATGTTCCTGCTCGTGGCCTTGTCCTTTGCAGCGCTGACGCGGGCCTATGCGGTTTCGGATTTCTCCGTGCGCAACGTCTGGGAAAACTCCCATTCGCTGATGCCGATGCTCTACAAGTTGACTGGCGTCTGGGGTAACCATGAGGGCTCCATGCTGTTATGGCTGCTGATCCTGGTGTTTTTCAGTGCGCTCGTTGCCGTCTTCGGTCGCAACCTGCCGGAAACGCTGAAAGCCAATGTGCTGTCTGTACAGGCCTGGATTTCCGTCGCGTTCCTGCTGTTCATCCTGCTCACCTCCAATCCGTTCATGCGTCTGGAGCGGGTGCCGGCCGAAGGGCAGGACCTGAACCCCATCCTTCAGGACTTCGGCCTCGCCATACATCCGCCTCTGCTTTATCTCGGTTATGTCGGCTTTTCCGTCTGTTTCTCCTTCGCCGTCGCTGCACTTCTGGAGGGCCGGATCGATGCGGCCTGGGCGCGCTGGGTAAGGCCGTGGACGCTCGCCGCATGGACCTTCCTGACGGCAGGTATCTCCATGGGATCTTACTGGGCCTATTACGAACTCGGCTGGGGCGGCTGGTGGTTCTGGGATCCGGTTGAAAACGCCTCCTTCATGCCATGGCTTGCGGGCACCGCACTGCTGCATTCGGCACTCGTCATGGAAAAGCGCGAAGCGCTGAAAATCTGGACCGTGCTTCTGGCGATCATGACCTTCTCGCTGTCGCTGCTCGGCACCTTCCTCGTGCGCTCCGGCGTCTTGACCTCCGTGCACGCCTTCGCCACCGATCCGAGCCGCGGCATCTTCATTCTCGGCATCCTTACCGTTTTCATCGGCGGAGCTTTCGCGTTGTTCGCATGGCGGGCGCCCTCGCTGAAGGTGGGTGGATTGTTCGCGCCGATCTCACGCGAAGGGGCGCTGGTCCTCAACAATCTGATCCTGACGGTCTCGACCGCAACGGTACTGATCGGCACGCTCTATCCGCTCATTCTCGAAACGCTGACAGGCGAAAAAATCTCGGTCGGGGCGCCGTTCTTCAACCTCACCTTTGGCCTCCTGATGATCCCGGTCCTGATCGTCACGCCATTCGGGCCGATGCTCGCCTGGAAGCGCGGCGATCTTCTCGGCGCTTTCCAGCGGCTTTATGTGGCGGCCGCCATTGCAGCCCTTGCCGGGCTGACGCTCTGGTACGTGGAGAACGGCGGCCCGGTACTCGCCGCACTTGGCATCGCAGCCGGTTTCTGGCTGATCTTCGGGGCGCTTGCCGATCTCTGGTATCGGGCCAATTTCGGCAAACTGGCTTTCGGCATCGCTTTTCGACGCCTCAAGGGCCTGCCGCGTTCGGCCTTCGGCGCCGCACTTGCCCATATGGGGCTTGGCATCACCGTGCTCGGCATCGTCACCGTCACCACCTTCGAGACCGAAACCGTTCTGGAAATGAAGCAGGGCATGGAGGCGAAGGCGGGCGGCTACAGTCTCACCTTCGATGGCATCCGCCATGCCGTCGGCCCTAATTTCACCGAGGATCGCGGCCATTTCACCATACGCAAGGCGGGTGTGGAAGTAGCCGACGTCTGGTCCTCCAAACGGCTCTACACCGCACGGCGAATGCCGACCACGGAAGCGGGCATTTTGACGTTCGGCCTCAGCCAGCTCTACGTCTCGCTCGGTGACCCGATGGCGGATGGCGGCATGGTAGTGCGCATCTGGTGGAAACCCTTCATCCTGTGCATCTGGGGCGGCACGCTGTTCATGATGGCCGGCGGTTTGATATCGCTCTCCGACAGACGGTTGAGGGTGGGCGCACCGAGCCGCAAGGCGAAGCCGGCAAAAACGGCCGCGATGCCGGAGGCGGCGGAATGAGGGAGGTTGTGTCGGGGCTCACGCTCCTTCTCGTTCTCATGTTTACGTCATGGCCGGCCTTCGCCTTCAACCCGGACGAGGTGCTGAAAGACCCCGCACTGGAACAGCGCGCCCGCAATCTCACGTCGCAACTGCGCTGCATGGTCTGTCAGAACCAGTCGATCGATGACAGCAATGCCGAACTGGCACGGGACCTGCGCGTTCTGGTGCGGGACAGGCTGGTGGCAGGCGATAGCGATCAGGCTGTAGTCGACTACGTCGTGTCTCGTTACGGCGAATTCGTGCTGCTGAAACCGCGTTTCAGCATGCGCACCGCACTTTTGTGGGGCGCGCCCATCGTTCTGGCGCTTGCGGGAATATTCGCCATCCTCGTTTTTTCGCGTCGGCGCGCCACCCAGGAGCGGCCGGAAAAACTGAGCGCGGACGAAGAAGAGAGAATTCGTAATCTCATTGAAAAATAACTGATTTTCATATCCGTCCTCGGTTCTTTTTCAACATTACGGTTTTTTCATTCGTCAGACACTTCGCTGTAAGGTGTCGCCTCCTATATCTTCATCATCCACCGCTTCTCCCCCGGTCAAACGGGTTCCAGTCTGAATGAAGAAAGAAGGTACACCATGTCTCACTCGCAAAACGGACGCTCCTCGCTGAAGACGGTTCTGAAGGCAACGACCGTTGGCGGTCTTGCCGCGCTGATGCTTTCCACAGGCATCGCCGCACCGATCGTTCATTCCTTTGCCGCTCCGGTCGAGGTGACTGCGCCGCAGGTTCCGAGCTTCGCCAATGTGGTCGAGGCGGTTTCGCCCGCCGTCGTCTCCGTTCGCGTCCAGTCGAACGTGCAGCCCGCTTCCGATGATTCCAGCAACTTTTCCTTCAATTTCGGCGGCCGTGGTCTCGACCAGCTGCCGGACGACCATCCCCTGAAGCGCTTCTTCAAGGAATTCGGCGGCCCCAACCAGGACCGTCCCGACCGTGGTCCGAACCGTCACCGTGACGGCAAGGGTCCGCTGCGCCCCGTCGCTCAAGGATCCGGCTTCTTCATCTCCGAAGACGGTTATGTCGTCACCAACAACCACGTTGTCGATGACGGCTCCGCCTACACGGTGGTGATGAATGACGGTACCGAACTCGAAGCCAAGCTCGTTGGCCGTGATCCGCGTACCGATCTGGCGCTGCTGAAGGTCGATGTGAACCGCAAGTTCACCTATGTGCAGTTTGCCGACGATAGCAAGATTCGCGTAGGTGACTGGGTCGTAGCCGTCGGTAACCCCTTCGGCCTCGGCGGCACGGTAACCTCGGGCATCGTTTCTGCCCGTGGCCGCGATATCGGCTCCGGCCCCTATGACGATTACCTGCAGATCGACGCCGCCGTGAACCGCGGCAACTCCGGTGGTCCCGCGTTCAATCTCAACGGTGAAGTCGTTGGCATCAACACCGCGATCTTCTCGCCCTCCGGCGGCAATGTCGGTATTGCTTTCGCCATCCCGTCGTCCGTTGCCAAGGACGTGATCGCCGACCTGCAAAAGGACGGCAAGGTCGAACGCGGCTGGCTCGGCGTGCAGATCCAGCCCGTCAGCAAGGACATTGCCGAGTCGCTTGGTCTTGCCGAAGCGAAGGGCGCGCTCGTCGTCTCGCCGCAGTCCGGTTCGCCGGGCGACAAGGCTGGCATCAAGCAGGGTGACATCATCACTGCCGTCAATGGCGACCCGGTCAAGGATGCCCGCGATCTGTCGCGCCGCATCGGCAGCATGACGCCAAACAGCAAGGTTGAAATCTCGCTCTGGCGCGGCGGCAAGTCGCAGTCGGTCACCGTGACGCTTGGCGATCTCGCAAGCGACGATGCCTCCAAAGCAACGCCGGGCCAGGAAAACGACAGTGGCAGCAAACCTTCCAGCGCAAAGGTGCTGTCGAGCCTCGGCCTGACGGTTGCGCCCGCTGACGACGGCAACGGCCTTGCCATCACTGATGTCGATCCGGACAGCGACGCCGCTGCCCGTGGCCTGAAGACGGGTGAGAAGATCACCTCCGTCAACAACCAGCAGGTGGCTTCTGCCGCCGATATCGAGAAGGTTCTCGAGCAGGCGAAGAAGGACGGACGCTCCAAGGCGCTGTTCCAGATCCAGACGGACAGCGGCAGCCGCTTCATCGCACTGGATATCGACCAGGGTTGATAATCTGAGATGCGACGCCGGTTCGTCTTCGAGCCGGCGTCGCTCGGGACTGTCTCTCACCTTGAGGGCGGGACAGAGTATGTGGAACGCGCGTGCCGCTTGTTTCTTCTCCGCTAGGGAGGAGAAGGTCGCGGCAGCGGGATCAAGGGCAAGGCCAGCGATAGACCGCGCCCTTGCTACCTCATCCGACCCTTCGGGCCACCTTCCCCCCGGCGGGGGAGAAGACAAGGACCCACAAAGCCGGTCCAGTCAGCACCGAGGAGGAAATCTCATGGAAAACAAGGTTCAGGAAATGTCTGTCGCATCTGTTTCCGGTTGTGCGGAAAAGGGCGAGGGCGCTATTGTCCCGCACATGAAGATTCTTGTTATTGAAGACGATCTCGAGGCTGCGGCCTATATGACCAAGGCGTTCCGGGAAGTCGGTATCGTTGCCGATCACGCGAGCGATGGTGAAAGCGGCCTGTTCATGGGCTGCGAGAATTCCTATGACGTGATGGTGATCGACCGCATGCTGCCGCGCCGCGACGGACTTTCCGTCATCAGCGAGCTGCGCCGGCGCGGCATCGAGACGCCGGTTCTCATTCTTTCGGCTCTTGGGCAGGTGGACGACCGCGTGACCGGCCTGCGTGCTGGCGGCGATGATTATCTGCCCAAACCCTATGCCTTTTCCGAACTTCTCGCACGCATCGAAGTGCTGGGCCGCCGCAAGGGCAAACCCGAACAGGACATGGTCTACCGTGTTGGCGATCTCGAACTTGACCGGCTGTCCCACGATGTCCGTCGCGGTGGCAAGGAAATCCTGTTGCAGCCGCGTGAGTTCCGCCTGCTGGAATATCTCATGAAGAATGCCGGCCAGGTGGTGACCCGCACCATGCTTCTGGAAAACGTCTGGGATTATCATTTTGACCCGCAGACCAATGTCATCGACGTGCATGTGTCCCGCCTTCGTTCGAAGATCGAAAAGGACTTCGAAAAGCCGCTGCTGAAGACCATTCGCGGCGCGGGTTACATGATGAAGGACGAGGGCTGATTGGCGAAAATGGTCCGCCTCAGAATATTGTTCCGGTCAACAGCGGTGCGCCTTTCTGCGCTTTATATCCTGCTGTTTGCGCTCTGCGCCGCCTTTCTGGTCTTTTATGTCACCGCCCTTTCCGAACGGCTGCTGAACCAGCAGACGCGTGACGCGGTGCTGCAGGAAGTGTCGGATGTGCAGCGCATCTACAATCGCGGCGGCATCAACCCGCTGTTGCGGATGATGGAGCGCCGTGCCCGCCAGCCGGGGGCGAGCCTTTACATCATCGCCGGCCCCAATGGCGAAATCCTTGCAGGCAATGTCGCTTCCGTGCAGCCCGGCGTGTTTGACAAGGAGGGCTGGACGGGTTTCCCCTTCCGTTACGAACGTTATTCCGAAAGCGGCGACAGCGTGCAGCATATGGCGACCGCCAATGTCTTCATGCTGGACAACGGCCTGCGCATCCTGATCGGCCGCGATCTCGGCGAGCCCACCAAATTCCGGGCGCTGGTGCGCAATGCGCTGATGGTGGCGCTTGCCATCATGAGCGCCGGTGCGCTGCTCATCTGGTTCGGCATCGGCCGCAATGCCTTGAAACGCATCGACCGCATGTCGGCAGCGACCAAGAAGATCATGGCCGGCGATCTTTCGCAGCGCCTGCCGCAGGGCCGTTCCGGCGACGAGTTCGACCGGCTGTCCGGCTCGCTCAACGCCATGCTCGGCCGTATCGAAAAGCTGAACGAGGGCTTGCGGCAGGTGTCCGACAATATCGCCCACGACCTCAAGACACCGCTGACGCGGCTGCGCAACAAGGCAGCCGCCGCCTTGGATGACGACGATGAGACGAAACGGCGCGCGGCACTCGAAGGCATCATCGCCGAATCCGACCAGTTGATCCGCACCTTCAATGCATTGTTGATGATTTCCCGCGTCGAGGCCGGCTCCATCGCCGCCGAAATGACCGATGTGGACATGTCGGCAATCGCCGCCGACAGCGCCGAACTTTACGAACCGGTAGCCGAGGACGCGGGACTTACGCTTGAGGCCGAGATCGAACCCGGTCTTTCGGTGCAGGGCAACCGTGAACTGATCGGCCAGGCGCTTTCAAACCTCATCGACAACGCCATGAAATATGCCTGCGAATGCGAGGGCGACAAAAAACTCATCGTGCGTCTGGTGAGCGAACCGGACGCCATCGTGCTGTCCGTCTCCGATAACGGGCCCGGCATCCCCGCCGACAAGCGCGGCGAGGTGCTGAAACGTTTCGTGCGGCTGGACGAAAGCCGCTCCAAACCCGGTACGGGGCTCGGCCTGTCGCTGGTGGAGGCCGTGATGGAATTGCACGGCGGATCGCTCGCGCTGTCGGACACCGACACTACAAATTCCGTCTGCCCGGGCCTGACCGTCTCGATGATCTTTCCCGTTTCGACCCAGTAAGCCGCGCTGTCCAACGCCGCCGACACCAGCACCGGCTGGTCACCGCTATTTGTGCGGAAATTCGTTCACCTCCGAGAAATAATCGTCTCTCGAGATTGAATTGAAAGATGATCGGAAGAATATCTTATAAGGTTCTACAGCTGCACTTTATTAGGGGATCGCATCGCGATCGGCAAAAGGACTTATGATCGATGGCAAACATGGCCCCCTTGGTCGGCGACCACCATGGACCGATCATTCTGTTCGATGCCGAATGTGTGTTGTGTTCCGTGAATGCGCAATTTGTGCTGCGGCATGACAAGGCCGGATATTTCCGGCTAGCCTCCATGCAGGGAGCCGTCGGCACGGAAATCTACCGTCGGCACGGAATGGACCCCAAAAATCCGGTCAGCCTGCTCGTCGTCGATGGCGACAGGGTGCGACAGGATAGCGACGGCGTTCTTGCTATCTATGAGGCGCTTGGCATACCCTGGCGGCTGCTTGGCATGTTGCGCATAATTCCCGCATTTCTGCGCGATCCCGTCTATCGTTTTGTCGCCCGCAATCGCTACCGTTGGTTCGGAAAACGTGCGCAATGCTGGGTGGCGCCGCCGGAATACAGGGACAGGATTCTCTGAACTTAGCGACGATCCTCCGCCCAGGGCAGGCGACAATTTCAGGCGGTGGGACAGACACGTGACGGCGTTGCGGAGATGGTTACGCATCCCCGCAACGCCACGTCGCCATCGGCTCAGAACGTATAAGCCACGCCAATCATCGCGAAGGGCTGGATGTCCTTCTTGGAGAGCGGGCTGTCCTTGGCATCGCCCAGCAGGAAGCCAACACCGCCGGCGCCGGTGATCGACCAGTTCTCGGTCATAAGGTAAGTGAGGGAGGCGCTGGCGTCGATGCGCTTGAAGCCTGCCTTGGCGTCATAGCGGCGCAGGCCGGAACGGGCGGATTGGGCCGAGGTGACGCCGAAATAGGATTTCATGTGCTTGTCGTCCGCCCAGGTGGCGGAGAGGTCCGCGCCAAGGATGAACTGGTCGACTTTGTGCGAAACGCTGGCGCCGACGGTTGCGGTCAACCCTTCGCTGCCGCTGATGGTCTTGTCCACCTTCGCATAGACCTCGAAGGGATCGATGCCATAAGCGATAACACCGCCGACCACGCCGCCCGCCTTGATGTCACCCATCCCGCGAAGATTTTTCTTGTCGTCCTTTTCCTTGCGCCCGGCTTCCCAGCCGCCCTTGACGCCCAGTCTGAAGCCGTTGCTGTTCAGCAGGTTGACGGTGATGCCACTGAAATCGATGCTCAGCGTATCTCCATACTCAACGGAAACCAGGGGAACCGCGCCTGCTTCCAGCTTGTCCGAGCCCTCATATTTGGGAGCGTAGGCAGCACCCACGCCAAGTGTGATTTTCCACTCACTGGAACTGCTGTAGCGGGCATCGTCGAAATTGCCCTGCGGTTCGGCGAACCTGTCCGATTTGCCGAGATCGGCAGCGAGGACGGGCGTGCAGATGCCCTGCGCCAGGGGCAGCGCGGTCAGGCACAACGCCATTGCACGCAGGTTCTTTTGCCATTTCACTGTAAAAATCTGTTTCATGATCATATCCGTTGCAGCATCAAGCGTTGCAAAACCTGGGAGTCGGGTTTCGTTGAGCAGGACGCTACGTGGGCATAATTGCGGAGACATTACGTGAGATTGCCGGCCACGACTGAAATGGCGCTTCCTCAGGCCAGACCTCGGAAAAGATCGGCAAAAGCGGTTTTCCTGATCGCAAAGCGCCACGCATTTGTTACAACGCGGAGTGTATGCGCCCGGAAGCTTCGACAATGCGTGGCGGCAGGACGATTTTGCGGGGAGCGATCCTTCCTGAGAATCAGGCACGGTCGAAGCGCAAGGATGGGTCGCTTGGGAGAGGGAGAGAGACAGTGACGAAACGGGAAACCGCTGAAAGGCGGCTGAGCGAGGTTCTGCCGGGAGTTATCCGCCCCTATACGCAGACGGAACTGAAATCCGTTCTCTCCACGCTGAAGGATATCGCCAAGGGCGAGCCAGCTGTGGCCGCGCTTCTTGCCGCCGAAAGCCCGCTGAAGGACTTCATCGCTGCGGCTTTCACGCTGTCGCCCTATCTGCGCGACATGGCGGCGGCGGATGAGGGGCTGCTGACGCTCGCGATTTCAAAGCCACTGGAGCCACTGCTGGCCGCTCTCGTCCGTGAAGCGCGCGATTGCTGGAAGCCGGGGCAAGAGGGCGGCGTGCCCGTCGAAAACGAGGTGATGTCGCGCTTGAGGATCGCCAAGCGTCGGCTTTCCTTCGTCGCAGCGCTTGCCGATCTGGCGCGCATCTTCACCGCCCGCGATACCACGCGCTGGCTGAGCGACATGGCGGATGCTTCGCTGTCGGCCGCCATCGACCACCTGCTGCTTGTCGGCCATGAGACCGGCAAGCTCAAACTAAAGAACGTGGCCGCGCCAAGCGAAGGTTCCGGCCTGATCGTGCTTGGCATGGGCAAGCTCGGCGCGCGCGAACTGAACTATTCCTCGGACATCGACGCAGTGGTGTTCTTTGAACCCTCTGCTGGCATTATCGATGATCCCTATGCTGCGACAGAGAATTTCGGCCGCATGATGCGCCGCCTCGTGCGTATCATGCAGGAACGCACGGCAGACGGTTACGTCTTCCGCACCGATTTGAGGCTCCGGCCAGACCCCGGCTCGACACCGCTCGCCATTCCCGTGGAAGCGGCGCTGCTTTATTACGAGGGCAGGGGCCAGAACTGGGAACGCGCCGCCTATATCAAGGCGCGGCCGGTGGCGGGCGATCTGAAGGCCGGCGACAATTTCCTGCGCGAACTGACACCTTTCATCTTCCGCAAATATCTCGATTACGCGGCGATTGCCGATATTCACTCCATCAAGCGGCAGATTCATGCGCATAAGGGCCATGGCGCGATTGCGGTTAAGGGCCATAACGTCAAGCTCGGACGCGGCGGCATCCGCGAGATCGAGTTCTTCGCGCAGACGCAGCAGCTGATCGCCGGCGGCCGTATGCCGGCGCTCAGGGTCCGCGCGACGCAGGAGGCGCTGGCGGCGCTCACCGAAGCGAAATGGATCGATGCCGAAACGCGCGACAGCCTGACTGAAGCCTACTGGTTCCTGCGCGAAGTGGAACACCGCATTCAGATGGTGCGCGACGAGCAGACCCACGTGCTGCCCGACACCGAAACCGAACTGAAGCGCATTGCCTTCATGCTCGGTTTTGAAGATACCAAGGCGTTTTCCGAGAAGCTGGAAAAGGTGCTGCGGCTGGTGGAGCGCCGTTATTCGGCGCTGTTCGAACAGGAGACCAAACTCTCCGGTGAGGCAGGCAATCTGGTCTTCACTGGGCAGAAGGACGATCCAGATACGCTGAAAACCCTCTCAGCACTTGGTTTTCAGCGGCCGGAGGATATTTCCCGCGTCATCCGCACCTGGCACAATGGCCGGTACCGGGCGACTCAATCCGTCGAGGCACGCGAGCGGCTGACGGAGCTGACGCCGGATCTGCTGCGCGCCTTTGGCGAAAGCAAGCGGGCGGATGAGGCGCTGCTGCGCTTTGATAATTTCCTCTCCGGGCTACCGGCGGGCATCCAGCTCTTCTCGCTGCTCGGCAACAATCAGGCGCTGCTGTCGCTGCTGGTGACGATCATGTCGTCGGCCCCGCGCCTTGCCGAAATCATCGCCGCCCGGCCGCATGTTTTTGACGGCATGCTGGACCCGGCGCTGATGAGCGACGTGCCGACGCGCGAATATCTTGCCCAGCGCATGGGCAATTTCCTCTCTAATGCCCGCCACTACGAGGATATTCTCGACCGGCTCCGTATTTTCGCCGCCGAGCAGCGCTTTCTCATCGGCGTGCGGCTGTTGACAGGCGCGATCCGTGGCGAGATCGCCGCCCGCGCCTTTACCCATCTTGCCGATCTGGTAATTGAAGCGGCCCTGAACGCCGTTCTCTCGGAGATGGAGACGGCACATGGGCCATATCCGGGCGGGCGCGTGGCCGTGATGGGCATGGGCAAGCTCGGCTCCTTCGAGCTGACCGCGGGTTCGGATGTCGACCTCATTCTCCTCTACGATTACGACGATGCCGCCCATGAATCGACCGGCGCAAAACCGCTCGATGTGGTGCGTTACTTCACTCGCGTCACCCAAAGGCTGATTGCCGCACTATCGGCGCCCACGGCCGAAGGCGTGCTTTACGAGGTGGACATGCGGCTTCGCCCCTCCGGCAACAAGGGACCGGTGGCGACGCGCATTTCCGCCTTTGAGAAATACCAGCGCGAGGAAGCCTGGACCTGGGAACATATGGCGCTTTCCCGCGCTCGCCTGATCTGTGGCGAAGCCTCGCTGATGGAAGATGCGCGCGGCATCATCGCCTCGGTACTGTCCCAGAAGCGCGATGTGGCGAAAGTCTCAGCCGATGTGCTGGAAATGCGAAGTCTCATTGAACAGGAAAAGCCGCCGGAAAACATCTGGGATTTCAAGCTCATCAATGGTGGGCTGATCGACCTCGAATTCATCGCCCAATATCTGGCTTTGGTCGGTCCCGCCAGGGGTCTCCAGCCGCACGAACCGGGTCGCAACACGGCAGAGGCATTGCAGGTGCTGGCCGCCCCGGTGATGGAGCAGCAATTCTTCGACGACTGCATGGCGGCGACGGCGCTTTACACCGAGATATCGCAGATCGTGCGGCTGTGCATCGACGGTGCTTTCAATCCGAAGGAAGCGCCTGCCGGTCTTATCGATCTGGTTTGCCGGGCCGGGGATTGCCCGGATATTTCCACGCTGGAGGGCGAGGTGAAGCGGCTGGCGAAGGTTGTCAGGAAGGCGTTTGTGGCAACGGTGAAAAATGGCGGGTGATGGTGGGTATCGCGCGTTCTGCCGTCACTTACTGCAACGCAAGGGGCACAGCCCGATATTCCTCAATGCACCGTGCCACAGCACCCTGCCGCATGCGGGATGATAATCGTTACCACCGTGCCCCTGCCTTCGCAGGAGCGGATTTTCATCGTGCCGCCATGCAGCCTGACGAGCGAGCGCGAGATGGCGAGCCCGAGGCCCGAGCCGCCCTGGCTTTTGGCGTATTGGCTCTGCACCTGCTCGAAGGGCTGGCCAATCTTGTCGAGCGCCTCGGCGGGAATGCCGATGCCGGTATCGGCGATGGTGAGGATCATGGCGGCCTGATGCACATGGGTGCGCAGCGCTACGCGGCCGCCATTACCGGTGAACTTCACGGCATTGGACAGAAGGTTGAGCATGATCTGCTTCATGGCGCGGCGGTCGCCCTGCATCGTCAGCCCGGCGCAGACCTTCTGCTGCACGGTGATGTTCTTCTGTTCCGCCTGGATGGCGGTCAGCCGCAGGGTTTCCTCGATAAGCGGCGCGAGATCGATTGTCTCGCGGTTGATCCGCATATGGCCCGCTTCGATCTTGGACATATCCAGAATGTCGTTGATGACATTTAGGAGGTGCTTGCCGCTGTCGTGGATATCCCGGGCATATTCGGAATATTTCGGCGAGCCAACCGGCCCGAACATCTCGTTTTGCAGGATGTCGGAAAAGCCGAGAATGGCGTTGAGCGGCGTGCGCAGTTCATGGCTCATATTGGCGAGGAATTCGGACTTTGCGAGGTTTGCCGCCTGGGCGCGCTCTTTTTCGGCGAGATAATTGGCGTTGGCGTCTGAAAGCTCCGTCTTCTGCCGCTCCAGCTTATGCTGCGAGGCGGAAAGATCGCCGATGGTGGCCATCAGCCGGCGTTCGGAGTCACGCAGGCGCTCCTGATGGCGCTTCAGAAGCGTAATGTCGGTGCCGACGGAGACGAGGCCGCCGTCACGGGTGCGGCGTTCATTGATCTGTAGCCAGCGATCATCGGCAAGCTGCACTTCCGTCATGCGCGAAAGGCCAGACTGATCGGGGTCCGCAACGCGCCGCTCCACAACCGGGCGTGCCGCAGCCGCCTGCACGGCGCTCTTTTCGGTGCCCGCTACCAGAACGCTGTCCGGCAGGCCGTAAGCCTTCTGGTAATGGGTGTTGCACATGACGAGACGGTCATTCTTGTCCCACAGCACGAAGGCTTCCGAGGTGGATTCGATGGCGTCTGCAAGGCGCTGGTCTGCCTCGGCATAACGTTGCGCAAGGCGGTGCTGCTCGGTCACGTCCATGGCGATGCCGATGACGCGCGGGCCGTTATTGGTGCGGATGACCTGGGCACGGGCACGCAGCCAGACATAGTGGCCTTTCGCGTGGCGCATGCGGAAGATCTGGTCGATCTGGCGCAGATCACCGCAGCCGACAGCACGAGCAAGCTCGTAGAGGTTTCCATCTTCGGAATGCATCATGCGCGCCGCATCCGAAAAGGACAGCGGTGCGGCCTTCGGCGGTCTGCCGAGGATTTCGTAGAGCGAGCCCGACCAGAACATGCGCCGCGTGGAAAGATCGAAGTCCCACAGGCCGCAGCGGCCACGTGACAGCGCCGTCTCCACCCGCAGGTTCGATTCGGCGAAGATGTCGTCGGCATCGCGGGCGCGTTTGACCTGCATGTAATAGGCGTAGAGCACGACGAGAAGGATCGAGGAGATTCCGGCAAACAGCGTCACGTTCATGGCGATTTCGCTGCGCCAGAAAGAACGGATCGGCTCAAGCGAGCGCGCCGCGATGACCATGCCGCCATCGTCGCCGAAGGGGATCATCGTCGCATAATGCGGCTGGTTGTCGATATTGGTTTCGATGGTGCCGGGCGCGCCGGGAAAACGCTGAACAATGGCGATTTCGGGAAGCAAAGCCGGCAGGGAGGTGCCGATGTAAAGCGTGGCGCCCTTGCCGGCGCCGGCGAAAATCCGGCCGTTGCTGCCCGACAGAAGCACCATGGTGCCATCAGCAAGGCTGCCCGAAGGCAGCGCTGCGGCAAGGCTCGCCTCTGCGCGGGTGCGCTCTTGCGAGGCAAAGACAATACCGTTGTTGATAAGGGCTGCTTTGGCCGTCAGCGCTGTCAGTGCGGTAGAGTGGCGGGCTGCCTCTTCCATGCGGCTATATTCGGCAACGATGCCCAGCATGCGTGACGCCGCGATGACGACGAGAAATGCAAGAATGAGAATGGGAATGAGGCGCTTCAGCAGGGTCTCGACCTGCGGCATCGGGCGGTCGGAGCCGTTCATCAAACCCATCAGGTCGCTGGAAAGCCTTTCGCCCCAGGCCGCAAGATCAGAAAATTTGGCATACGGCCGCTCATCGCCCGCAGTCGCCCGCCGCACGTTCGTCATTGTCCCGCCTTCAAGATATCCCCACTGATTCGAAGCGCCGCCGCTCGAATATGCATAGTGAATCAAATGCGATTCGCCGTGTCCAGAGGCAAAAGTTAAAAGAATTTTAACCCCTTGAACCGACTCCGTATTTTTTCGGGACAGCGCGTTACGGTCTTCACAGCGGCGCCAGGCATTGGAAAAACCGACACCCCGATAGTCGGTCTGGGACGTTCCGGTGTGTTACGTCCGGTGGTTCTCAAGCCTTGTCGAAAGCCTCAAGAGCAGGTCCAAGTGCGCCGAGAACGCCGTTTCCGGCGGCGGGAAGCCCGGTCAGCACCGCGCTGATGATGTCGTCACGGCTTGCGCCATGCGCTTTGGCTTCCAGCACATGAAATGCCACGCCGCCTTCCAGCCGCAGTGCGGCGAGAATGCCGATATAGACCAGGCATTGCGTCTTGGCATCCAGCGTGGACGCCGCACCCAGCCCCTGAACGGCCTGAAGCCATACAGCCTGATGGGCCGGGGCTTCGGTGATGAAACGCTGGAACGAATTGCTGGTGTTGGAAATATCCGTCATTTGAAGTCCCTTTCCGCTTGCGGCCGCGTTCCGGCCTGTCGCTGACGATTGTGTCGCGCAATGCGTTGCGCCGCCTTGACGGAAATCAAGACGGCGCACAGGCATTGTCCGGAATAGGGGAGTTGGCGAATGTTCGCCGGGTATTATCCTTTCAGAATACGCCCGACGATATCGCTGACATCCGTCGAAAGACCTTTTGCTTCGGCGATCGTCGAAAGTGCTGCCTTGGCGTGTTCGGCGCGGCTTGCTTCCAGCGATCGCCAGGAGCGCATGGAGGTGAGAATGCGCGCGGCAAGCTGCGGGTTACGCTTGTCGATGGCTATGATCTGCTCGGCGAGGAACCGATAGGCGGCACCATCGGCGCGGTGGAAACCGGTCGGGTTGGAGAAGGCGAGCGTGCCCACCAGCGACCGCACCCGGTTGGGATTGGAGGCGATGAAGTGTTTCGACGTCATCAGCGCCTTGATACGTTCCAGCGCGCCGTCGCCGGGAATGGCGGCCTGCAGCGAGAACCATTTGTCGAGAACCAGCGCATTGTCGGCAAAGCGGGCTTCGAAGGCGGCAAGCGCCTCCTTTGTCTCCGCGCTGTCGGGGAAACGTTGGGTCAGCACACCAAGCGCATGCGCAAGATCGGTCATGTTGGTGGCGCTGGCATAGGCCTTTGCCGCCCTGTCAGGCGTTCCCTCGGCAAAAGCAAGGAAGCTCAACGCGCCGTTGCGAAGCGAACGCCGTCCAGCGCTGTCAGCATCGGGGCTGTAGGCTTCACCATTGCCGTCGCTGTCGGCGAGCCCGCGGAGCGTCTCGATACCGGCAGTGGCAATGGCCTTGATCGTCGCGTTGCGGGCCTTGTGGATGGCGTCCGGGTCGGTATTGCCGCCCAGTTCGCGAGCGATGTCCGTTTCGCTCGGCAGCGCCAGCGCCTGTGCCCGGAAAGCGGGTTCAAGCGAAGCGTCGCCGACGATTTCGATCAACGTTGCGATAAGGTCGGCGTCCGAGCGTACTTCTTTGCCGTTCTGCACGGCCCTGGTGGCGGCAATCAGCGCCGGCAAAGCGAGATCGGTAAGCGCCTGGAAACGGGCAAACATATCCGTCTCGTGCCGGGCGACCTGCACCAGATCGGCAGCACTCTGTTCGAAATGCAGGTTGATCGGCGCCGAGAAGCTGCGGTTGAGCGACAGCACTGGGCGCGATGAAATGCCGGAGAAGGAGAATGTCTGGTTGCGTTCGGTCAGATGCAGCACGCCGTCGCGGTATTCTCCGCCCGTGACAGCCTGCGGCTCGGCGATCTGGCCATTGTCGAGAATCAGCGCCAGCGAAAGCGGAATATGACGCGGTTGCTTCACCGGTTGGCCGGGCGTTGGTGCGACGGTCTGTTCCAGCGTCAGCCTGAAGGTCGCCTTGGCGGCATCGTAGGCGGAGGAAACGGAGACGAGCGGCGTGCCGGCCTCGGTGTACCACAGCGAAAACTGCGACAGGTCGCGGCCGCTGGCATCGGCAAAACTCTTGACGAAATCCTCAACAGTCGCCGCTTCGCCGTCATGACGTTCGAAATAAAGGTCCATGCCTTTCTTGAAGTCGTCTTCCCCAAGGATCGTGGCGATCATGCGGGTGACTTCGGCGCCCTTTTCATAAACGGTCGTCGTGTAGAAGTTGTTGATTTCGCGATAGGTATCGGGGCGTGGTGGATGGGCCAGCGGACCGGAATCCTCTGGAAACTGCTCCGATTTCAGGTGACGCACATCGGCGATGCGCTTGACCGGGCGCGAGCGCATGTCGGCGGAAAATTCCTGGTCACGATAGACCGTCAGGCCTTCTTTCAGGCACAGCTGAAACCAGTCGCGGCAGGTAATGCGGTTGCCGGTCCAGTTGTGGAAATATTCATGCGCGATGATGCGCTCGATATTGGCGTAGTCCGCATCGGACGCAGTTTCCGGGTCGGCCAGCACGAATTTGTCGTTGAAGACGTTGAGACCCTTGTTCTCCATCGCGCCCATGTTGAAATCGGACACGGCGACGATCATGAAAATATCGAGGTCGTATTCACGGCCGAAGCGTTCCTCATCCCACTTCATCGAGCGCTTCAGCGCATCCATGGCATAGGCCGCGCGCGGCTCCTTGCCATGCTCGACATAGATCTTCAGCGCCACTTCGCGGCCGGAAAGGGTGGTGAACGTGTCTTCCACCACGCCGAGATCGCCGGCGACAAGCGCAAAGAGATAGCTGGGTTTCGGGTGCGGATCGAACCAGGCTGCAAAGTGGCGGCCTTCATCGTAATTGCCGCCGCCGAGGAAGTTGCCGTTCGACAACAGCAGCGGATTGCCCTCCTTCGCGGCGATGATCGTCACCGTATAAGGTGCCAGAACATCGGGCCGGTCTGGGAAATAGGTGATGCGGCGGAAACCTTCAGCCTCGCACTGGGTGCAATAAACGCCGTTGGTGCGGTAAAGCCCCATCAGCTGCGTATTGACCTGCGGGTTGATGTAATTGGTGACACAGATCTCGAAGGGCGTCGCCGCAGGCAGATCGCGGATCGTCAGGCTATCGGGCGTCGCGTCATATTGGCTTGCGGGAATGTCCACCTGATCAAGCAGCAGGCCCGAAAGCGTCAACTCGTCGCCATCGAGAACGAGCGGCGCTGACACATCGACGCCCTCTCGGCGATGAAAGATCAGACGGGCTTCGACCTTGGTATTCTTGGGGTCGAGTTCGAAGGTGAGATCCACCCGCTCCAGAACGAAATCGGTGGGGCGGTAATCTGCCAGGTGAACGATCTGGCCCGTGTCTGTTCGCATGACTGTTCCTGAATAACTTTGTCGTTGTCCTCCGGGCATCATGTCGTCATAAGGCCCGGATGTAAAATAGGTAGAGTATTCGTCACAATCATGTGCGCATCGTGAGGACGTTCTGTCCTGCCATGGAAGGCTTTGCCGGCCCTGCAGACGATCCTGCCGCTGCCGGACCTGCGGACCATGCCAGCAAATGTTGAACGATTGCTGAAATTGTATTTTATTTTCTTCAAATTTTAGCGCGTGTCGCTTTTGGCCTGATTCTCACGTCGCCATCAGGGCTGAAGGCCTGAACAATGGGGGTGAGGAGGCCACAAGCCGGGGAAAGCAATCCTGCGCCTCACCAGATCAACGGAATTCATGGGTAAATAACATTTTTTGTTGTAAAGCGCTTCGGGAATGCTCTAGCCTTGGGCAAATCCAATTCCCCCGCGTCGTCCTCCCCCGCATGAACAATCTCCCGATGGCGTGTTTGCGCAGCCGATATGAGTAACTGCCGATGAACGCCGAACCGACAAATCCCTTTCGGGGGATAAGCCTGAAGCTGATTTCGGTTGGCTTTTTTCTGGTGATGCAGACTTGTATCAAGGCCTCCGGTCCCGATGTGCCGGCCGGTCAGATCACTTTCTTCCGCTCCGCTTTCGCCATCATCCCCATCGTCGTTTATCTTGCCTGGCTGCATGCGCTGACGAGCGCGCTGCACACCAACAATCTCATCGGCCATTTCAAGCGCGGGTTTCTCGGCATTCTCTCCATGGCCTGCGGGTTTTACGGGCTGACGCTGCTGCCGTTGCCGGAATTCATCGCCATCGGTTATGCCTCACCGCTGCTGGCCGTCGTGTTCGCCGCCTTCATCCTGCGCGAGAAGGTGCGCATCTACCGCTGGAGCGCGGTTTTCGTTGGCATGATGGGCGTGCTGGTTATCCTGTGGCCGAAGATGACCCTGTTGCGTGAAGGCGGTTTTGCCGCGGGCGAGGGGCTGGGCGCGATTGCCGTGCTCTGCGGGGCAGCGCTTGGCGGTCTCGCAATGATCCAGGTGCGGCAACTGGTGGAAACGGAAAAGACGCCGACCATCGTTCTCTATTTCTCGCTCACGGCCACCTTGCTTTCGCTCGTCAGCGTGCCCTTCGGCTGGAGCGCTCTGGATACCAAGCAGGCCGTGCTGTTGATCACCAGCGGCATTTGTGGCGGCGTCGCACAGATCTTCCTGACGGAGAGCTATCGCCACGCGGAGGTCTCCACTATCGCGCCCTTCGAATACAGCTCCATCGTTTTCGGGATAGCGGTCTCCTATATCCTGTTCGGAGACATTCCAACGCTCACCATGCTGATCGGCACGGCAATCGTGATTTTCGCCGGCATCTTCATCATTTTCCGCGAGCACCAGCTGGGCCTGGCGAGACGCGCGGCACGCAAGGCCTCCACGCCGCAGGGGTAACGCACCAAATTTGGCGGAGGTCGCAAACATGCGGCATCGTCGGCGCCAGAGCCGTTGTCGTTTCGGCGCCTAGTCCCGCAAATGCAAAAGGCGCCTTCCCGAAGAAAGACGCCAGCGCGCAATCAAAGACATGGACCGGTTTTACACCGGCCTGAGTGCTCTCAGCGCTCGCGGAAATCCGCAAAGACAGCTGCAGGACGTGTGACGCGAACCTGCTGCATGGCAGCACGTGCGGTCATCTGTTCGTTAGCGGCAGCGCCGAAACGATGGTAACCCTGACTGGAGCGAGGGCCGAGGCCCGCCAGTCGGAGCGTTTCAAAGCCGGAATGTACCGGACGGAAGCGAGTGGTCATTGCCTTGGTTCCTTAAACCGAATTCCTCCCAAGACACAGGCTGGCTTATCGCAGTGCAGCATGGATTCGGCAAGCCGGGTCAGCGCGCCGCTGTTATGCGTAATACGCATGGCTTTTTTCATACTTCGTTTACTCTGAGTAAGAATCAGGCAATCAGCCTTCGGAGATTTTTGCCTGAAACGCCAATAAATCCTGCCATGCCAATGACTTGCTGGCAGGTGCGTTTAGAAGTTCCTGCGGATGCAGGCTCGCCAGCGCCGGTAAAACCAGGTGCCCGGCTGCGACATCACGCCACTGTCCGCGCAGCGTATGGATCGTTCCGGTGCCGCCGAAAAAGAAACGTGCGGTCAAGTTGCCAAGAAGCAACAGGTGTTTCGGCTCCGCAAGTGCGATCTGGCGCTCGATGAAGGGGCGGCAGATATCCATTTCGGCCTGAGTCGGCGGGCGGTTGCCCGGTGGACGCCAGGGCACGACATTGCCGAGCATGATGCGTGCGCGGTCAAGGCCGATAGCGGCCAGCATACGGTCGAGCAGCAGCCCGGTCTTGCCGGCAAAAAGCTGGCCCTCGCGGTCGTCATCCGCATCCGGCATCGGGCCGATGACCATGACGGCGCAAGCAGGGTCGCCTTCGGTGAATACCGTGTTGCGGGCGCTGTTCTTGAGGTTGCAGCCGCTGAAACCCTCAAGCGCGATTTTCAGTTCGGAAAGCGACCTTGCGCTTTCAGCCGCAAAACGGGCAGCAGCCACGGCCTGTTCGTCCGGCATGGCAACATTCTGCTGAAGTGCCGGAGCAGGCGGCGCGCCTCTCGTCGGCGCGCTGCGACCTGCCGTCTGCCGCTGCGGAGCATCGGCACGACGCTCCGTGCCGCTGTCCATCTGGTGTGCGGGCGCAGAACTTTCCTGACGCGCTGCCGGTCGGGCAGGGCGGGAGGCGGCAAATTCGGCGAAACGGTCAACAGGTCCGTCTTCCAGCAACCAGTCCACGCCCGCATCCGCATGGAAATGCAGAAGCGCGGCGAGTTCGGCCGGGGAGAGGTCGTGAGCGGCGATCATGGGGTGAAATTATCCCATGTTCCCCGCCCGGGGAACCCGTAAATCACGCTGTCCAGCGCTGAATGTCACCGCTTTCGCCGATCATGGCCAAACCATGGGCAATCGAGAGCAACTCGCCGCCGGTTTCGATCCGGTCCGCGTCGAAACGACGGGTGAAAAGCTCGCGCACCGCCGGCACGAAGGAGGTGCCGCCGGTGAGGAACACCTTGTCGATTGCCTCAGGCGCGACTTGCGTCTTCTCCAGAACCTCGTCCAGCGCGCCCTCGATCTTGGCGAGGTCGTCGGCGATCCAGTTGTTGAAGTCGCTGCGCTTGACCATTTTGCGGCCGGCTTTGCCGAGCGGCGCGAAGTTGAATTCCGCTTCTTCGGCCGAGGACAGCGCCATCTTGGTGGCGGAAATCGACTGATAAAGCGGATAACCCTCGTCATGCTCCACGAGATCGATGAAGAGTTCGAGCTTCTCCGGCTCCAGCGCCGAGCGCACCAGCGATTTCAGATCGGTGAATTCCTTCGAGGTCTTGAAGATCGACAGCTGGTTCCAGCGACCGAAATTCACGTAGTAGCCGGAAGGCACGTCCAGCACCTTGTCAAAGCTCTTGAACTTGCTGCCCTTGCCGATTTCCGGCGAAACCAGATTGTCGATCATGCGGAAGTCGAAATGGTCACCGGCGACACCGACGCCGGAATGGCCGATGGGGGTGGCGGAGAGCTTGCCGGCATGGCTCTCGAAGCGGATCAGCGAATAGTCGGTGGTGCCACCGCCGAAATCCGCCACCAGCACATTGGCGTCCTTCTTCAGGCTCTGGGCGAAATAATAGGCGGCCGCCACCGGCTCGTAGACATAGTGGATTTCCGGAAAACCGGCACGCGTCAGCGCTTCGTTGTACCGGGAGAGCGCCAGCGTCTCATCCGGATTGCTGCCGGCGAAACGCACGGGGCGACCGGCGATGACGGTCGAGACGTCGCTTGGCCACTCTGCGCCCGCATAGGTTTTCAGCTTGCGCAGGAACACGTCCATCAAATCCTCGAAGCTCTGGCGCTTGGCGAAGATCAACGTGCCCTGAAAGAGCGGCGAGGCCGCAAATGTCTTGATCGACTGCAGGAAGCGGCAATCGCCCGCATTGTCGATGAATTGCCTGATGGCAGCGTGGCCCGCTTCCACGTGCAGGGCAGCCGCACCAAGGCCCGAATCCTTCATGAAGGAGAGCGCGGTGCGCATACTGTCATCCGTGCCCGCGCTGCTGGTAAACTGCATGGAGCGGCTTTCGCCGCCGCCGTCGGAAAGAGCCATGACCGTGTTGGTCGTGCCGAAATCGAGGCCCAGTGCCCGCTTTTGCGTCATCGCCATATCCTTGTCGCCGATAGAAATGCTCGCCCGGCCCAAAGGCGGCCCGGCGTGAGAATAAGGGACGCATTTGGCATCCCGATGTCAGAGGAGGGCGGTTGATTGCACAGGCCCGGCAGAATGGCAAGCGCCAGTTCTCAGTTTATTAAAACATTAGAATAAAGTAATTTTCCGTTATAAATACAGTTTTGCGATGCAAATTAAATATTTTTTCGCAATCGCAAAGTATAGATAAAGGCTATATCCTCAGGGAGCTTTCTTAATTGTAGCTGTCGCGTTGTAACCCGGAAGTCCAGATGTCCCGCAAGCAGGCATGTTCCGCCCTCCAAGATGTGCCGCCCGGGCCGGAGGTCCTCATTCGCGGCGACGTGGAAATTTTCCATTCCCAGCTTATGAACCTCATGGCGTCATCGCAGCAGGGTTATGCCCTTTTCGATGGCAGCGATGAGTTGCGCTTTGCCAATGCGGCCTTCCGCGAGGCGCTGGGCATGGCTCCGGACGGTTTTCCGAGCTGGATGGAGCTGATGCGCGGCGGGTATCGCAGCTCGACAGGAACGGCGGTCGAAACCACCGATTTCGAACTGTGGTTGCGCTCGGCGCGGACAAGGCGCGGCAAGTTGCCTTACCGCACCATCGAAACCAGCCTGAATGATGGACGCTGGATGCTGACGACGGAAACGACGCTGCCGGGCGGCTGGATGTTGTGTGTCGTGACCGATGTTTCCGAGCTTGGCATCCAGTTGCGCGATCTGCGGCAGGAGCGCGACAGGGCGCTGAAATCGGCGCTGAGCGACGAACTCACGGGCCTCGGCAACCGCCGCTATGCCATGGATATCCTCAACCAGATGCTTGGCCCCAACAAGGCGCAGGCGCTTGCGGTGATCATCATGGATATCGACCATTTCAAGGCGGTGAACGACCGTTTCGGGCATGCCTGCGGCGATCTCGTCCTCAAGGATTTCGCCACCCGGCTTTCCGCCGCGATCGGCCGGGACGATCTGGTGGGGCGGATCGGCGGTGAGGAGTTTTTGCTCGTTCTCAGCGGGTCGCGAATGCTGAGCGCGGAAAGCACCATGCAGAAGCTGCTGGCGACGTTGACCAAGGCATCGCCGCTGAGCGATGTGCCGGATTTCCGTTACAGCTGTTCGGCCGGCATTGCCTTTGCCGATCCCGGCGAGAGCGCGAGCGATGTGCTGCGCCGCGCCGACACGGCACTCTACGAAGCCAAGAATACCGGCAGAAACCGCTTCGTAGTCTACGGAGCGGCCTCTTGACCGCTCCGGCGTCGCACCGGCGTCAGTTCGATTTCGCCGCGCCGCCATCCACCCGCAGCATTGTGCCGGTGATGTAGCTTGCCGGAACCGAGCAGAGGAAAGCCCCGGCGGCGGCGAATTCTTCCACCGTGCCAAGCCTGCCTGCCGGAATGCTCTTGACCGAAGCCTCGCGGATTTCCTCCATGCTTTTACCCAGGCGCTTGGCATTGGCGCCATCCAGCTCGTCGATGCGGTCGGTATGGATGCGGCCGGGCAGAAGAAGGTTGGAGGTGATGCCGAAACCGGCCACTTCGCTCGACAATGTCTTGCTCCAGCCCACCAGCGCCCCACGCAGCGTGTTGGAGAGCGCCAGATTGGGGATGGGTTCGAACACGCCGGAGGAGGCAACGGTCAGGATGCGGCCAAAGCCCTGTTCCTTCATCTGCGGCAGCAGCTCATTGGTGAGCGTGATGACGCGCAGCACCATCGACTGGAAGAAGCTCTCCAGCTTCTCGGTCGTGATCTCCTGCGCAAGACCCGGCGTCGGGCCACCGGTGTTGTTGACGAGAATGTCAATGCCGCCGAGCTTGTCGTTCACGGCCTGAACCATGGCCTCGACGAAATTGTCATCGCCAAGATCGCCCCGCACCCAGTCGGCCTTGCCCTTGCCGAGTGCATTGATCGTCTTGCAGTTCGCGTCCAGCTTTTCGCTGCTTCTGCCAACGAGAAGAACATTCACGCCTTCGTTTGCCAGCGCCGTGGCGATGCCCAGCCCAAGGCCGCGAGAGGAGGCGAGAACGAGGGCGCGTTTGCCGGAAATGCCGAAATCCATGGGTTTTGTCCTGTCTTGTTTGCAGCGGATCAAAGAATCGAAGCGTAACTACAGGCGAAAACCGTCCACAGTTTTCGCTATCCCGCTCCATCTGTGCTGTTTATAGGAAGGCGGCGCCCGCTTTTGAAGGTTAAATACGCGTCATGACCGAACAATCTCTGCTGAAATTCTCAATTGCCATCACGGTTCTTCTGGCCGCGTTCGGCATTGGCGCAGGCCTGTTTTCCGGCTCTTTCGCGGTGGTGTTCGATGGCGTTTATGCCCTGACGGATGCCTTTATGACGGTGCTGGCGCTGCTGGTGGCGCGGCTGATCGCGGCTTCCGCCGCCCCACGGCCCGGTAGCCGGCTGGCAGAGCGTTTCACCATGGGCTTCTGGCATCTGGAGCCGATGGTCCTCGGCCTCAACGGCACGCTTTTGATGGGCGCTGCGATCTATGCCCTGATCAACGCCATCGACAGCCTGATGGACGGCGGCAGATCGATCGAGTTCGATTACGCCATCATCGTCACCTTCGTCAGCTTTGCCGTTTCGCTCGTCATGGCATGGTTCGTCAAACGCCAGAACCGCAGACTGAAATCGGCCTTCGTGGCGCTGGACGCCAAAAGCTGGCTGATGAGCGCGCTCCTGAGCGCGGCCCTGTTCCTCGCCTTCGCCATCGGCTACGGGCTGACGGGAACGGCGCATCAGTGGATCGCGCCCTATATCGACCCCGCCGTTCTGGCGCTGGTCTGCCTCATCATTATTCCCATGCCGCTCGGCAATGTGAAGCAGGCGCTCGCCGACATCCTTTTGGTGACGCCGTTTGAATTCAAGCAGCATGTGGACAGGGTAGCGGCCGAAGCCGTCGAAAAATTCGGCTTCGCCTCGCACTATTCCTATGTCGCCCGCGTGGGGCGAGGCCGCCAGATCGAACTCTTCTTCATCGTCCCGAAAAACTGGCCACCCCGGCGTCTCGAAGAATGGGACGCGATCCGCGACGAGATCGGCGATGCACTCGGCGGCGAGGGGACGGATCGATGGCTGACGATTGTGTTTACGACGGATGAGGAATGGGCGGTTTGAACGGGGGTGCAGGTAGGCGGCGTTGGCCCAGCTTGGACTTTGATCTACGTGATCTTTAATCGGCCGGCGAAGCTTCCATTACATTCATTGTTGTGCACCAATAGTGAAAATAGTCATCGCCGCTCGCGCTTGATCCTGCCATTCAGAATCTATAGCGTTTTACCGAGTGGTTTGAATTGCGAACTGATTTATATGGGGACAAACAGTGCCAGCGAACAGCGTAAACATAGACTGGGAGGACCGCGACCAGTTTGAAATTGATGATGCTCTAGAAAACGAAGACGATATCAAGGTCTCTCCGCAGGATTTTGAAAGGCTTCTAATTGCTCCGAGTGATTGGACCGTCAGTACCATCTACGAGTTGATAGGCAAGCAGCTTCAACTAGACCCGGCGTACCAACGGCGAAATGTTTGGCAGGGCAAATCGAAATCGCAGTTCATCGAGTCGCTCCTGCTAGGAATTCCAATTCCGCAAATTTTGCTAGCCTCTAAGGCCGGCCAGAAGAACTCTTTCCTTGTGCTCGACGGTAAGCAGCGATTGACGACCATCAAGGAGTTTATTGACGGTCAGTTTGCTGATGGTCGTACATTTAAGCTAAGGGGATTGCGTATCCTAACCGTTTTGAACGGAAAGAGTTGGAGTGATCTAGAGTCTCTCGATGATTGGGGCGACCGTCTTAGAAACGAACCTCTACGCACTACCGTGTTAAGAGGTTGGGAGAATGAGTCTGTTCTATATGAAATATTTTACAGGTTGAACTCTGGAAGCGTCAAGTTGTCTCCAATGGAGTTGAGGATGTCTTTACTCCCAGGAGACTTCCTAAAATTCATCATAGCTTGGACGGAAAATATTGGGCCACTTCATCATCTCTTGCATAAGCGCCAGCCCGACGCGCGAATGTCAGATGTTGAGCTGGCGATAAGATACTTGTCCTTCAGCGACCAGCAGGTTCAGTACTCTGGGGACCTCAAGGCCTTTCTTGATGAATTCTGTAAAATTAAGAATGTCGAATTTGCAGACAACGATAACGCCGCTCTCGAAGCAGAGCGCTTGCTTCAAGGGATGAATGACGCGATTGTTGCAGGATTCACGGAATTCGGCGAACGCCACTTCTGCCGGAAGTATGCAGGCGGGGTTTACGAAACTAGGTTTAATCGTGCGGTATTCGATGTCCTAGTCGGGTCTTTGTCTAACGCTGCTTTGCGAAATTGGGTTGCCGACAATCCGGGCCAACTGAAAGCTGCTTATGAACTGATATCTACCTCTACGCCGGCTTTTATCAAGGCTGTAGAAACAACGACCAAGTCGCCCGAATCAACCAGAAATAGATTTGCAGCTTGGTATCAGGCGGTGCTTGACACCACTGGGATTTCTATAGCGGTGCCGGATATAAAATGAAGTCACCGACACAGTATTATTCTAACTTAAAGAAGTCCCTGCGAGCAGCTCGGAAAATAACGGGCGGGATCAATAAGCTCGGCTGCGAAACAGAGCTGCAGCACCTTAAGTTGCAATCGTATATATTGTTGTGCCATGCTGCGCTGGAGCAGTATATTGAAGATTTGGGGTTGGCTGCAGCGCTAAGTGCAAGAACAACATTCGCCAGCGAGGGTATCATAACTAAGACATTGGTGGCGCTGATTTCGTCAAAACTCGTCGATGAGGTGTCGGTGAAAAGTAAGTCTAAGCTGTCAACGGAATTGGTTTCTAATATTGAGGAGTTTTCTAAGGAGGCATTTTCTAGATACCGTGCGGTAATCACGTCCAATAATGGCATCATCGATAAAGACCAGGGCAGGGTATTTGTTCCTGTCGGCGTTGATCCTGCGTCGGTGGACATTGTTCTCATGAATGCCATGCATTCATTCGGCGCGAAGAGAGGTGATGTCGCTCACAAGTTCAAAGTACAGCGAACGGACACATTGACCGCAGTCCAGACGGATTTGGAGTCAATTGCATCAGGAATAATTGCTTATGATCAAGCAGTTTGCGATGCCTTGAAGGTGCGACTGAGGTAGAGACTTATGCTCTCTGCGCCTCGGTTCCTCTTGCAGCGTAGGGATGTAAAACGAGAAGAAGAGACTGGGACATGCAATCCAGAGGCTATCGCTGTCTGCTAGTTGCGCTTGACGCCGATACGTGTTGTTTTATTCTCAAATTTACCTGAACGTAAAAGTAATAAAATACTCATCAGGTTGTCTGACAATTGAGTGGCGTGCGACATGTTTTGCCGCTATGGAAGCTCGACAAAGGCGTCGTGCTTTGCGAAGACAGGCTAGGGCGAATGTGTTGTCGCAGACTGGCTTTTCGGCCAGTGCAGGCAACACGGTGCGAATGCCGGAAGCGTATATAACAACAGCCGGATGGGACCGGCGAGGTGAGAGGACAAGATGACGGAACCGATGGAACTGCCGGAACGCGAAGCGATGGAATTCGACGTTGTGATCGTCGGTGCGGGTCCTGCGGGCCTTGCCGCCGCGATCCGTCTGAAGCAGGTCGAGCCGGAGCTTTCGGTCGTCGTTCTGGAAAAGGGTGCTGAAGTCGGCGCGCATATTCTCTCAGGTGCCGTGGTTGATCCCATCGGCATCGACCGGCTTCTGCCCGGCTGGCGTGAGGAAGAGGGGCATCCCTTCAAGACCGAGGTCAAGGACGACCAGTTCATGTTCTTAGGCCCTGCGGGCTCCATCCGTCTGCCAAACTTCATGATGCCGCCGCTCATGAACAATCACGGCAATTACATCGTCTCGCTTGGGCTGGTCTGTCGCTGGCTGGCGGAAAAGGCGGAAGCGCTCGGCGTCGAGATCTATCCGGGCTTTGCCGCCACCGAAGTGCTTTATAATGAAGAAGGCGCGGTGATCGGTGTCGCCACCGGCGATATGGGCATCGAGAAGAACGGTGAACCCGGTCCCGCCTTCACGCGCGGCATGGAGCTGCATGGCAAATATGTGCTGATCGGCGAAGGCGTGCGCGGTTCGCTCGCCAAGCAGCTGATTTCCAGGTTTGACCTTTCGAAAGATCGCGAACCGCAGAAATTCGGCATCGGCATCAAGGAACTCTGGCAGGTCAAGCCGCAACACCACAAACAGGGCCTCGTGCAGCACTCCTTCGGCTGGCCGCTCGGTTTCAAGACCGGCGGCGGCTCGTTCCTCTATCATCTGGAGGACAATCTCGTTGCCGTCGGCTTCGTGGTGCATCTCAATTACAAGAACCCCTATCTTTATCCTTTCGAGGAATTCCAGCGCTTCAAGACGCATCCGGCCATCCGCGACACTTTCGAGGGCGGCAAGCGCATTTCCTATGGCGCGCGCGCGATTACCGAGGGCGGTTACCAGTCGGTGCCGAAGTTGACTTTCCCCGGCGGCGCGCTGATCGGCTGTTCGGCCGGTTTCGTCAATGTGCCCCGCATCAAGGGCAGCCACAATGCGGTGTTGTCGGGCATGCTGGCGGCGGAAAAGATCGCCGCGGCTATTTCCGCCGGTCGCGCCCATGATGAAGTGGCCGAGATCGAGGCGGAATGGCGTGACGGCGATATCGGCAAGGACCTGAAGCGTGTGCGCAACGTCAAGCCGCTGTGGTCGAAGTTCGGCACGCTTGTTGGCGTCGGCCTTGGCGGTCTCGACATGTGGACCAACCAGCTGTTCGGTTTCTCCGTTTTCGGCACGCTGAAACACGGCAAGACGGATGCGCAGAGCCTTGAGCCGGCCTCCAAACACAAGCCGATCGCCTATCCGAAACCGGACGGCGTTTTGACCTTCGACCGGCTGTCATCGGTGTTCCTGTCCTCCACCAACCATGAGGAAGACCAGCCGGTGCATCTTCAGGTGAAGGATATGGACTTGCAGAAGCGTTCCGAACACGACGTCTATGCCGGTCCCTCGACACGTTATTGTCCTGCCGGCGTTTATGAGTGGGTGAAGAAGGACGGCGAGGAGGTCTACGTGATCAACGCGCAGAACTGCGTGCACTGTAAGACCTGCGATATCAAGGATCCGAACCAGAACATCAACTGGGTGCCGCCGCAGGGTGGCGAAGGGCCGGTTTACGCCAATATGTGATCGCGGTGCTGGTCTGCCGGCAACCTTCGTCTTCCCCCGGCTTGCCCCGGGCATCTGCAACCGATTGATTTCACGATACGTGGTTGGATCCTCGCGACAAGCGAAAGGATGACGTCGCGTGCGCGAGGCGTCGAAAGTCTCGTCCCCCCTAGTATTTGTGGATTGCCCTTCGATTTCTTACATATAGGATGTTGGGGTGTTGTAGCTTTGCATGGTCCATGGATTGTGGGTCAGGAATGCGGTAACGCCTTGAATGTGCATATGTTGCGTTTGGGCCGTCGCCCGGCGGCAGGAGTGATGGAATGTCCGGCTTTCAGAGGCTGAATATCGTGCGGAATACAAGGATCGTCGCCGGTCTGGCGGCAGGTATGGTAGTTGCCGTTTCGCTCAGTGGCAGCCCGCTGATGGCCGCCAGCTGCCGCGCCGACGCCATGGCCGGCATCGACTGGCGCGAATGCAACAAGCGCCTCCTGATGCTGGGCGGCAGCAACCTCGATTCGGCGATGCTTTACGGCACGGATTTCACTTATACGGATTTGCGCGGCTCCTCGCTGAAGGGCGCCAATCTTGAAAAGGCGAAACTCATCCGGACGGCTCTTGGAGAGGCGAACCTGCAGGGCGCCAACCTGACGAAGGTGGAAGCCTACCGCAGCGACTTTTCCGCCGCCGACGCCACCAGCGCAAAATTCATCAATGCGGAAATGCAGCGGACCAATTTCAACAAGGCCAAACTGGACGGCGCGGATTTTACCAAGGCTGAACTCGGGCGTGCCGAGTTTGAAGATGCCAGCCTGTCCGGCTCGAAGTTTTCGCTGACCAATCTGTCGCGTGCCAGCTTCCAGGGCGCAAAGCTCGGCGGCGCGGTGGATTTTGCCAACGCCTTCCTGCTGTTGACCCGCATAGAGGGGGTCGATCTTTCCGCCGCCACCGGCCTTGAGCAGAAACAGATCGACATCGCCTGTGGCGACGCCAAGACAAAACTGCCGAGCGGCCTGACGACGCCTGCCGCATGGCCATGCCCGGAAGATCCGGAAGACGATTGACCGGGAAGGGCGCGCTTTATCAGGCGCGCACCTCCCACTTCGTGTGACGTGAAGATCAAAAGCCCGAAAGCACGATCTTGCCCTTGGCCGTGTTGCTTTCAATCAAGGCGTGGGCCTTGATGAGGTTTGCGGCGTTGATGGTGCCGAAAACCTCGGTCAACGTCGTCTTGATCTTGCCGGCATCGACCAGTTCCGCAACGTGATTGAGCAGCTTGTGCTGTTCGATCATGTCAGGCGTCTGGAAAACCGCGCGTGCAAACATCATTTCCCAATGGATTGAAACGCATTTGCGCTTGAACGCCATGGCGTCGAAACCGCCGGCCGGATCGTCGATCAGCGCAAAACGGCCCTGCGGCGCAATGGTCGCCACGCTGTCTGGGGCGTGAATGTCGCTATGGGTGGTCGAGAATACGAAGCCCGGTGCACCAAGGCCAAGCGCTTCCACCTGCGGGGCAATCGGCTTGCTGTGATCGACGACATGATGCGCGCCGAGGTCTTTGGCCCATTGCATCGTTTCCGGCCGCGAAGCCGTGGCAATGACGGTGAGATCGGTCAGTGCGCGCAGAAGCTGGATGGCAATCGAGCCGACGCCGCCGGCGCCACCGATCACCAGAACGGCATTTGCCGCACCCGGAACGGGCTCTGTCACCCGCAGCCGGTCGAACAGCGTCTCGTAGGCCGTGATCGCGGTCAGCGGCAGTGCAGCTGCTTCCTCGAAATTCAGCGACTTCGGTTTGGCGCCAACGATGCGCTCATCGACCAGATGGAATTCGCTGTTGGAGCCGGGGCGGTTGATGACACCAGCGTAAAACACTTCGTCGCCGGGCTTGAACAGCGATACCTTGTCGCCGACGGCTTTCACCACGCCCGCCGCATCGAAGCCCAGCACGCGGGCAGCACCGTTTTCCGGCGCCTGGTTGCGGCGAACCTTGGTGTCAACAGGATTGACCGAAACGGCCTTCACCTCCACCAGAATATCATGCCCCGTCGCCTCGGGCTGCGGCAGGTCGAGGTCGATAAGGGCATCCGTTGCGGTGATGGGCTGGCTCGTCTTGTAACCGATGGCGCGCATGAACAGTCTCCTTTGCTTGTCTGCGTGCCTCTTACTTGATACATATGAACATCGATCGCAAGAATGCACATTTTGTGATGATACATACAAAAAGGATACTGTGATGTCGCGACCGCGCGCCAAGCTTACCGGCAATTTTCCGGGCTGCCCGGTGGAGTCTGCCTTGAGTTTTCTCGACGGCAAATGGAAAGGCGTGATCCTCTATCACCTCATCAACGAGGGCACCCTGCGCTTCAACGAGTTGCGCCGCCACATCCCAAGCGTCACCCAGCGCATGCTCACCAAGCAGTTGCGGGAACTGGAAGAGGCGGGCCTGATTTCGCGCACCGTCTTCCCGGTGGTGCCGCCGCGCGTGGACTATGCGCTGACGCCACTTGGCGAAACCATGAAGCCTGTGATCTCGGCGCTGAAAAGCTGGGGCGACGCCCATGTTGTGTGCAAGAACGGCGCGAAATACACCCTTCATCCTGAGCCTGCGGAGAAAGCAGCCTGAAAAATAACGGGTAAAACCAAGCCCTCCCGCACTTCTTTTTCATGGTGCGATGCAACACGGATTTGCCCGGTTTGATGCATAATGCTGCGAATTCGATTCGCAGCAGGGACATCAAATCACATGAGCATCGGTTGGTTGGAGGCCGGATTTCTCGGCCTTTTGCAAGGACTTACGGAATTTCTTCCGGTTTCTTCAAGCGCGCATCTGAGGATAGCCGGGGAGTTTCTGCCCTCCGGTGCGGATCCGGGCGCCGCCTTCACGGCGATTACGCAGATCGGCACGGAAGCGGCGGTGCTGGTCTATTTCTGGTCCGATATCATGCGGATCGCCGCCGCCTGGCTCCGGCAGAACCTTCGCCTCGGACCCTATGACAAGTCCGATGCGCGGCTTGGCTGGCTGATCATCGTCGGCTCGGTGCCGATCGTGCTGCTCGGCCTGTTCTTCAAGGATGCCATCGAGCATTCGCTGCGCAATCTCTATATCACCGCCGTAATGCTGATTGTCTTCGGCATCATTCTCGGCGTCGCCGACAGGATCGGCAAGAAGCGCTACAAGCTGAACCAGCTAATCTGGCGTGATGGCATCCTGTTCGGTTTCGCGCAGGCCATGGCGCTCATCCCCGGCGTCTCGCGCTCGGGCGGCACCATCAGCGCCGGCCTGCTCTTAGGCTACACGCGCGAGGCGGCCGCACGATATTCCTTCCTGCTCGCCGTTCCCGCCGTGTTCGGTTCCGGTTTCTACCAGCTGTTCAAAAGCATCGGCGAGGAGAACCCTGTAGGCTGGGGCCAGACGGGGCTTGCAACCCTGATCGCCTTCGTCGTCGGTTACGCCGTGATCGTTGTCTTCCTCAAGCTGGTCTCCACCAAGAGCTACATGCCCTTCGTCTGGTACCGGGTGGTCATCGGCGTCATTCTTTTGGGACTTCTCGGAACGGGCGTTATCAGCGCCGGCGGTTGAGGGGTGCTTGCCCTGTCAAAAACTCTGCAAATGAAAAGGCCCGCTCTTTCGAGCGGGCCTTTTGTGTTTCAGAGCAGCGTGCCGCTGAGGATCACCAGCGCCACCGAGAAGTAGATGACGAGGCCGCTGACATCCACCAGCGTGGCGACGAACGGCGCAGATGCGCTGGCTGGATCCAGCCGCAGACGCTGCAGCAGGAATGGCAGCATGGAGCCGGCCAGCGAGCCGAAGGTGACGATGCCGACGAGTGCGGCAAAGACGGTGGCGCCCACCAGCAGCCAGTGGTCGCCATAATCATAAAAGCCTGCCTGCTGCCAGATGGTCAGACGCAGGAAGCCGATGGCGCCGAGAATGCAGCCGAGCGTCAGGCCCGTCGGGATTTCCCGCAGCAGCACCCGCCACCAGTCCGAAAGCTTCAGTTCGCCGAGCGCCAGCGCCCGGATGATGAGCGAGGTGGCCTGCGAACCGGAGTTGCCGCCTGATGACATGATAAGCGGAATGAACAGCGTCAGCACGACGGCTTTTTCCAGCTCGCCTTCAAAATGCTGCATGGCGCTTGCCGTCAGCATTTCACCCAGGAACAGGGCAGCCAGCCAGCCTGCGCGCTTGCGGATCATGTCCGGAAAACCCATTGCCATATAGGGCTTGCCGAGTGCTTCCATACCACCGAACTTGTGGGCGTCTTCCGTGGTGTCGGCGATCATGGTGTCGATCACGTCGTCGACCGTGACGATGCCGAGAATGTGCGAATGATCGTCAACGACGGGAAGCGCCAGAAGGTCGTGTTTGCGGATGAGCCGGGCAACATCCTCCTGCGACATCAAGGGGCTGGCACAGACGATGCCTTCCTTCGATGCGACGGAGAGAATGGAGGCGCCGGCCTCGCCGGTCAGAAGGCGACGCAGCGTCACGACGGTGGACAGCGTTCCGTCCTGCGCCAGCACATAGATGGCATAGACCGTTTCACGCGACCGCTCGACGACGCGGATGTGCGAAAGGGTCTGTTCCACCGTCCAGTTATCCGGCACGCTGACGAATTCCGTGGTCATGATCGAGCCGGCGGTGCGCGGCGGATAACCCATCAGATGTTTGATGGAGAGCGCGGTCGTGCGATCCAGCCGGGAAAACAGCTTTGCGCGCGGCTCTTCGTCCATTTCCGCCATGACGTCGGCAACGCGGTCGTCAGACATCAGGTTGACGAAGCGGGCGGCCTGGTCAAGCGGAATACCGGCAATGATGGCGGCTGCGTCATGCAGTTCCGGCCGGTCGAGAATGGCGACGGCCTTTGCCTGCGGCATGGCGAGCAGGGCGGCGACTGCCTCATGCGTATCGAGTGTGTTGAGGTGCTCGACGCGTTCTGCAATGGTGGTGGAACCGGCATTTCCGCTGCGGAGAAGACGTGCGGCCTTGCTGGCTCTCTGGGAGAGGGTGTGGAAGTTCATGATTGCTCACCTTTCCGTCGATTCGCCGATTACGACGAACGCGGTGGTGAGCCGACAGGTGCCGGATCAGTTCCCGTTCGCCGCTTTCGGCAAAGGCAATCGACTACTACTGTCGCTAGACATCAAATGATGCTCCGTTAAAATCCGCGCTGTGCCGGGTCACGGCCTGCGCGTAACGCCGTGTTGCGCCCGAAACCAAAAAGAGTCAAGCGAGCCGATCGTGAAATTTCCGTAAGGTTTATTGCAGGTGCCTGAACGGGTGTTCCGGCCGCTGAAAAACCGGCTTTCAGCCGGCTTTTGCGCGCCGTTCGACGGTGACGGACACAAGGAAAACGCCAAGCCCGAGAAGCGAAAGAACAGCGCCCACATAACCGGTGGAGGCATATCCATAGCCCATGGCGATGACCATGCCGCCAAGCCATGCGCCGAGCGCGTTGGCGATGTTGAAGGCGGAGTGGTTGGAGGCAGCCGCAAGCGTCTGCGCATCCGCTGCCACATCCATCAGCCGCGTCTGCACGGCGGGGCAGGCGGCAAAACCGCAGCCGATCAGGAAGACGCAGAGACACATCATGAACGGGTCATGCGCCGTCATGCCGAACACGGCCATGACCACCACGTTAAAGGCGAGCATGCCGCCGATCGTGCCGTTGAGCGAGATATCGGCCAGCCGCGAGCCGACCACATTGCCGACATTCATGCCGATGCCGAAGAGGGCGAGCACCATGGAGACGGTGGAAACCGGCATCATCGCGACATCGGTGCTGGTCTTGGCGATATAGCTGAAAACCGAGAACATGCCGCCGAAACCGACCGACGCGATGGCGAGCGTCAGCCACACCTGCACGCGGCGGAAAGCCCCGAGTTCACGCCAAACGCTGGCACCTTCCTCTACCCGGTCGCGCGGCTGGAACAGCCACAGCAGCGCGACTGTCAACAGCCCGATGCCGCCGACCAGCATGAAGGCCGCGCGCCAGGAAAGCATCTGCCCGAAGAAAGTGGCAAGCGGCGTTCCAAGCAGCGTGGCGATGGTGAGGCCAAGCATGACGCGGCCAACGGCGCGGGCACGTTTGTGGATTGGCGCCATGGAGGCGGCCACCAGCGCTGCAACGCCGAAATAGGCGCCGTGCGGCAGGCCGGTGATGAAGCGCAGCACGGTGAAGCTCAGGAAATCAGGTGCGACTGCGCTTAAGATATTGCCTAGTGCGAAAAGTCCCATGAGGCCGAGAAGCAGGGTGCGCCGCGTCATGCGCGCAGCCAGCACCGCGATGATGGGCGCGCCGATGACGACACCCAGCGCATAGGCCGTGATGACGTAACCTGCCTGGGGCACCGTGACGCCATAGGTCGTTGCGACGTCAGGCAGCAGGCCCATGATGGCGAATTCGCCGGTGCCGATGCCGAAACCGCCGGCGGCAAGCGCCAGTTCGATGAGTGCGACGGCAAACGGCGTCAGTGCCACGGCAGGCCTTGCCGCAACAACGGTTTCACTCTCCGCCTCCAGGCGGGCTTCCGACAAATTCGAATGGCTCATTGCGACCTGAAAAGGGGGAGGACCCCACAGAAAAAAGGGCAAGACCGTATGGGAACGGCCTGCCCTGACTGGAGATGCGCGGTCATGAAAATGACCTTAAGTGATATCTAACATGAAATGATGCATTGCGGTAGAGCGATTCTCGGCAAAAGAGCATCTTCACGCGATGGTGTTTGGAACCCTATATAACCCCAAGCATTTACGCGCGGCTGCCTCACAGGATCAGGTTGGAAATATGAAGCTCATTGCAATTTTCAATCGTGACGGCGGCACCTTCCGCACCACGGATATGGATGCCTACTGCGACCACGCCCGCGAGGTCTTTTCCCGCGCCGGCCACACAATCGACTGCCGCGTGGTCTCCGGCAAGGAAGTCGTCGAGGAGATGGAACGCGCCGCCGATGAGCCTGATATCGAAGGCATCATTGCCGGCGGTGGTGATGGAACGATTTCGGCCGCTGCCGGTATCGCCTGGAAACACGGCATCGCGCTCGGTATCGTACCGGCCGGCACCATGAACCTGTTCGCCCGCTCGCTGAAGCTGCCGCTCGATATCCGCCACGTCCTGGAGACACTGGCGAATGGCGAGATCGCCAATGTCGATATCGCCAGCGCCAACGGCCGTCTTTTCGTCCACCAGTTTTCCGCAGGCCTGCATTCGCGCATGGTGCGCTATCGCAACAATCTCGCCTTCGCCTCCCGCCTTGGCAAGATCAAGGCAAGCGTCCGCGCCGCCATCAGCGTCATTCTCAATCCGCCGGTCTTCGAGGTGGAATATACGGTTAATGGCAAAACGCAGCGCCGCAAGGTGTCAGCAATTTCCGTCTCCAACAATGAATTCGGGCAGAACTCGCTTCTGGTCGCGGATAATGTCTCGGGCGGCCATCTCGGCTTCTATCTCACCGATCCCCTGCGCCCCTCGGGCGTGGCAAGGCTCGCTTTCGACATCCTGCGCGGCAAGCTGAAGGAAAACGCTGCGGTAACGGCCACCACCGTCACGGGTGTGGAACTTCATTTCCCCAAGAAGCGCCATGACGTGCGCTGCGTCATCGATGGCGAATTGCTGCCGATGGAGCGCGACGTGGCACTTGAAGTCCATGCCGGCGAATTGAAGGTGCTGGTGGGGCGAGGGGTCTTGGCGTAGCGCACCACCTCCATAACGCTGGAATCGAACCTGCTTAAAGGCAGCGGCGCATTTCTTCTCCCCGGCGGGGAGTAGAAACAAGCGGCAAGGCCGAGTCATCGTCTCGATCCCCCAAAAAACGCCAGTCTTGCCAAATCGAAGCCGCCCGGCCATGTTCGGTTGGGTGCGGCTCCGGAAGGCGCCGTCGTCTTTGCGGGAGTGCGATCTGTCATGAATGAAGTCTCCAAGCCGGTGTCCAACCTTGCCGCTATCGATGCCGCCCATCACCTGCACCCCTTTTCCGATATGGGTAAGCTGAACGCGAGCGGCACCCGCATCATCGAGCGTGCGGAAGGCGTCTTCATCTATGACAGCACCGGCAAGAAGTATCTCGACGCCTTTGCCGGACTATGGTGCGTCAATATCGGTTACGGACGCCGCGAGATCGCCGATGTCGTGCAGCGCCAGATGAACGAACTGCCCTATTACAACGCCTTTTTCGGCACTACGACACCATCAGCCACACTTCTGGCTCAGAAGATCGCTTCCCGTGCCGGGCCGAAGATGAACCATGTGTTCTTCACCAATTCCGGTTCGGAAGCCACCGACACCTGGTTTCGCATGGCACGGGTCTACTGGAAGGCGCTCGGCCATCCAACGAAGACCAAGGTGATCGCTCGCCGCAACGGCTATCACGGCTCTACGGTCGCCGGCGCTTCGCTCGGCGGCATGAAGTGGATGCACGAGCAGGGCAATCTGCCGATCGAGGGTATCGCCCATATCGGCCAACCCTATTGGTATGCGGAAGGCGGCGATCTCTCACCCGCGGAATTCGGCCTGAAGGTGGCCCGCGAACTGGAAGCGAAGATAGACGAGCTCGGTGAAGAGAATGTCGCGGCTTTCGTGGCGGAACCCATTCAGGGCGCCGGTGGGGTCATTGTGCCACCGGAAACCTACTGGCCGGAAATCGCCCGCATCTGCAAGGCGCGCAACATTCTGCTGGTGTCCGACGAGGTGATCTGCGGTTTCGGCCGCCTCGGTTCCTGGTTCGGCTACCAGCATTTCGGCGTGGAGCCGGACCTCGCGCCCGTCGCCAAGGGCCTGTCATCCGGTTATCTGCCGATTGGCGGGGTCATTGTGTCTGACCGGGTGGCGGAGGTGATGTTGTCCGAGGTCGGTGATTTCAACCATGGCTTCACCTATTCCGGCCACCCCGTCTGCGCCGCTGCTGCTCTGGAAAATATTCGTATCATCGAGGATGAGGGGCTGGTGGAACGGGTGCGGGATGATATCGGCCCTTATTTTTCGCAAGGCTGGAAAAGCCTCACCGACCACGAGTTGGTGGGTGAGGCAGTGAATGTCGGCCTCATGGGTGGCCTGCAGCTTGCGGCCGACAAGGCGACCCGCAGGCGTTTTGCCAAGCCGGATGACATCGGCACCGCCGTGCGCAACCATTGCCTGGCAAACGGCCTCGTCATGCGTGCCACCGGCGACCGCATGCTGGCCTCACCGGCGCTGACGATCAGCCGCTCGGAGGTGGACCAGATCATCGAAACTCTGCGCAAGGGGCTCGATCACCTGCGCGATACACCAGAGCATTTCCAATAAAAGCGCGTAGTTGTTTTACGTGCGGGAAATGCGACAAAAAACTCTAAGGGAGAAATGAAATGGCAGGACAGGAACATCACTATGCCGTTCAGGTGAAGTGGACCGGCAATCGCGGCAAGGGTACCTCGGGCTACCGTGACTATGAACGCGACTACACGATTTCCACGTCCGGAAAAGCGGATATCGCCGGCTCTTCAGATCCCGCCTTTCGCGGCGATGCCTCCCGCTGGAACCCGGAAGACCTGCTGGTTGCCTCGCTCTCGGCCTGCCACAAGCTATGGTACCTGCATTTCTGCTCCGTCAACGGCATCATCGTTGAAGACTATGTCGACAATGCCGACGGCACGCTGGTTATGGAAAAGGATGGAGCGGGGCAATTCAGCGAGGTGGTGTTGAAACCGGTCATCACCATCTCGAAGGGTGATCTTGCGCGGGCTGATGAGCTGCACCACGATGCCCACGACAAATGCTTCATCGCCCGGTCGGTGAATTTTCCCGTGCGTGTGGAGGGGACGGTGAAGGTGGTTTGAGACGGATGTAGGTGCGTCCCCAGCGCGCGTAGCGGATTATTTTGCTCGGCCCAAATTCAACGTCACCCTCGGGCTTGACCCGAGGATCCATAGTCGATCGCTGGTGGATCCTCGGGTCAAGCCCGAGGGTGACGACGGAGAGGTTTCCAGCCTTTGCAGCGCCTCAAGGTGTCTGAGCAACATCACCACCTTGAGGACATGGATGCGCAAATTTACTGGAACGCCGTCTCGTAGAAGCTTCTGAGCTTGCGCGAATGCAGCGTTTCCGTTGGCATGGCGGCGAGTTTCTGCACGGCGCGGATGCCGATCTGCAGATGCTGGGCAACCTGCGTGCGGTAGAACTCCGTCGCCATGCCCGGCAGCTTCAATTCGCCGTGCAGCGGCTTGTCGGAGACGCAGAGGAGGGTGCCGTAGGGCACGCGGAACCGGAAGCCGTTGGCCGCGATGGTGGCCGATTCCATGTCGAGTGCGATGGCGCGCGATTGCGACAGGCGCTTGACCGGGCCCGCTTGGTCGCGAAGCTCCCAGTTGCGGTTGTCGATCGTGGCGACGGTGCCGGTGCGCATGATGCGCTTCAGCTCGAAGCCCTCGTAACCGGTGACTTCCGCAACCGCACCTTCCAGCGCCAGCTGCACTTCCGCCAGAGCCGGGATCGGCACCCAGACCGGCAGGTCGTCGTCCAGAACGTGGTCCTCACGCACATAGGCGTGTGCCAGCACATAATCGCCAAGGCGCTGGCTGTTGCGCAGGCCGGCGCAATGGCCAACCATCAGCCAGGCATGCGGGCGCAGCACGGCGATATGGTCGGTGATCGTCTTGGCGTTGGAAGGGCCGACACCGATATTGACCAGCGTAATGCCGGCATGGCCCTTTTTCTTCAAGTGATAGGCTGGCATCTGCGGCAGGCGGCCAAGCACCGCATCCGTATCCGGCCTGTCGGAACCGGCGGGGGTGATGATGTTGCCCGGCTCCACGAAGGCCGTGTAGCCTTCGCCACCATTCTTCATCAACTGCCGCGCCCATGCGGCGAATTCGTCGATATAGAACTGGTAGTTGGTGAACAGCACGAAGTTCTGGAAATGGCTGGCGCTCGTTGCCGTATAATGGCTGAGGCGGGCCAGCGAATAATCGATACGCTGTGCGGTGAACGGCGCAAGCGGCGCGGGTTCGCCGGGCACCTGATCATATTCGCCATTGGCGATGAGATCGTCGGTGTTGTTGAGATCGGGGGTGTCGAAAAGATCGCGCAACGGCACGTCGGACAGCGAGGATGCCGCCGCCGCCTCGACATAAGCGCCTTCGCCAAAGGCGAAATGCAGCGGAATGGGCGTGGCCGATTCGGCAACCGTCACCGGAACGCCGTGGTTCTTGATCAGAAGCCCCAGCTGCTCTTTCAGGTAGTGGCGGAAAAGCTCCGGCCTGGTGATCGTCGTCGTGTATACGCCGGGGGAGGTGACATGGCCATAGGAAAGGCGCGAATCGACATGACCGAAAGTGGATGTCTCGAGGCTGACCTGCGGATAACAGGCGCGGTAGCGGCCGGTAATCGGCGCACCCTTGGCAAGTTCGGTGAAGGAGTTGATGAGGAACGCCGTATTGCGTTCGTAAAGCGCGGTCAAAGCCTCGACAGCTTCTTTCGGGTCCGTGAACGTCTGCGGCGCGAAAGGCTCGGGGCTGATGAAGGAGAAGGGCGGAATCGTTCGTTTTGCTATTGTCATGGCCCATTATAGGAGGCCTATTTCGACAGGCAAGCGACAGAAATACGAAGAAACTGAAAAGAAACGGAAAAATGGCTGCGGCAAAGGGCGGGCGGTGAAATCTCAGCCGAGCGCGCCGCGTTGCAGGCTCATCAGCAGCACGAAACCGGCGCCCTTTGATGCCGGGCGGGGATCTGCCTTGTAAACTGCAAGCCCCGCCACCGGGCCTAGAAAGATCGATGCCATCAGCACCAGTCTCAGTGCGGAAAACAGGCCGTTGGAAAAGCTCGTCGTCATCGGCCGGTCCTCACAGCACGACGGGGCAATTGGCGGCCGGTGCCGGGCTGTGCTGGCAGGCAAGCGCCGCACCCGCATTCACCCGCTGAAAGCTGCGGTTGGGATTAACGACGAGCGAGGCGAAGGACATGGCGAAGATCGCCATGAGAAACGCGAAGATTGCCAGCCGGCTGATCAACTTTGTCATGTCCATTCCCCTTTATTGGAGTTCATGGACAGAGTTTTGCCACACTCGGACTGAACGCACCCTGAGACCCCGGTTCATATGGTGTTCAGGGAGATTAACGGGATACTTCCAGTGTGAATTAGGGCGGTGGCTGGCTTCAGCGGCCTCAAATTGCCTGCTTTTGCATCACGCCGGAGAGGCTACCGCACGGGCTGTAAGTTCGTTGACGAGGCCATCGAATGCTTGGGGATTGGCGATGTCGACGATCGGGACGTGATGGTGTCGCGCGGATGCCAGCATTTCGGTATTTTCGCGCAAGGACCGCTCAATGAAGGCGTCCACGATCCGGCGCTGGCCCGCCGTCGCATCTTTATATCCCGCATGCGCGCGCATTCTGTCGGAGAGAAAGTCATTCTGTGCGTGAAGAAAGACCCCGGCAACCGTTCTGCCCAGCAGGGGCGCTATAAATTCCGGCCGCAAGGCTGCGCCCTCGAAGACGACGATATTGCCGGTGCCTGTCTTGCTGTCGATCAGCCCGCGCACAAGCGGCCAGATATTCTGGTGATGCACCTTCAGAAACCAATGGATCGTTTCTGCCGACAGCTGCCTGTAATATTCCTCCACAGGCGCGGGTATGCCCGGCCATGGCCTCCCGGGGTGGCGTGCCAGGCTGTCGGTTGAAATTGCCTCGCAGTGGAGCTTTTCGCTTAACAGGCCGGCTAGGGTGCTTTTGCCGACATGGGACGTACCCGAAATCAGGATTATGGAAAGGGTGGCAGGCATGCGTCGCTCTTAAGAGTGTTCGTTCGGGCCGCGACAATACATCAACGGATATATGCGTTACACACGACGTCCGTCTGCGACGACGGACAGGCTGTTACAAGCCTGTCCGCCGCATCTTATCTCACAACCGCGTCCAGGTCTGGGATTTGCACAGGATTTTCAGCACGCAGCCCTTCATACTCAGCGAATTGCCGGAAACGGTGCCGGAGCCGCTATAGGTCTTGTCATTGGCGGGATCGGTAATATCGCCCGAATAGCTGTTTCCCTTGCCGGAAAGCTTGCCGATCTGTTTTCCCGCATGTTTGCCTGTCTTCAGCGTCACGCAGAAAGCTGCGCCGCAGGGGCCGATTACGGCTGTCTCGCCGCTCGCCGTCTTCCAGTTGCCTTCAATGGGCTCAGCAGCAAAAGCAAGGTTGCTGCCGATCAGTAGGCCTGCGGCAATCATCATTACACGCTTCATAAAAACTCCTCCGTCCATGTCGCGCTTTCTTTGCCCGTTTCGTCCTCCGCACGGGCATGCGGATAGTATTTGACGTTCACGTAAAAGGAAACAGAAAATTCCAGCTGCGAGACGGCATTTGCGTCGGTCAGGAGAGCGGGAGAGGGGCAATTCGAAAAACCGTTGTTTGGATCGTGGTGAATGAAGGGTTGAAATCCAATTCTAAAGTTTTCGTAAAATTCGCTCGAAAGTCCTTAATTTCCGCACCTCGTGATATTTAACAAAAACCCAATTTTACCAATCGTTTGCAGTTTGTTTGCGGCCCATTAATCATGCCTTTTAAGCGCCCGTTGAAAGCCTCATGACATATTGGGGTCATCAAAAGCGCAGGGAAAACCTGCCGGCCGGAAGAACAAAAAAGCCGCAAAAGACGGCAGTTCCAAAGGTTAGCCTCGACAAGAAGGCACTTGATGAAACAGGCGAGAAGACAGGGATTAAAACGATGGCACGCTTTGAAATTCGCGATATCGAAATGGCAGTTGCCGGTGGCGAAACCCGCGCCGACACCCTTTGCAATCTCGGCCTGGTCTATGCGACCGGCCGGGGATGCAAGGTGGATCTGGTCGCGGCCCACAAATGGCTCAACATCGCCGCGATCCGCGGATCGGAAAGAGCCGCTTCGCTCCGAGCAGATCTTGCTCGCAACATGACCAAGGCGGAACTGGCCGAAGCGTTGCGTGCCGCACGCGACTGGATGACGATGCACTGACGCACCTTATCCGCGACAGAATTTCCGGTCCGGTTCCCTCCAGTCCCGATGACCGGTACAAACGAAAGTAAACCCGAAGGGGAATGCGGCGAGGGCTTTGAAAAGGAGCTTTTGCGCTGACACATCAAACCGCGACCGGCAGGAACAAGGCCGGCGCGGTTTTCTTATGTCTGGCGATGTCGGTTGATGGAAAACGATTCGCGAACAGGGGTTTGTCAGAGGATGTTGAATCGATGCACGCAATGGTCGATCGCACCATATGCCGCCTGGCTCGCCACCCTCATCCCTTTGCCTGCCACGGGGATCCAGCCGGCACACGTCCGTGTGGCGAGAGATCCCTTTCAGCCCAAGGACTTGGGCCGGCTCGATTCCTCGTGACAAGAACAGGAATGAGGAGAAGGCAAGCGAAACCTCAACCCAGCGCCTTGATGACCTTCGGCAATGCCCGTTCAAAAAGATCAAGCTTGTCATCAGGTCCCACACTCACACGAATGCAGCGGTTGAGCGGCGCCACGCCCGGCATGCGGATGAACACGCCATGTTCCATCAAGCCGTCGACGATGGCGCGGGCGTAAGTGCCGTCGCGCTGGCAATCGATGGTGACGAAATTGGTTGCCGACGGCAGTGGCGAGAGGCCGTTACTGCGGGCAATCGCGGAAATGCGATCTCGAGCCACCGCAATTTTTCCAACGACGTCATGCAGATAGGCCTGATCCTTCAGCGCCGCCAATGCGCCGGCGACCGAAACGCGTGCCATGCCGAAATGATTGCGGATCTTGTCGAAGGCTTCGACATTGCCGAGCGTGCCGATGGCATAACCCACGCGGGCGCCGGCAAGCCCATAGGCTTTCGAGAAAGTCCGCATGCGCAGGATGTTCGGCTGGCCGATAAGGGCGTCGATGCTTGGCACGGCGCTGGCAGGTGCGGTCTCGCAATAGGCCTCGTCCAGAATGAGCAGGCAGGTTTCCGGCAGCGCACGGGCAAAGGCCACGACCTCGCTTGCCTCCCACCAGCTTCCCATCGGATTGTCGGGATTGGCGAAATAGACCAGCGGTGCATTTTCCCGGATGACGAGATCGAGAAGCCCGTCGAGGTTCTCGTGATCGTCGACGTATGGCGTGGTCACGAGTTTTCCGCCAAAGCCGTTCACATGGTAATTGAAGGTAGGATAACCGCCGAGCGAGGTGACCACCGGCGTTCCCGGCTCAACGATCAGCCTGGCGATCTCACCCAGCAAACCATCGACACCGCCGCCAATGGCGATATTGCCACGCGAAACGCCGTGGTGGATGGCGAGTGCTTCCTTCAGTTCGAAATTTTCCGGATCGCTATACATCCAGGTCTCGGCCGCAGCATCCCGCATGGCCATAAGCACGGATGGGGCAGGACCGAACCCGCTTTCATTGGCGCCTATCCGCGCTTCCACCTTCAGGCCGCGGCCCCGCTCGATGGCTTCCGGGCCGACGAAGGGAACGGTTGAAGGAAGAGAGACGGCTAGCGGCGTAAGACGTGAGAAAGCGGACATTGGCTGAGATTTCCAGTACCTGTTTGAAAACCCTGCACACAATAGGTGCAAAAAAACCGGACGCAAGTCGCGCCCGGTTGCCGGATGGCTGTTTTGGAACAGTTTTTTCCACCGTCGTGCCGTGAGAGAAAAACTCGGCCGCTAATCGGTCGATGCGGCTCAGACGCTGGTCTCGAAACTCAGCCTGCGCACATGGTGCAGGAATTCTGCGTCAATCAACATGTTGAATCCGATGGTGACCTTTTCCTCTTCCCTGCGGATCAGGTTGCAGCCGATCTCATCGCGAATGCCGAGAATTTCCAGATAGAAGTTGGTGGGCATCTCCAGATGCGGGCTGACCTCGATCTCTGCGCCATAAAGCGAGATGCTGCGCACCAAGCAGCGCATGGTATCCTTGGCGCTGAGGTGATGCCCGATGAAGGTGATCTTTCCGGGCCGGTCGATCTGAAACTTCTCGTATTGCTCGTCCTGCGGGACGCTTTGACGGTGATCAATATGTAAAGCCATGACAACCTCCCGGATTGCCTTTTCCTGATGCCGATTTTAACGCGGCTTCCTTGCCAGTGCGTGAAGGAAATCCGCGCAATTGTCTGTTCTGCGTCTCGACATGGGCCAGACCGCCTGTCGGAAGCCGATGTTTCCCTTGAGGAAATGCATCCGGCTCCTTCCGGTTGCAAGGGTGTCGCAGTCTGGGGTGATAATGTGTCATGCTTGCACCGGGCTGGTGGCGCTGTACGGTTGACGCGGGCCGTACTTGGCGTTACGCCTGATCCCGCAATATGGCTTCGCAGGGTGCGGCAAATCTGCCCATTGGCGATTGTTCTGGGAGTGGAATGTGGCGGGAAGGCTGGTAATCGTCGGGGCGGGGCAGGCCGCTTTCGCGCTGGCGGCAAAGCTCAGGGCGCTGAAGGATGAGCGCCCCATCACCATCATCGGCTCGGAGGATGCCTATCCTTATCAACGGCCGCCACTTTCGAAAAAATACCTTTTAGGCGAGATGAGCTTCGACCGGCTGATGTTTCGGCCTGAGGAGTGGTACGCGGAAAACAATGTCGATATCCGGCTCTCCACCTTCGTGGAGGAGATAGACCGCGCTGCCAAATCCGTTCGCATGCAGGATGGCAGCACGCTTTCCTACGACAAGCTGGTACTGGCGACCGGTGCTGCACCCCGCGAGCTGCCCGCCAGCATCGGTGGCGATCTCGAAGGTGTTCTGACCGTTCGCGACAAGCGCGATGCTGACCGGCTGTTTGAGGAAATGAAACCCGGCCGCAGGCTGCTGGTTATTGGCGGTGGTTATATCGGTCTGGAAGCGGCAGCCGTCGCCCGCAAGCTCGGTCTCGAGGTCACGCTGATCGAAATGGCCGACCGCATTCTCCAGCGCGTGGCGGCAAAGGAAACCGCCGATATCATGCGCGGCATCCATCAGGAGCACGGCGTCTCCATCCGCGAAAAGACCGGCCTCGTGCGGCTTGTCGGCATGGATGGCCGGGTGGCCGCTGCCGAGCTTTCCGATGGTTCGGTGCTTGACGTGGATTTCGTCATCGTCGGCATTGGCGTAACCCCGAACGATCGCCTTGCCCGCGAATCGGGCCTCGATGTCGGCAATGGCATCGTGGTGGATGAACACACCCGCAGCTCGGACAAGGATATCCACGCGGTGGGCGATTGCGCGTTGCTGCCGTGGCGGGGCCAGCTTGTGCGTCTCGAGTCAGTCCAGAACGCGGTTGATCAGGCCGAGGCCGCCGCTCATGTACTGGCAGGCGCTGAAGTCGCCTATGATGCCAAACCCTGGTTCTGGTCTGATCAATACGAGGTGAAGCTGCAGATCGCCGGCTTCAACCTCGGTTATGACGAGACGGTGCTGCGGCCCGGCGCGCGCGAAGGCAGCTGGTCGGTCTGGTATTTCCGCGACGGGCGATTCGTGGCGGTCGACGCCGTCAACGATGCCAAGGCCTATGTTTCCGGCAAAAAACTGCTCGATACCGGCGCTGAGCCGGATCGCGCCATCCTGGCGGACCCGTCCGCCGATCTGAAATTACTGCTTTCCTGAGGACATCATGCCCGCTCCCGAAAATCGTTTCAAAACAGCCATCCACGCTGGCAGGCCGCAAATCGGCCTCTGGCTCGATATGGGTGAGGCCATCACGGCGGAAATTGCCGGAACAGCGGGTTTCGACTGGCTGGTCATCGATGGTGAGCACGGCCCGAACGATCTTCGCAGCATCATCGACCAATTGCGCGCTCTCGCCACATCGCCCGCCGAACCGGTGGTGCGTGTGCCCGTTGGCGAAAGCTGGATGATCAAGCAGCTGCTGGACGCAGGCGCCCGCACGCTTCTGGTGCCCATGGTCGATTCGGCGGCGCAGGCTGAAGATTTGGTCAGTGCGATGCACTATCCGCCGCGCGGCATTCGCGGCATGGGGGCGGCGGTTGCCCGCGCCTCAGCCTTCAACACCATAACCGATTATGCCGACAGCGCGTCCGACAGCGTGTGCCTGCTGGTGCAGGCCGAAACGCGCGCCGCGATCAATGATCTCGACAATATTCTTGCGGTGGAAGGTGTGGACGGCATCTTCATCGGCCCGGCCGATCTTGCTGCGGATATGGGCTATCTCGGCAGGCTGGACGAGCCGGAAGTGCAGGCTGTAATAGAGGCAGCGATCGTCAAGATCGTCGCGGCCGGCAAAGCTGCCGGCATTCTCACCTTCAACGAGACCTTCAATCGCCGTTATCTGGAACTCGGCGCATCTTTCGTGGCTGTTGGCGCCGATGTCACGGAGTTTTCCAATACACTGCGTGCGCTCTCCAGCCGCTACAAGGGCGGCTCAGCGCCTGCGCCATCCAAATCCGGATATTGAGTCTTAGTCATCGTTGCTGGCGTTCAGCTTTTCCGGCGGAATGCCTTCTTCGCCGGAAGCGAGATAACCGTTATTGATGAGTGCCGCGCGGACGATGCGCTGGATAGCCTCATCCCTGTCAATGCCGTGATCTCTCGCGAAATCCGACAATGCTTCTTCAAGATCGCTGCTGAACACCATTTCCGCCCCCCGTTCGTCAATTCTCTGAAATAAATGCGAACAGGCAAGGCGGAACGTATCCCGCCTTGCCTGAATTCTAGCCTGTAGTGCGGCAATCAGCGCCAGCGATAAAGGCTGCTGTTCGAAGAACTCTGCTGAGTACCAGCGCCGACCGCATAACCGATCGCAAAGCCGAGTGCGCCGACGATCGTCAGCAGCGAGGTTGCAGTGCCGGGGTTTTCCTTGACTGCTTCCACAACGTTCTGGCCCTGGGCGCGCACATTGCTTGCCGCCTTGCGAACGCGGCCACGAGCCTCATCCAGAAATTCGGATGCATCTTCACCAACGCCTTCCGCACGAGCGGAAACGGACTTGGAGAGAGACGAAATCTGCGAACGCAACTCCGCAATCTGGTTTTCGATCGTATCTTCGACAACATTCAGTTTGGTCTGAGCCATTAGAACACCTCTTTTTGTTACCGAAGCCAGAACGTGCCGGAAGAGAAGAAGTTCCCCAATGGCCCGCAAAGTTTCGCTGGCGGGTGTTCGGCCAACAGGTTTTTCGGCTTCTTGGCGAAAAACCCTTGCATTCATTTTTTTAAAGCAATAATCAGGCCGCACCGGAGAGGTGGCCGAGTGGTCGAAGGCGCTCCCCTGCTAAGGGAGTATGATTTACCTCCGTAACCATTTTCAAACTACTGATTTCATTATTTA